>JBAPQU010000162.1:0-15834 GCA_049280795.1 Candidatus Sulfotelmatobacter sp.
CCCGCAGCATCATCGACGCGGGCGATCCAAACCTGCGAACCGCCTTCCTTGGTCGAGATAAACGCAAACCGTTTCCCATCTGGAGCCCAGCGCGGGCGGTCCGCGTCCTGATCGGCAATTATTTCTCTCTCTTCACCCCCGGCCGTGGGCACGATCCAGATGTGCGGCGTCTTCGTGTTGGCCGCGAGATCGACATCGACCACGCTAAAGATCACCCACTTGCCGTCGGGCGAAACTTCCGGCTCGCCCACGCGCTTGAGCTTCATCATGTCTTCGAAAGTGAAGGGATGCTTGGCCTGGGCGAATGAGAAGTCAAATGTCAGAAAGCAGAATGCAAGCACGGCGAAAAAAAGACGGCGCATGATGTGTCTCCTAAGCAAACCGATGAGTGTAGCAAAACTCAGCGGTTAAAGCTGCCAGGGATTAATCAGGGTCAAGCCGCAGCCTTCGAAATCGCGCGTGTCGCGAGTTGCAAGGGTCGCGTCGCGGGCTTTCGCGATAGCGGCGATCTGCGCGTCGAAGAGGCTGATCGGCCTTCCGCGCTTTCGCCGGTCGATCGCGATTGGGGCAAAGGCACGCGCCGCACCTTCGTCGAAGGAAAGAATGCGTCCCGGGAAAAGTGCGGTGAACATCGATTCCGCAGCGCTCAGCAATCCAGCGCGCCGTTTCCCGGCAGGCAGCAGTTCGATTCCCTGAAAAATCTCGGCCATGCTGATGGTTGTGGTGTAAAGCAGTTCGTTCGGTTGCTGCGACGTCCATTGATAGACAGAGGGGTGGGTTGACGCCGACATAATTTCCGACAAGACGTTGGTGTCCAGCACAATCACCGGAATAACTTCCGAATTCTGTCCTCCGGGATCGGCTCGCGCTTCGGAATCTGAAGCTCAACCCCGCCTAATGGTGCGAATATCTTGCGAATCGCCGCTGCCAGATTTTCCGGCTGGGATTCCGGCTGGTGGAGGGCAAAATCGAGGATCTCGCGGGCCTCCTGTTCCATAGAGCGGCCATTGCGAGCAGCGCGCATGCGAAGGCGGCGCTTGGTGTTCTCCGGTAGTTTGCGGATGGTTATGCTAGCCATGACATCAATGATAGCATTGATGTCAATGATTTCACAGCCATGTATCGCGACCTTCAACCCCGATACCGGCGTCTCTCTCGGAGAGTCGGTGATCGCCAAAATTAAATTTAGAGGAGTTTATTTCGGAAAACTAACCGTTTTTCCCACGGCAACCTCTCACTCGATCTAGTACTCCAAGTGAATGGCAGAACTGCAGCGCCCTGCCCCTGGCCTCACTGAGCGGAGAGGGGTCGGGGGAGGGTCGCCGCGGTGATCCCTGTCTTAAATATTGCTTCGACGGCAAAAGCACAGAATTGCCCGTCCACTCGCAGTATTCGATAAAATAGGGTTATGAAACGGTCGTCCCGCATCATTTTGTTTCTCGTGACCCTGGCTGCCTGTGCGTTCGTCGCTTCCAACCAAGCCGTAGCTCAGGAAGGCCCGCTCGACAACGCGCTGCCAAAGGGCATTACACCCGAGGAAATCATTCCCAAATTCGCAGCGCAGGAAAAATTGTTCAAGGAAGCGCGCGAGCAGTACACCTACCGGCAGGACATCAAGGTGCAAACTCGCGACGGCGACACGGTCACCGGGGAGTACCACGAAGTTTTCGACGTGCTCTACGATGATAAAGGTCATCGTATCGAGAACGTCGTGTTCGCGCCGCAGTCGAGTTTGGAGCAAGGTGGGCTCTCGCTCGATGAAGGCGACGTCCAGGATTTCCGCAACCGCTTGCCCTTCGTGCTTACTACCGATGAAATTCCGGAGTACAACATCCTCTATGTTGGGCAGCAGCAGGAAGACGCGTTGCACTGTTACGTTTTTGATATTGCTCCGAAACAGATTGTGGGCAAGAAGCGGTATTTTCAGGGACGCATCTGGGTGGACGACCACGATTTCCAGATTGTGAAGACCTACGGCAAAGCTGTTCCAGAGATTCGCGACACGAAGAAGAAGGGAAAGGAAGAACATCTTTACCCGAAGTTCACCACCTGGCGGCAGCAGGTCGATAACAAATACTGGTTCCCCACCTACACTCGCGCCGACGACACGCTGAACTTCAACACCGGCGACATTCACATCCGCGAGATCGTGAAGTATGAAGACTACAAACGGTTTGGATCGAATGTGAAGATTCTGTACAACGGGCAGGAAGTGCAGAAGGTGGACCCGAAGGATCAGAAGCCTGTGCCAGATCAGGCTCCCGCGCCAGATCAACAGAAGCCGGACGCGACGCCGAATACGCAGTCGCCGCAGAAGTAAGGTTCAGCTGTCCAGCCCGCCCCAAGATCCCTTGCTTCGCGAGGGATGACAAGGCTAGGTTTCGGCCTGAACAATCCAAGATTCGGCGGAGGGTTGGCTTCGCTGAAAGCTGATAGCCGAAAGCCGCTCAGTAAAACAAATACTTCCGCCACTTATCGTCCGACCGGCCCATTAATCGCATGATGTGGCGGCTGGTGTGGAGGTTGAAGGCGCGAGGTTCGCGCATCAGCTTCATGCCGGCTTCCAGCAGAAACTGGTTGCCTTTGCGGCGATTGCAGGTGTGGCAGCAAGCCACGAGGTTCTCCCAGGTAGACGAGCCTCCGCGGGAGCGGGGGATTACGTGGTCGAGCGTCAACTCGCTCGAAGGCAGGACGGTGGCGCAATACTGGCAAGTGTTGCGGTCGCGCAGCAAAATATTTTTTCGTGAGAGGGCGCGGCTCTGGTGCGGGATGCGGCGATACTCCAGCAGACGAATCACCGAGGGCACGCGCATGGCGATGCGCGCCGCATGCAGGAAGTGTCCATTCTCTTCTTCCGTCATGGCCACGCCTTTGAGCACCAGCACCAGGGCACGGCGGGCGGCGCAAACGTTTATGGGCTCGTAGGATGCGTTCAAGACGAGCACCGGCGCGTGCAGGGCGTTGCCGTTGCTATCGCGATGCATGGCCGCCGCTGCGAACAGACCGGCGGCGTGATGTCCCGGTGGTCCCGCCTCGGCTTCGATTCTGGCTGACATGGTGCTTGCTCGTCTCCTCGAACCGCGTCTCCACTCTACCTCGCAGACCTTGACTTAACTGCCCACCGCCCGCGCCAGCGGAAATTCTCCTGCGGCAGAAATTTCTTCCACATCCGCTTCGCCGGAAAATCGAATCTCGACTTGCCCTGAAGCCTTCATGGTGCGGGCAACGGTCGCGACCCAAACCTTGGTTGCCCCCGCACGACGCAGAACCCGCGCACACTCGGAAACCGTCGCTCCAGTGGTGTACACATCATCCACTACCAGCACCGGTCGGCCTTTGATTATTTCGGGCTGCGCTACTGCGAATGCACCCCGCACGTTCTCGCGGCGCTGGTGGCGGGTAAGGCCGGTCTGCGACGCAGTTTCACGTTTTCTTTTGAGAATGCCCGGGCACAAACGCAATTTGCTCGACGCAGGAATAAACTTTATCGCGGCCCGCGCAATTATTTCCGCTTGGTTGAACTCGCGGTCGCGAAGCCTGGCGCGGTACAAAGGTACGGGGATCACAGCGATAGAGTCCGACGCATCGAGTTCGAGCCCCGCAATCGCCTCCGCCAGCATGCGTCCTAAAACATTTGCGGCTGGGCGCACACCACCATACTTCAGGAGGTGAATCAGTTCGCGCAGTCCGCCCTCGTAACTGCCGTAAGCTACAGCGCGCGCGAAGCTCGGCTCAATACGGCGGCACAACCCGCAGCGGGGTTCGCTCTCAAGCGCAGACAAAGCGTAGGAAGAAAACAGCCGCTCTCCGCAAATCGCGCAGAGTCCGCCACCGAGGGGGCGCATGGAATCGAGGCACTCCTGGCAAACCGGCAAACGGGAAATCTTCACCAGGGCTTTGCCGCAGATACGGCAATCGGAAGGAAATAAAACCGCGAAGAGGCTCTCGGCAATCTGGCGGGATGCTCGGCTTATCCAAGGCTGGCTCTTCCGCCGGGCAATAAAAGACCCTGCCACTGCAGTGTTGGCTTGGGCAGCCCGAATTGCGTCCCCGCTACTGCTGAAGACGGCCTCCCTGATACCCGCAAGAAACTTTCAGGCGGGCGATTGTGCCTGCTTAAAAGCAGTATAGCGGCGGCCGGGCCCGCTAGGCAACGTTACGAGTGCCGGCGGGTCGAATCGCAGAAGCCGGCGGCTTGCTCATCACGTCCGACAGTCGCTGTCGCACCGCCATAAAGATCAATCGATAGCTCCTTCGAAAGCATTCCGAGCAGCGAACCGGCTGAAGAAGAAAAACCGGAAGTAGATAGCGCTCGGAAAACGTACGGCGACGCGAACGGAAAGCTACATCGCTGCCGCAATCATCGCAGTGGAATTCAAAGTGTTTCTGAAACCAGATCTGGTCGGGAGAGTTTTTCACCACGGTGCACCTCGAAATCGAACCTACGAAGGGGCAAGGAACGGATTGGCACCATTCTAATCCCTTGCCGAAGAACAAGCCAACAAGAAGGCAATCGGCCCGGTAGAGTCCTAAATTCATCAACCACGAAGGACACAAAGGTACACAAAGTCCATTACAACGATTCCTTCGTGCCCTCCGTGGTGAAACTAGGACACTACTATCGGCCCGGTAACACTTGTAATACAGTCCGCCCGCATGCTAACGTGCGCCGTTTGCTGTTTTCAATAAGTTCATTACTTTGCTTTCATTTCACGTCCTGCGAGGATTCCACTTATGAGCAGTCCAGTCCCCGAAGCTGGAACTGGAGTCAAGAAACACGTTCCCTTCGTTCCCGAGAACATGGAGATGAAGGAGTTCACCCTGCGCGCGGTGCTGCTGGGACTTTTTCTAACGGTTGTGCTGGGCGCGGCCAACGCCTACCTGGGCCTGCGCGCCGGTATCACGATTGCGGCGACCTATCCCGCGGCGGTCATTGCCATGGCGGCCATGCGGGCCTGGAAAGGCTCGTTGCTGGAAGAGAACATCGCTCGCACTGCGGGGACAATCGGAGAGGGCCTTGCCGCCGGGGCGATTTTCACCATCCCCGCTTTTGTCATCGCCAAAGCGTGGCCGTCCTTCCGCCCAGCCGACGCTTATTGGAAATCAACTGCACTCATGATGGTAGGCAGCATTCTGGGCGTGCTCTTCATTTCGTTGGTGCGCCGGGTAATGGTGGAAGATCCGGAATTGCCTTTCCCGGAATCAGTTGCAGCAGCAGAAATTCACAAGGCCGGACGGCGGGGCGCAGACGCCGCGAAATATCTTTTCTGGAATATTGGCGTCGGTGGAGTGGTGTACCTGCTGGGCCGATTCGGACTTTTCGCAGCTGATAAAGATATTCATTTTGCCGTAGGCAGTCTCGGCCGCAGTCAAGTGCGTCTGGGCACAACGGACAGCGCCACGATCGTGGCTGCGGGAGGGACCAGCACTTTCGCCGCGCCCAGCGTGAGTCCAGCGTATTTGGGAGTCGGTTACATCATCGGATTGCGGCTGGCCTCGATTCAGTTTGCCGGAGGCGTGCTGGCCTGGGGATTGATGGTGCCGCTCCTGATTTTTTTTCTCGGGCCGAACATCAAGCACTACCTCCCCGCGGATACGCCGGATAATTGGGCGGCAATCGCGATCGCTGTGTGGAGATATATCGTGCGCCCCATCGCAGTCGGAGGAATGCTGGTGGGTGCTGCTTACACTCTCTTTAAGATGGGCAAGAGTCTGACGGCAGGGATTGGCAGGGCATTGTCGGATCTGCGCCAGACCGCTGCCCAGCGAGCTAAACTCTCTCGCACCGAACAATACATGAGCTCGAAAGCTGTCTTTGGTTTGATCGTGTTGATGTTCGTGCTCATGTGCTTTCTCTACATCCGCATCTCAGGTCTAATTTGGCCGGCAATATTGGCTGCCGTGGTCATGCTGGTTGTTGGTTTCTTCATGGCAACAGTGTCGGGCAGTCTGGTCGGGTTCATCGGTTCTTCCAACAATCCAGTTTCTGGGTTGACGCTTTCAACTTTGCTGATTGCGGCGCTCCTGATGGTTTCGCTTGGCGCCTCTGGAATTAAAGGCGTAGCGGTGGTGTTGGGCGTGGCCGCGGTAGTTTGTGTTTCGTCGTCGGTGGCGGGCGAACTGCTGCAGGACTTCAAAGTCGGTTACATCCTGGGTGGCACGCCGCGCAAAATTCAGATGGCGGAGCTGATCGCCGTGGTCGTCGCAAGCCTGGCCATGTACTGGCCTCTCTACCTGCTGGATACGGCATTCGGTTTCGGCAGCCGTCAGCTTTCGGCGCCGCAAGCCGGATTGATGGCCACCCTGGCCATCGGCATTGTTGGTGGCGATATGCCGTGGCCGCTGGTGGTGGTGGGAATTTTTCTCGGCATCGCGATGATTATGATGCAGGTGAAGAGCCCCATGCTGGTAGCGGTTGGTATGTATTTGCCCTTTGAAACCACGTTCGCCATTTTCCTCGGTGGCGTTTTCCGCGCCCTCGGCGATTGGATGGCCAAGCGCCGCGGATTCAACGAAGCGCAGCGGGCACGAGTGGAGAATGCCGGGGTTCTCACCGCCTCGGGCTTGATCGCCGGCGAATCAGTGTTTGGACTTCTCTGGGCGGGCTTCATCGCATTGTCGTTTGCCCACCAATCATGGCTGTCGTCAGCCGCCGCGTGGGCCTCGCGGATCACCTCCGCCCAAATCTTTGACCATCCCTTGTATCTTGCCGGAATGGTGGTGATGGCTCTGCTGGCCGCACTGATGATTTTGCTGCCGCTCTCAAGTGCGGGGGATCCGAACGAACCAGCGCCGCCGACCGCGATCATGTAGTTCTATGTCGGTCGTTTCTATGTCGATCTTTCTATGTCAATCTCTGAAAATATCGCAGCGGTGCGTGAGCGTATTGCCGGCGCTGCGCGTCGCGCTGGACGCACTCTCGACGACATTACTTTGATGGCCGTGAGCAAGACGCATCCTCCTGAGCGCATTCGCGAAGCTTATGATGCGGGGCAGCGATTGTTCGGCGAGAATCGAGTGCAGGAGTTTTCTGGAAAGGCTGAAGCGCTCGCCGATTTGCGCGACGCCGAATGGCACCTGATCGGACACCTACAGACGAACAAGGCTGCCAAAGCTGTGGAACTATTCCGCGCCATCGATTCCGTTGATTCATTAAAACTGGCGAAGAGACTGGATGCGGCGGCTCGCGTTCTCGGCAAGAAACTGGACGTGCTCATAGAAGTCAACGTCGGCGGCGAAGCCGCAAAGAGCGGGATTGCGCTGGACTCTCCCGCACTCGACGAATTGCTGATCGCCGCGCCCCGGTTGGAGGCGCTAGCGTTTCGCGGACTGATGACCGTGCCTCCGTTCGCTGACGACCCTGAAGAGGCGCGCCCGTACTTCCGCAACCTGCACGAATTACGTGATACCCTCGCCGCGCGCAAGTTGCCCGCCGTTGCCATGGACGAGCTTTCTATAGGCATGTCACACGACTTTGAAATCGCGATCGAAGAGGGATCGACTTGCGTGCGCGTGGGCACTGCGATCTTCGGAGAAAGGCCCAAAGCTTAAACAGGGGCCGGCGTAGCGATGAATGGACTACAATCGTCGTCCACCGTTGTTCAACCCTGCCAAGGAGGAACACATGATTTTCGGAATGTCGACCGCAACTTACACGCTCATCCACGTGCTGATCAGCCTCGTTGGGATCGGCTCTGGATTCATCGTGCTCTACGGGCTTCTCAACGGGAAACTTCTCAGCGGCTGGACCGCGCTTTTCCTCGTTACGACGGCGGCCACCAGCGTAACCGGATTCGGCTTCCCATTCACGCACTTGCTGTCGTCGCACAAGGTTGGCATCGTTTCGCTGGTAGCGCTGACGGTTGCAATTCTGGCGCTGTATGTTTTTCATCTCGCCGGCGGTTGGCGTCGCTCCTTCGTGATCAGCGCGATTCTTTCCCTTTATCTCAATGTTTTTGTTCTGGTCGCGCAGATGTTCATGAAGGTACCCGCCTTGAAAGCTCTGGCCCCGACGCAGAGCGAACCGCCGTTCCTGGTCACTCAGCTTGTGGTTTTGGCGCTCTTCGTTGTGCTCACGATCCTTGCAGTGAAGAGGTTCCGCGAGAAGCTGGCGATCCCATATGCGCGCGCGGCTTGAGCGAGGAGGTCGGAGGTTGTCCCGGCCTTTCAGCTTTGCTGCGAAGGCCGGGTAATCCGGTTCGTCACCTTACAGTTAAAGCGAGTGAGAAGATGATCTTTTTCACTTGCCGGTGTAGCTAACTCTCCATACCGAGTTCGATCCGTCGTCGCTGACCAACAGCGAACCATCCGGGGCCACCGTGATGCCGACCGGACGCCCCCACACGTTGCCATCCGGCAAAACAAAGCCGGTGAGGAAATCTTCATACTCGCCGTCGGCGTGGCCGGTCTGGTGCAGCGGGACGCGGATCACTTCGTAGCCCACGCGTATCGCTTTATTCCAGGAGCCGTGTTCGGAAGCAAAAATGTCTCCCTTGTACTCGGCAGGGAACTGCTGGCCCTCATAGAAAGTAAACTCCAGCGACGCATTGTGCGGCGCCAGCAATACATCCGGCACGATCGCCTTGTCTTTTAACTCCGGATGCTTGCCTTCGTGCCGCGGATCCTGATGGGGCCCCATGTACCACCAGGGCCAGCCGTAGAATCCGCCTTCCTGCACATGCGTGATGTAGTCGGGGACGAGGTTGTCGCCGAGCGCATCGCGTTCATTCACGGAGCACCACAGCTCCCCGGTCTGCGGGCTCACCGCGATTCCGCCGCCTGCATTGCGAATGCCGTAGGCGTAGACAGAGAGCTGGCAGTTCGCCGGGTCGCACGCCAGAATATCGGCCCGGTCTTTTTCCCGGGGATGCGTGTCAGGATCGTCGATGTTCGAGCCCGAGCCCACTGCGACAAACATCCTCTTGCCGTCCTGCGAGAACGCTACGGCACGCGTCCAGTGCCCGCCGCCCGCCGGCAGATCGGCGATATGTTCGGGCGATCCGCTCGCCTTCAGGTCTCCGTTGTGATATGCGAAACGAACGACCTCGTTCGTATTGCCGACGTAAAGCCATTGCGGATCAGGGCCAGGCGGGTAGAACGCCAACCCATACGGCTGCTTGAGACCGCTGGCGAAGACAGCTGACTGCTCGGCCTTTCCATCGCCGGTAAGCCCGCGAAACACCCGGATGCGTCCGGCGTCGCTTTCCGTAAGGAAAATGTCGCCGTTGGGCGCGGTTCGCAGCGTTCGCGGATTTTCGAGTCCGGTGGCATACAACTCAACCTTGAATCCAGGGAGAGTCACGGGCCATACATTCTCCGGCCGCGCTACCAGATCCGCACCGTTATCCGACGACTTGGTCGCGTAAGGCTGGGGCAGATCATTCACCGTGATCTTGCGGACTGCACCCGGCTTTTCGTAGCGGAAGTCGGTGAACGGCGGAGTCGGCTTCGGTCCCTTGAATGTCGATGTGCTGGTGTCTGGCATGGACGCGCTGGCCTCCGGCGCACCATTCGCAGCCGTCATCGACTTCACATACGTAACGACCTGCCAGCGTTGCTTGACCGGCAAAGTTGCCCAGGAAGGCATGCCATTATCTTTATCGCCGCGCGTGATAAACCAGAACACCTCGCCGGGCTTAACGGAATCGAGTTTGCCATCCACCAGCGACGGCACGTTGCCCGTGCCTTTGCCCATTTTCCCGTGGCATGACAGGCAATTGCGCGCATAAAGTTGCTTTCCAGCTTGCGCGGCCGCGTCCTGGCCTTCGTAGGGATTTTTCGTCGCTTGGGCCGAAGCCGGCGCGTTGTGAAACTTGGTGTCAACGTTGGCCGCGAACAAGAGGGTGACCGGCAATAAAATCGCCGCCATAGTAAGGAGCTGTGATTTGGCAAACGGGCGCATGAGTCCTCTCCGAGATATACCCACAGCAATTTTACAGCTTGGATGCACTTGAACTGCCTGGGGATTGTGCAAAGTACGGGCGTTTTCACTGGACGGGAGTACGCTTGGGCCAAGGCTCTGTTGCCGGCGCACCTTCACGTAATCCTCGCGTGGATCGCGACCCGCCACCTTTGTACCTGGCAACGTGGACGCTCCATGTCATGACTCACTCACCGAGCGCCGTTTCCGCGCGGATACGCCAAACTCAGCCCTACCGGCCCTGCATGTAATTACTTTTGTAACGCGCGACTATCGGCCCAGCGCCTGGTTTGTGACTTTCTGAGTTTGTAACTTTCTTGGTGCCATACAACCTTATCTTTGGGAATCTTGATCAGAGTGCAATAAAGCCGTATAAGCTTAGAAACAATTAACTCTCAACCCGCAGTGCAGATGGAGTACTCAATGCGATCTTGGAAGTTGCTGCTACCGCTCCTAGCCTCAACCCTATGCTTCGCCGCCCAACCAGACCGCATTACCGGACCGATTGACTCCAGCCAGATGGTGGCGCTGCCGGGCCACACTAATCGCAGGGCGCTGCCGCAACATGATCAGGGGCCGGTTGAGGCTTCTTTTCAGCTTGATCAGATCACACTACTTACGCTTCCCACGCCCAGCCAAATGAAGGCGCTTAACCTTTTATTAGCTGAGCAGCAAAACCCTAAGTCGCCTAGCTATCACAAGTGGCTGACTCCCGAGCAGTACGCAGACAGCTTCGGCCTAAGCCAGAACGACGTTCAGAAGATTTCGGGATGGCTTAAGTCGCAGGGGCTCACGGTCGTCAGCGTAGCTCGCGGTAGAAATTGGATCGTTTTCAGTGGAACCGCGGCTCAGGTCGCGAAAGCTTTCCGAACGGAAATTCACCGATTCAACCTAAACGGTGAATCGCACTTCGCTAACACAACGCCGCCTTCTATCCCGCTGGCGCTGTCAGGCATAGCGTCTGGCATCCGTGGGTTGGATGACTTCCGCCCGAAACCGGCATACGTCAAAGCTGCTCCGCGAAAGAAAGGTGCTCGTCCTGACTACTACGACGCCAATTTCCAGATTGCGGATTTCGTCGCCCCAGGCGACGTTGCCACGATTTACGACATCAACGCCCTGTACACCGCCGGGTTTACTGGTGCAGGCGAGAAGCTGGTCATCGTTGGCCAGACCGACGTCTACCTTGCCGATCTCAATGCCTTTCGCACCGGCTTCAGCTTGCCGCTGATCAGCGGTTGCACCACCAACTCCAGTGGTGTGATCACGGCCTGCAACTCAAGCAACTTTAAGTACGTCTTGGACGGTGCTGATCCCGGCGTTGCCACGCCTGCTGAAGGCGACTTGACGGAAGCGGATCTGGATTTGGAATGGTCGGCGGCGACTGCCCGCGGCGCGCAAATCATCTTTGTGAACTCGACGAATGTCTTTACGTCTTACTACTACGCTATCGATAACCAACTCGCTCCCGTGATTAGCATGAGCTATGGAGCCTGCGAGTTCGATGACAATGATATCGAAACGTCGACCGGACAGCCTGGGCCAGACGAAATCGAACTCATGAAGTCGAATAGCGAGGGCATTACGTTCATGAACTCTTCAGGCGACAATGGCGTCGCTGAGTGCGATCCCCCACCACCCCCTGCCACCGATCCAAGCAATCTCGCGACTGGCGGGTTGGCGGTCAGCTATCCCGCCAGCAGCCCAGAAGTTACGGGCGTTGGAGGCACAGCAATCAGCTATCCCAATGGTTTCACCAGTACATACTGGGGCACGGGCAGCGGAGGCACCACGAATGGCGGTACCGCCCAAAATCCGCCGCTTCCGGAAACTTCCTGGAACGACGATGTAGAACTTGGCTTAGCGTTTCCCAGCGATTTCGGCAGCCCTATGTCCGTCCAGGAGAGTAGCGGCATCATTTCCAGCGGCGGGGGAGCGAGTAACTGCTCTGTCCAAAACTCCGACTTCACAAATTGCGTTTCCGGTTTCCCACAGCCCTCCTGGCAAACTGTCACAGTTCCCGGTCAGGCCAACGCCCGCTTCTCGCCTGACGTTTCTCTTATGGCATCGCCGAATTTCCCTGGGTATATCTACTGCACGCCCGTGGAGGAACTGTCTTCCACCAGCCCTTATGACACCGAGACCACCAGTACTTGCGGGACCGGTACATCCAGCGATATCGCAGCCGCCGTGAACGGTGTTTGCAGCGGTACATGCAATGGCAACAACACTGTCGTTCCCCCCTCGATTGTGGGTGGAACATCGGCTTCCTCGCCAATATTTGCCGGTATTGTGACTTTGCTCAATCAATACCTGAGCAGCAGCGGCGGTTTGGGCAACATCAACTCTCAGCTCTACTACCTGGCCGAAAATCCATCGAACGGCGCGTTCCACCAGGCGACCAGCGGGAACAACATCGTCTATTGTGAAGCTGGCCAGCCAGCAGCCCCATGGCCGACCGCGCTGCAGTGCCCTTCGAGTGGATCCTTTGGATATGACGCTTCGAATGCTGACGCGACGACTGGTTATAACCTTGTTACTGGTTTAGGTTCTGTGGATGCCGACGTACTGGCCTCGGCTTGGGCCGATACGTCGGTGGTCACGACAACCTCGGTCTTGTCGTCTACCAATGCAACATCCCAAGGGAGCCCCGTGACCTTCACGGCCACCGTCACGCCCCCTACGGCAACCGGGGTCGTCAACTTTTACGATAACGGCTCGACCACAGCCCTGGGTTCTGGCACTTTGTCGGCAGGTACCGCATCGTTTACTACCACTTCGCTACCCGGAGGTTCGAACTCAGTTGTTGGGAGCTATGTCGGAATCAACGGGGGCTCGTCGTCCTCGGCGGTTACGGTCAGCGTCACCCCGTCGGACTTCACGCTTCAGACCACAAGTCCCCTGGCGCCTGCATCTGTCTCCGCTGGACAATCCGCCATCGCCGTCTTAACCCTCACCTTGGTGCAGGGCCTTAGCGAGACCATCATCTTTACAAATTCGTCGGGCTCTCCAACCAGTTCAACTCCGGGCAGTTGCACGACCGGTCTACCAGCAGGAGCCCTCTGCAGCTTCCAGAACCTCAGCAACCCCAGCACTCCCACCAGCGTTACACTTACCAGCACGAATCCGTCGGCCACGGTGCAGGTAACCATCACCACAGTGGCCAACATGGCGCTGCCCACCGGGGCGCAGGCCATCACCATCACCGGAACTCCCAGCGGCAACGGCAATACATCGCACACTGCGAGCGTCAGCCTGACTGTAACCGCGACCAAGGAGAAATTCAGCATCGCGGCAACCAACGGCAGCACGTTCCCTGTGAATGCTGGCGGTTCTGCTTCCGTCTCAATCGGTGTTACCAGCACGACTGGATTCGTGGTCAATACCGCTTCGCCCGCGACGACCGCGCTACCGCTCACCTACACCTGCACGCAGAGCAGTCTTCCATCTGAGGCGAGTTGCACCTTCAGTCCAACCGGTGGGAATTCGGTCAGCGCTACATCGGTCACGCTAAACATCACAACGTCCGCTCCGACAGGCCGGTTGCGGCCGCCACCAGGGCGCGGCAGTCAAATCTTCTATGCGCTGCTCCTGCCTGGCCTGTTTGGAATGGTTTTTGCGGTGGGATCACGCACGCGAGGTGCGCGTCTGCTCAGCCTGATCGTGGTTCTGGGCTTCTCTACGTTGTGGCTGGGGGCTTGCGGTGGTAACACCAATAGCAGCCAGAAGAATCCGGGAACGCCCGCCGGAACCTACTCCGTGGTGGTGAACGCTACTACCGGGGGTGCAGTCCCGATCATGAACAATTTCACCGTCACACTGACTGTTTCGAACTAAAGCACACGACAAAAGGCGCTCCGCCTCCGCGGAGCGCCTTTTGCTTTGCTGAACTCGACAGGATTAGAGCTTTCTCATCGCTGCGAGCCGGCAGTTATCGTTGTGCTGGAGTCATTCCCTTCCTTTGCCGATAACTTCGCTGTGCCGACTTCCTCCGCCGCTCCTGGCTCTGCTCCCGACGGCCGCAAGGGCCCCAAGCTGCGCTATGTAGCCCGCCAGCCTATCTTTGACCGCAATGAAAAGGTGTTTGGCTACGAACTTCTATTTCGGGACGGTATGGAGAACGCGTTTCATGGCACGGACGCCGACGCCGCATCCCACTCCACCCTCGACAGTTCGCTACTGATGGGCCTCGATGTCCTATGCGATGGCCGCCGCGCCTTCATGAACTGCACGCGGACTACCCTGACTGGAGGGCTGATTACACTGTTGCCATCGCAGTCGACAGTGGTCGAGATTCTGGAGTCGGTTGCCGTCGATAACGAGGTACTGGCCGCTTGCCATCACTTGCAGGAAGCTGGATATCTGATCGCACTCGACGACTACGTCAGTGACGATCCGCGCGAGGGCCTGGCCGAAATCGCCGACATCATCAAAGTCGATCTCAAACTTACTACCCAGGAGCAGCGCGCCGCGCTGATGAAACGGCATAGCGCCGGGCACTGCCGGATGCTCGCGGAAAAAGTTGAGGACCATGCGGATTTCGTCTCCGCCCAGGATATGGGGTTTGTCTTCTTTCAGGGCTACTTCCTGCGCCGACCGGAAATAATGAGCACGCGCGACGTTCCCGGCAACAAGATCACTTACCTCAGAATGTTGCAGGCCGTATCCGGACCCGAACTCGTCGTTCCCGAACTCGAGAAATTGATCAAGACCGAAGCTTCCATCTGCTACCGGCTGTTGCGCTACATGAACTCCGCCAAGTTTGGGTTCAGCAGCGAAATTCACTCCGTGCGGCATGCGCTGTCGATTCTCGGCGACCGCGAAGTGAGGCGCTGGATCCGCCTGATCGCCACCGTGGGCGCCGGACAGGATAAGACCAGCGATCTCGTGCTTTGTGCCTTGGTCCGGGCCCGCTTCGGCGAATTGCTTTCTCCTCTGGTTGAACATGGGGAATCCGATTTATTCCTGCTGGGTCTGCTCTCCCTGCTCGACGTAATGCTGGAGATGCCCATGTCCGGGATTCTTGAGAAGATCCCGCTCGATGCCGAAACCAAGGCTGTTCTCAGAGCCGAACCGAGTTTGCTGCGTCCCATTTACCAACTGATTCTGGCGCACGAGAGCGGAGAGTGGAAAGAGGCGCGTGCGATTTGCGATGAAATGCGTCTCGACTATGACGTTGTTGCGACCTCTTATTGGCAGGCGCAGCAGTGGGCTCGAGAAATCTCCGGCGGGATGTGAAGGGGCGGTTTCGGGCCCGAAGCCCGGTAGCCATGTCCTCTTGTGCAAAAGCCGTCCACTTTGCCACTTGCGCGCCTGCACGCGGACGAGTACCATTAGCTTGTTCTCATTGGCCACGTTCCCGCGTAGGCCTTCCGCGTCCCAGGCCGTTCCCGGCGACGCGACTGATCCGACAACGGATAATCGATACGCAAACATTTAAGTTTTTCGCCGGTATAAGAGTTCGCTTCACCAGAGAGCGGTTTGATTAAACGAGTGCGCTCCAGCCCAACCCGCAGTTTTGCATGCAGAGTGGACTTGCCCCTCGGATGTATTGGCGGATATTGTCGAGCGAAGCGTGTGCCCGACTGACCCAAGAAGGTCACATAAGAATTTCACGGGAAACGCATTGGCGGGAAGCTGCGGTGGCGCGCCAACGTTTATGACGTCTGCCGCAACCAATGGGGAATCCTAAAACTTGGAGAATCTGAAGTAGAGAAATTTGGAACACTGCAACCGGACGTGTAAGCCCGGCCAGGCAGCTTTGAGAGGACTATGAACGCAGGACCAGGAAGACCCTCCGGCGGAGGAGGCAGAAGTCGACGGCGTCGCGGACGCCGTCCCAACAACCCACGCGGACCCCGCCCCGCCGGCCCCAGCCAATCGCGCCACAATCAAGATGGCATCTACACCGCGCC
>JBAPQU010000163.1:0-2010 GCA_049280795.1 Candidatus Sulfotelmatobacter sp.
CCGAACCCTCCGTTTGAATCTGGGGTGCCCCATGTCTCGCCGCCTTTGCGAGACATGGGAACCCACCACACCCCCAAAACGCAAAAGCCCCCTCCGACCACCGGTCGGAAGGAGCTAATTCAGCCAAGTCGGCTATAGCTAAATGATTTCACGCTCAGCGCCCCTCAGTCAACAAAAATTGCGGATGCAACGCAGCATGCATACCCACAAAAGTAGCCCCCTAGAAAGTAGCTATCGCCTCCTCGCAACCCTTGCAATTCCGAAGCATGAGCATCTCATCCTTGTCATTCCGACGCGCGAGCGAAGCGAGACAGGGGAGCCTGCCCTTGTTTTGCCGAAGCCCCGAGCGGAGCCGAGGGGGAAGCCGAAGGAAATCCGCTGTCCGCCGGCAGCAAATAAGCCGAGGGTGCCCCATCCTTGCCGCGTCCGCAGCAGCCGAAATCTTCCCGTCCTCAAGCGGCAAGGGTGGGGATTTTGACCTCCCGTACTCCGATATGAATCTTCATCGATCAATGCCGTTCCCGAAACCACAAGTCTTCCCACGCGCGAGGGCACGATAGTATCGGCCGGACGTATCAACTATTGCTTCCGGCAAAGATCCCAGTACTCTGTTTGCAGGGAGTAACTTATATGGCGAGTGACGACAGGAATAATTCTCTTTTGCTCAGCCTTCGCACGCATCAGCCAAAATACCGGATCAACGACATTCTCTTAGCGGGTTTCGCGCGCCAACCGTTCTCCATCTCCGGAGTGTCGAAGAAGAACAGCCTCGGGAATGGCACGACTTATAGTCGTGCCGACAAACCACCTAAAATCTCGCGCTTCAGCGCCTGAGGTACCCGCTTCTCCACCGATCACGCAACGAAGGCCCGTTGCTGTGCTATTCTTTTCGTCTCCCATAGGCTATGCCGCGCCGAGACTGGACACGCGAGGAGTTGATCGTTGCTTTCAACCTCTATTGCAAAATCCCGTTCGGGCGTATCCACTATCGCAATCCTGACCTAATAAACCTAGCAAAAGCAGTTGACCGAACTCCAGCAGCGGTCTCGTGGAAGCTGGCTAATTTCGCACGGCTCGATCCCGCTTTGAAGAGACGCAACATCGCGGGCGCATCGCATGGCGCAAAGTCAGAAGTAGAAATATGGAACGAGTTCAACAACAACTGGGAAAAACTGGCGTACGAAAGTGAGCGTCTACTCTCCGAGATGACGGGGCGCCCGGCAGAATTGTACGAAGACACCGAAGTTTTTCCAGAAGGAAAGACACGCGAAGCAATCGTCCGCACGCGAATCAATCAAGGATTCTTTAGGGCGGCTGTTCTCGCCGCCTACGACGAGCGGTGCTGCATCACAGGCTTGCCCTTGCCACAGCTATTGAATGCGAGCCACATCATACCGTGGGCGGATGATCCCAAGAACCGTACCAACCCGCGCAATGGATTATGCCTCAATGCTGTCCACGACCGAGCATTCGACTGCGGACTGCTCACTGTTACCCCAGAGTTCAAAGTCAAGCTCTCGTCTAAAGTGCGAAAGCACCTCGCCGATGAAACCACTAGAGACTTTCTTGGAAGGTACGAAGGGGCGCTAATAAGGCTGCCTAGCCGCTTTGCTCCCGATAAGAATTTCTTGAAATACCACAACGAGAAAAAATTTGCCGATCGGTAAAGCGTTCACTGACCTGCGCCGACCCGATTCCGGGCGAACGCGAGAGCGGGGATTGTGCCGTCGATATCTGACATCTCGATGAAGGCTTACCTTCGCGCCAGTCTCGACCCCGAGAAATTCGCAGCTCATACACCGATGGACGCGCTGATTCGACGAGTTACAGATCTAGGATTTTCGAACCGCGTCGGCCCGGGCGGATTGGTGGCTCGTACGGCAGGCCAAGGTATCTTCGGGCGCACGACCGCTGTCTTCTTCCCGGAGACGGTACAACCCGGCATACCCTACCCAGCGGAGAGGGCGCTTCCTCAACCTACACTCGGTCTGCACACAATTTGCTCGACGT
>JBAPQU010000164.1:0-2134 GCA_049280795.1 Candidatus Sulfotelmatobacter sp.
CTCCATCCTGCGTATTCCTGGCGCCCTCGATTCCGCCGGCGACCCTGACGATGAAGCTCTGGAGTCTGCGGTGATGGCCACGGTAGGCAAAGTACTCGATCGCCTCAACGAAATGCGCGAGCAGGAAGGCCGCAGCATTGAGCGCGAACTCCGCCAGCGCATGGAGCACCTGCGTGAAGCGGTCCAAACCGTCCAGCTACACCGGCGCACGGTATTGCAAAACTACGTGGAACGACTTCAGTCACGCCTTCAGGAACTGCTGGGCTCCAGCGCCGATAAAGAACGGGTACTGCAGGAGGCCGCGCTTCTCGTCGACCGCAGCGACATTCAGGAAGAAATTGTCCGCCTGGAAAATCACGTGCAACATTTCCTCGGCCTGCTCGACGAAAACGGAGAAGTGGGAAAGAAGCTGGACTTCCTTCTCCAGGAAATGAATCGCGAGGCGAACACTTTGCTCTCGAAGACTTCCGGCCTGGCCGGCGAAGCGCTGAAGATCACCGAGGCCGGACTGGCCATGAAAGCTGAGATTGAAAAATCCCGCGAGCAGGTGCAGAACCTGGAATGAGTTCTCCATCGAAGCCGGTCGTCTACATTATTTCCGCCCCGTCCGGCTCGGGCAAATCCACGCTCGTCAATGAACTGCTGCCCAAGGTGAAGAATCTGGAGTTTTCCATTTCCTATACCACCCGCTCTCCTCGCGGCAGTGAGACCAATGGACGACAATATTTTTTCATCTCGCGCCCTGAATTCGAGAAGATGATTCGCGCCGACGAGTTTCTCGAACACGCCGAAGTTTTCGGCAACTATTACGGAACGGCGCGCCGCTTTTTCGATGAAGCGGAAAAAAATGGCCGCGACCTTTTGCTCGACATCGATGTGCAAGGCGCGGCGCAGATTCAGCAAAAACTTCCCGGCGCCACCGGCATCTTCATTCTGCCCCCGGATCGTAAAACGCTGGAAGACCGCCTGCGCAAGCGCAGCGAAGACCGTGAAGAGGTGATCCAGCGCCGCCTGAATACGGCGACTCGTGAGATCGAGAGCTATGAGCGATACAACTACATTCTCATAAACGATCAGCTCGAAGATTCGATCAAGCTCTTGCGCGCGATCGTGCGTGGCGAGCGCCTGATGCGCGCGGGGCAGCCGCTATCGCCCGAGGAAGCCAAAACGGTGGCTCTCGCCGAGCGCTGTCGTCTTGCAAATATGCTCGACCGCCTCAAGCCGATTCTGGACTCGTTTAAGTCACCTGGCGATTCCGGAAGGGCCGGGCCATGTGGGTAGTCCTCGGTAACCATAGTCTGGCTCCGCAAGGCCCCACGACTTTGAATTTCGTGGGAGAATGGTATTGCAAGCGTTTGGCGTCGCAGGCGAAAGAACGAAGCGCACCAATTTCGGCAATCAAAATCTTATATCCCGGCAGCAAGGGAGAGAATCTATGAAATTGATCGAAGGCTTCGACAGCAACTACCGTTACATTCTGGTCGCCGCCCGGCGAGCCCGGCAACTGCAATCCGGAGCGCCGCCCGTGGTTCAAACCAACTCCCGCAAACCCTGCCGTATCGCACAGGATGAAATCCGCGCCGGCAAGGTGAAATGGGAGATCCCTGAAATTCGCAGCGCCGCCGAGCAGGCGGCCGAAGTTTTGGATCAGGCTTTCGGCCACGACGCATAACAGTTACTGAAGCAGCGGCGTCCGCGCGGTTTCATATCAGTTCGTGCCTTGCCGCGGAGTCGTATCAGGTCATGCCTTCAGGCATGACAAACGTTCCGATTGACCGCGCCTTCAGGCGCTGCCATTTGCCATTATGAAAGTTGCTCTCGGAGTGACGGGCGGCATCGCCGCTTATAAGGCAGCCGAGATTGTGCGACTGCTGCAAGACCGCGGCATACGCGTGCAAGTCATCATGACGCGCGCGGCTCAGGAGTTCGTTCGCCCGCTCACCTTCGCCGCTCTCTCCGGAGAAAAAGTAATTACGGGAATGTTCTCGCCCGGCGAAGAGCACGCTCCCAATATCGATTCCGCGATTGAGCACATCGCCGTCGCGCAGTCGATTGACGCTCTGCTAGTCGCGCCCGCCACTGCCGATGTTCTTGCCCACTTCGCGCAAGGCATCGCCAGCGACTTCCTTACGAC
>JBAPQU010000165.1:0-4722 GCA_049280795.1 Candidatus Sulfotelmatobacter sp.
GTGTTGGCCCACTCCGGCTGTGCTTGCAGGAAGTTGGCTACCCTCACCACGAATTGCTGCTCGTCCAGAGGATCGGAATTTCCCGGGTGGCCATCCTGAATGGAGATGGCTTTCAGGAAACTTACCGTCGGGAAATTGCCCGCCGAGATCGCCGCAAAGAAATCGTTGACGTCATATTGGTGATTGGCTGGGTCGCCAGAGTAGCCGATCGTCTTAACCGACTTGGGGCGAGCGTGGGTGGGATTCGCGGTTGAAGCATAGTACTGGAACGGAGTGTGATGAGGAACGTAGTCGCCCTGTGTGCCAACGATTGGCGAGGTCGACTGACGGTTGCAGCCGGTGCTGCCGTCCGCATTTACGATGTTGAGGTTGAAACCTCCAGCAAACCAGCCCCAGGTGATGTTGGCCGCGTTGAGCAGGTCGCCGATGTTCTGTCCACCCATCTGGGCCTGGCCGCTGCCGGAGCAGACATCGCCAAGGGGGTCAGGGTCGCCAATTACCGTGAATCCGCCGTTCCCGTCGCCGACAAAGCTGCCGGTACCGCCGCTATAGTTCACGACGCCGTTGGTCTGGCCTGAAATCAGATTGATTGCGCCGACCGTGGAAGGGCCAAAGTTGGTGCTATAGGAGTTATCACTCATCGCGTAGTGCTGGGCATAATTCCAGTACGCGGTAACCGTGTTGCCGTCGAAGTAGCCCATGACCTGGCCATTCGTCAGCACCACAGCTGGCGGAGCGTTCGGCGGCGGGCCTGCGCTGCCGGTGTTCACGGGGAACAAATCCATCGCGCCACCGTCGAAGGCCATCTGTTCGGGCGTGTAGCTGTGGCCCATGTCTTGCGTATTGGCCTGGCTGCGATCGAAGCGGAAAGGATTGGCCGCGCCGCTGCCGTTGGCTGGATTGAGATTGGGGTTGTTGGTCAAGAGGGCGGTGCTCAAGCCGTTCACGGTCGGTGTACCCGGAGCAGCATGGAACTGCGGTTCGCCCGCCGGGTTGAGGGCGTTGGGATAGGTTCCGAAGTAGTGGTCAAAAGACCGGTTTTCCCCGAAAATGATGACAATGTGTTTGATCGGAGTCGCTGTTTTAGGAGTGGCGGCGTTCGCTACCGGCGTAAAAACGGGCCCGGCGGCAATGGCGGCAACAAGGCAAATCGACAACAGTTGACGCATAAATTTTGTCCTTTCCCAGAAGTACGGCGGGAGAATTCACGTGGAACTGCAAGAGGATGCTACGGGACGAAAGTTACGGCAGGATTAATGGAATGTAAATTAAAGTATCCGGTCAGCAGGACTATCGTGACCCCGAATCATGTGAGTCGGGGCTAGCAGCGCCAGTTTCGCGGTTGGCTACTCGTGTTGCAGAACCTCATCGATGACGGCCTTCCCGCCTTTATCGACGGTGACCACTTTATGGATGGGTGCGTAGCCGGTCAGAGTGATGTCGATGACGTAGTTGCCGGGATCGAGCACGAAGTCGACGGGCGAGTTTTTCTCCAGCATGTGCTGGTTGACGGCCACCTGGGCGCCTTTGGGCTGGGTTTTGATGCTGACCGTGCCCATACCCTGCGCTCCCTTGCCACCGAACAGCTTGTTCATCTTGCCGACGGTCTTGATGTCATCGACATTGCCGAGCGGACGCAACGCGGGCGAGAAGTTGACCGTCTGTCCAAGAGCAAATTGCGCGCTGGTGGTTTCATCCAGGTAACCCTGCTTGCGCACGAGTATGACGTGCTGACCTTTATCCAACGACACTTGGGCGGGAGTGAGCTTGCCGGTGTCCCTGGTGTCAACGTAGATGTTCGCGCCTGACGGAGTGCTGGAGACGGCGAGCGTCGCCATAATCTGGTTGAGATGGCTTACGACGAACGCCTTGCTTCCGGAAGCTACTTCGACGCTGCGGGTATCGCTGGAGTAGCCAGACTTGCTGACCGTGACCGTGTGCTGGCCGGCGGTGAGCCCGGACAAAGTGAACGGAGTCACCCAGCTGGGATCGGTTTTGCCATCGAGCTGCACCTGCGCGCCTTGCGGGGTGGAATCGATCGACATCTGCCCCGCCGCTACTGCAACAGGGACTGGCGTGGACTTCTTTCGACCGTTCTTGCCTCGGGTAGTAGCGGCGACCGCATGAGTTGGTTCCGGTACAACTTCATCTTGAGTAGGGGCGGGCGTGGTTTGAACTGGAGCCACTTGGGCCGGTTGCGGAGCCTGAGGTTGCGCCGCGGGCTGTGCCGTCGATTCGGCGGGCGCAGGGCGCGGCGTATCGCCGTCATTATTCAAGCTGTTGACATGTAAGACCAGGCCTATGGCGATGACCAGAATCAAAACTGCCGCACCCGCGATGGAGTAGATCATCAGCCGCGGCGGAACGTTCTTGATCTCCTTGATAGCTTTTTCCGCAACTTCGCGGGGCTGAACCTTGGGCTTCTCTTCTTGTTGGTATTCGGTAGTGAGGTCGATCTCCTCCTGCGGAGTTGAGCGCTGCGGCGGTGGAGGTGGCGCGATATAGATTTCTTTCAGCGGGGGCAGTTCGGTCATTTCCGAGAAGCTCACGCTCCCGCTACTGCCGCGAGCGGGCGCATCCTGTGCCATCATCGGATCGACGGCGATCTTGGGGCCTGCGCTGTAAGCTTCGATGACTGGCTCGTCGGCAACAGCCGACGGCTGCGACGGAGTGATCGCCGGGGACACTTCCCCGTATGCACTGGGAGAGGAGGAAGATGCATCGCCGCCTCCCCATCCCGCAGCAGCAGCTGCGGCTTTATTAGGAGCAGCGTTGGGCCGGGACGCTGCCGGCTTCGGTGGTGCCGGTCTAGAAGTTGCAGGCGCTTGCGCCACAGCGGGCTTTTTCTCGACTGGCTGACTTGCGACTGGTCTGGCCGGAGGAGCCGATGCAATTTTCGGCTCGGCAACAGCTTTCACGGGAGCTGCCGCGGCCTTTGCAGGGGCCGCTGCTTGCTTCGGCTTGGATTCCTTACACTTCTCCAGATCGTCGAGCAATTCCCTTCCATTCTGATAACGTTCCGCAGGATCCTTGGAGAGCGCTTTCATGATGAGATCGCTCAGGACCGGGTGGAGCTTGGGATTGACGTGCATCGGGGGCACTGGAGTGCTCTCCAGGATGCTTTGGCGCAGGGATTCAGCGTCGTCGCGATCGAATGCTTTGCGGTCGGTCACCATCTCGTAAAATAAGGTACCGAGACTGAAAAGATTCGACCGGGCATCGATGTTCTCGCCGCGAACCTGCTCGGGCGACATGTAGTGCAGAATTGACGGAACGTCGGGCATTTGCGCGGTGAACTTGCCAACCCTGGACATGCCGAATCCCAGGATTCTGACCGTGCCATCCCACCCGCACATAATCTTGGCGGGCTCCAAACTATAGTGAAATATATTGTGAGAGTGAGCGTAATCGAGGCCGCCGCACACCTGGCGCCCGATATCGAGCAGATCCCAGATGGAAAATCCTTCCTTGCGCGCCAGCATGGTGGCGACGCTGTTGCCCTGGATGTATTCCATGGCGGCACAGAGCTGGCCTTCGATTACTTCCGCTCCGGAAACGGTGGTAAGGTTCGAGTGACTCAAAACCTTGGTGGCTTCCGCCTCTTCGAGCAGAGACTTCTCCACTTCGGCTGCTTGCTCGCCAAAGGCTGAGAGCTGGATCGCCTTCAACGCGACCGTCTGGCTGGTTTCTTCATCGTTGGCCTTGTAAACGGCGCCAACGGCGGACTTTGACAGTTCACTCAGAATTTCGAAGTGGCCGATTTTCGTAGACATAGTTCTTGCCTCATCCCAGAACGACGCCGCGCAGCTTTCCAGTTGGAAGTTGCGCGGGTTTAAACCCGGGGCAGGTTATGCGTAGGATAGCGCTCGCGGGGTTAACCTTCGAGTTACCAAAGTACTGAAAAAACGGGAGGTTTGAAGCAGGAGCAGCAACGGGAAATTCAGCAGGATGGGCGCTCGCCGTGAGCTTCGTCCGCCAGAGAAAATCATCTCGTGAGGCGTAACCTTGTGGCCTGGCATGCGGTTATTTATTTATGGGAGGCTGCGTGTGACATTTGTCATGCGCGCCTGGTGACGATCTCCACTGGCAACGTAACTGGAGGATTTGGGAATATGAAAGTGGCAGATGTGTTGGTGGAGTTGAGTGTTCGCGAGGCACGACAGAGGAGCGCGGGATTGGTTGTCGATAACAAGTTAATTCGAGTATCCTTGTTGCCAGTTCGGGCCGCGGTTGTTAGCTGCCGCTTGCTGTTTCTTCCGGAGGTTCTCAGATGACCTTGACCCGCTTTGTGACAAAAAATGCCTTCCGCAACAAGCGCCGCAGCATTCTGACGGTATTGAGCATCGCTTTTTCTTTGCTTTTGCTAACGCTCATGATGACTATCTGGCGCGCTTTTTACCTTGACGAAGGCAGCGCCGAATCAGCGGAGAGGCTGGTGGTGCGGCATCGCGTGTCCCTGACTTTCAGTTTGCCCGGATTCTACCGCGAGAAGATTCGCGCGGTGCCGGGAGTTGTGGCCGTGGCTCCGGTCTCATGGTTCGGCGGGATTTATAAAGACCAGAAGCCAGAGAACTTTTTCGCGCAGTTTGGCACCGATCCCGAAGAGTTTTTCAAGGTCTTCAGGGATATTCAGATGCCAGAGGATCAACGCATCGCGTGGCAGCGCGATCGGCAAGGAGTAATTGTCGATGACACTTTGGCGAAGAAATACGGATGGAAGCT
>JBAPQU010000166.1:0-2563 GCA_049280795.1 Candidatus Sulfotelmatobacter sp.
GCATTGTGGTGGGCACGGTGGATGAAGACTTTGCCGTGGAGAGCAATCGCGGCGACATCATGCTGTTAGGCAACACTTCGTGGATGATCCGCCGCATTGAAACCAACGCGGGACGCGTGCTGGTGCAGGATGCGCACGGCGCGCCACCGAGCGTGCCATTCTGGCGAGGCGAAGCTCCCGCGCGCACCCAGGAACTTTCCGAGCACATTGGCACGCTGCGGGAAAAAATCAGCGAGATGCTTCCGCATACTTCGCCGGTGGGTTTCTCGGCGACGCAGCCGGAAGTTGCGCAGGCCGTAGCGTGGCTGAAGGAAGAATGCGGCGTGGATGATTCCGGCGCGGAGCAGGCGATCGAATACATTCTGCAAGGGCGCGCAGTGCTGGGCGCGGTTCCGACGCAGACCACTGTGATCGCTGAGCGCTTCTTCGATGAAGGCGGCGGTATGCAGTTGGTGATCCACGCGCCATTCGGAGGTCGCATCAACAAGGCCTGGGGGCTGGCTCTGCGCAAGCGTTTCTGCGTTGGGTTTAACTTCGAGTTGCAGGCTGCCGCTACCGACAATGGACTGAACATCGCTCTGGCCGAGCAGCACAGCTTTCCGCTGGGAGATGTTTTCAACTTCCTACAGGCTGCGACGGTGCAGCCGATTCTGGAACAGGCGGCGCTGGATTCTCCCATCTTCGCCACGCGCTGGCGTTGGGATGCGAATCGTGCGCTGGCGCTCTTGCGCTTTCAGAACGGAAAGAAAGTTCCCGCGCAGATTCAGCGGATGCGCTCCGATGATCTGCTGGCTTCCGTTTTTCCCGATGCAGCCGCCTGCTTCGAAAACATTCAAGGCGACCGCCAGATTCCGGATCATCCGTTGGTGGGCGAGGTGATGAAAGATGTGCTCACCGAAGCGATGGATATTGACGGTCTGAAGGTGGTGCTGAGCGGGCTGGCGGATGGGAGCATTCATTGTCTCGCAGTCGATACTCCGGTTCCATCGCAGTTTTCGCACGAGATTCTGAATGCGAATCCGTACGCGTTTCTCGACGATGCACCGCTTGAGGAGCGGCGGGCGCGTGCGGTGCAGATGCGGCGCATGTTGCCGGAATCGGTGCTTGAAGAAGTTGGGGGGCTCGATCCGGCGGCGATTGCCCAAGTACGCGAAGAAGCTTGGCCGGATGTGCGCGATGCGGATGAATTGCACGATGTGCTGCATACGATGGTGGCGCTGCCGGAGAGCGGTTCGAATTTCAGGACGGAACATTTCAGGACGGAACAATGGAAGTATTATTTCGAACGATTACTGAACGAAGGGCGCGCTGCAAGCGCGGTCTCCGGCGGGCGAGCGTATTGGGTTGCGGCGGAGCGGGCCAAAACTTTTTCGGTGTTGTTTCCTGAAGCGCGATTTGCGCAGAAGTTAGCCGACGTGGAAACGACCGCGCCTTCTCGCGACGACGCCTTGCTGACTCTGGTTACGGGATGGATGTCACACCTGGGGCCGGTGACGGCGACCGCACTCGGCGAGACTTTGGGGATTTCCTCATCCGAGATTTCGAATGCTTTGCTTCGCATGGAAGCTAGCGGGACTGTGCTGCGAGGAAATTTCAGCGGCGCTGTTGTCGAGCTGCGCTCGGCTGGACCCTTCGGCTCCGCTCAGGGCAGGCAGCCGGGGGCGGCTGTTCCCACACAAACACACGAGCACGAGACAGAATGGTGCGAACGTAGGCTGCTGGCGCGCATTCACCGGTTGACGGTTGCGACGCTGCGCAAGCAGATCGAGCCTGTGACTGCAGCGCACTTCATGCAGTGGTTGCTGAACTGGCAGCATGTGGCTCCGGGCACGCAAGTCTCGGGTGAACGAGGTACGCTCGAAGTGCTGCGGCAACTGCAGGGCTTCGAGATTCCGGCCAACGCATGGGAGCGGCAGGTGCTGGCTCGCCGCATAGTGGATTACGATCCCAAATGGCTGGATCAGCTTTGTCTTACCGGTGCCGTGGGTTGGGGAAGGTTGTCGCCGCATCCGGCGACGCTGGACTCGAACGTAAGCCGCGGAACCGAGACCCAGCCGGGTGCGGCTCCGCGCCAGCGGCGCGTGATTCCGACCAGCGTTGCGCCTATCACTTTCTTTGTAAGAGAAGATGCCGACTGGATGACACCGCGGCATCCCGCAGCTGAAGAGGGCGCCAACAGCGGTCTAAGCCACGGAGCGCAGATCGTCCTTGATTTTTTGCGGCAGCGGGGTGCCTCATTTTTTGCCGATATCGTGCGCGGGACTGACAAGCTGAAAGCGGAAATCGAAACCGCGCTTTGGGAACTGGTAGCTGCGGGCTTGGTGACTGCCGACGGTTTTGATAATCTGCGCTCGCTCATCGATCCCAAGCGGCGTGCCGGGCAGGGAAGTGGACGCACCATGCGTCCGCGGCACAATGCTGGACGTTGGGCGCTGCTGCACACGGATGAAGTTGTCGAGCGGCCTCGAGCCGTGGAAGCAGCATGCTGGATGCTGCTGCGGCGCTACGGCATTGTCGTGCGGGATGTGCTGGCGCGAGAGGCCAACCAGCCGCCGTGGCGCGA
>JBAPQU010000167.1:0-2845 GCA_049280795.1 Candidatus Sulfotelmatobacter sp.
ATCCGGACCCATGTGGCACTGCCCGCAGGTGCTGGGCAGGCGGGCGATGGCGACTGAGCTCGTGTGGCGCGTGTGGCAACTGGTGCAGGTTCCGATGGTGCCGTCCGGGTTCGGTTTGCCGATGCTGTGGCACTGTTCGCAACCGCTGACCATGGCGGATGCTCCCTCCAGTTGCGTGAAAGGATGCGGTGGGCGCTTGGTTCCACCCGGCTGGTAAATTTCGGAGAAGCTCACCTGCTCGGGCGTCAGGCCCTTCTCGCCGTAGATGGCAGCCCAGGAAGTTGCCGCGTGGCGGCTGTGCAGGAACTGTTGATAAATCTGCTCGTGGCAACTGCGGCAGTTGCCAGCGGTTAGTCGAACCGAGGCGATCACAAAGCCGTGATGGTCTTTCTTATCCTGGCCCGCCGCGGGTTGGTGGCAATCGAGACAGTTTACGCCCTTCTGGGCGTGACGGCTCATTTCGTACTCGTGAACCACGGAGTATTGGGTGCGTTCGTGACACTCCGCACATTTTCCAGTGGCGCGAACCAATTCGGCGCTCGGCTCCCCGGTCTCGACCTTGGGCCTGGCTCGATTGATCAGAAATGCGGCGACGATTAATCCGAAAGAAATAACGATTGCGATGAACACCGAGCGGAATGACACCGGGCCTCCCACAAAGTTCGAAGCGACGAGGTGCTGAGTTACGCGAAGTAGTCTACTCCAAGCTCTGTCGAAGGCGCTGGGTAGGGATTGAGGGCTTTACCGAACCCATTCGGTTAGGTGCCAAACCGGAAACTTCTGGAAACCAGGTCTTGGCATCTATTGCTCATCTGCGTAATACCCTTGTTTGGCCCGCGCCCGCAGATCGTCGAATTTTCTGGGAAGTTTGAGCTTAACGCTGATCTTGTGCCACTTCCCGTCGTGGGGCGGCTTTTCCGGACTATACCCGAGGATGTACTGCGTTCGGAGTTCCATCCCGATTCTCCGAGCCAAGGCGGGCATTTGACCTATATCGTCGAGAATGAAAGCGCGCCCGCCAGTAGTATCGGCCAGATCCGACAACAATTCTGGTCCTAACATTTCTTCAAGTGTAGGGACATACCGGTCAAAAGTTCCAATGGCGTAAAACATCACATCCGATTCTTTCACGGCAGACTTTACTTCCCGCTCGCTGTAGCGGCTATGGTTGTCGCCACCATCGGAGAGGATCAGCAGCGCCTTTTTGCTGTATTTGGCCTCCCGCATTTTGCGGACTCCCATATAAATGGCGTCGAGCAGTGCCGTGCGGCCCTTGGGAACAGCGAAAACCAGCTTCCCTTCAATATCTTGCGCAGAATCGGTGAAGTTTTTCACCAAGCGTGGTTCGTCTGAAAAGGTAATGACGAAGAATTCGTCCTGTGGATTGGCGGAGTCGCAAAACTCTTTTACGGCCTCACGCACGCGATCCATCTTGCTGGCCATACTGCCGCTCGTATCGACGATGACGCCCAGGGAGACAGGAACGTCTTCGCTGGAGAAGTGCTTGATTTGCTGCGGCTTTTTGTTTTCGAAGACCTCAAAATTATCCGGGCCTAACCCAGTCACCAGCCGTTGCATAGGATCAGTAACAGTGACGGGCACGAGGACGAGGTCAACGCTCGTTTTAAGTACTGGTCGAGCAGGACCGGAGCCGGAGATCATCGCGTTCTGCGGTTCGGCCTCGGCCATCAAGTGCGGCGGCATTCCAACGGTGGCACTTTCCAGCGAATTTTGAGCGAACGCGTCATCGCCAAGACAGGTTAAAACGGAAAGCAGAATCCAGAGCCACATCATTCCAGCGCCGTCGAGCCGGAGAACAGAGCAAAACCGATTGGACATCGCCTCACCGCCGTAAAACTTCTATCGGCAACCCGGCTGCCTTTCTGTAGCGGCTCGATAGTTATCTTCAAGTCTTTAGGACATTCGAGCCAGCCGGACAATCAATTTGGAACTGGATTCGGCGCGCGGCGCTTGTGTACTCGCGCTGGATTCGAAACTGCACGAGGAGGAGTGCAACTCCATTATGGAGAGGGCCGCTCGACCGTAACTTGATCGGCGGAAGCAGAATGCGGCGTGACCTCGCACCTCCATTAAGATTAGGATTCGCACAAGGGGAACTTCATGGACTCAAAGGCTCAGACTGCTCTTATTACTGGTGCTTCCGGAGGTATCGGATACGAACTGGCGAAGTTATTTGCGCGGGATCACTACAACCTTGTGCTTGTGGCTCGCAGCACGGACAGATTGAACAGTGTGGCAGCCGAGTTACAAGCTCAGTTCGGGGTCGCAGTGAAGGCGATTGCCCTGGACCTGGCTGCGGTGCCGGCTCCTAAATTTCTTTTCGATCAATTGCAGCGCGAAGGGATTGCGGTGAATATTCTCGTCAACAATGCCGGCTTCGGCGGCTTTGGCGAATTTGCCGGGAGGCCAGAAGAGGAAATCCTGGGACAAATCCAACTCAACGTCGCCGCCCTGACTCATCTGACCAGGCTGTTCTTGCCGCCGATGCTGGAGCAGCGCAGTGGGAAAATCATGAATGTGGCTTCCACCGCGGCTTTTCAACCCGGACCGTTAATGGCGGTGTACTACGCGACCAAAGCCTATGTCCTGTCATTCTCGGAAGCGCTAGCCAATGAAGTCGCCGGATCGGGCGTGGTAGTGAGCTGTTTCTGTCCAGGAGCCACGGATACGAACTTCCAGAAAAGAGCGGGTATGGAAAACTCGCGGCTCTTCAAGAAAATTGGGGCAATGAACGTGGAGACGGTCGCTCGGGATGGGTATCGAGGGTTGATGGCGGGGCGAACCGTGGTCTTCTCGGGATTGCAAAACCGTGTGGTGGCGGAGT
>JBAPQU010000168.1:0-5458 GCA_049280795.1 Candidatus Sulfotelmatobacter sp.
TCGCTAACGTTGCGAACTATGTTGTCGCTACGCTCTCGCCAGAGCGCTGGCGGCGGAGCTCTTCGAGAAAATCGTCCTGCTGCATCATGGCCGCATGCCGCAGTAGTTCTAGCAAAGGATCTTCCAAATCCTGGTTCTCTTCGGACCCGCTCACGCCTTCCGGGGCGGATTCAAATTGACTCAGGTCCGCGACGAGAGCACGCGGGGAAACGCTGAGTTCTGGAGTGGAATCGGGACAACTGCGCAGAAAGCTGATCAGATTGCCAACTTGCGCCCGCTGCTCGGGCGTGCGGGAAGGGAACTCGACTCCCATTCCATGGCTTGGGTGAGTGACTCGCACCATGCCTTCGGTGTGAACCGCCATCTCCGCGGTACTCAGGCAAAGGTCGACCAAGGAGTATTCGGGGAAAGGCGAATCGGTTTCCACATAGCATCCACCTAAGCTCAAGTCGGTGAGCTTGCAGTGCGGAACGGCTTCATCCGGCCCCGGGCGTTGAGCGGATGCTGCCGCATTCAACCAAACTTTCAGATCGGACTTGACGGACTCTTGCAAATCTAGAAAATGGACTCCGGTTTGGCCGTTGGGGTTTGCCCAGGCCACCTGGCCGTGAGCGTTGATCTCCAGGCTCGCGTCCGGCAGTTGGAAGCGGAAATTCAGCAGCGCTCCCGGAATCTGAGGTTCGGCGGTCAGAACATCCATGCCGGTCTCGCTCAGATCGAGGAGAATTCCCTCCGCTTTACGGGTATCGGGCAGAGTGAGTTCCACCGCAGCCTGCACGGGTACGCGGTATGCGCGGCGGCGCTCGCGATTCAATAACGCGGTCACCGCGCGCAATCCGGTTCTTGCTTTTTCTTCTGTGAGTGGTTTGTAGAGTACGAAATGCGCGCCGTTGCTCAGGATATCTCGCGCCGTCGCGCGTTCCGCGATCAACGCTACCGTAATGGGCGCATCCCCAGAATTCAGCCGGCGAGCCTCCTCGAAAATTTCGGCAGCGGCCTTCGGGTCTTCGAAGTCAATAATGAGAGCGTCGAACCTTTGCTGCCGAAGTCGATCAATCGCGGTAGTGAGATCGCTGAAGCGCTCCACGGCGATTCCGGTCGCAGGCAGAACCTGCCCCAGAATATCGGAAGCGGAATCGTCCGTGGAAATCAGCAATGCCAGAAGGGTCATAACAAATGTTCCCCACGCAAAGGTGGCGGGACAATAGCCTAGATACTACGGCCAACGCGGCGCTGTCGGCCGAGCTCCCTTGGAGGCTGCGCCCGAACCGCCGGCGCCTGCCTTTGCGGCCATGGCGTCGGAGGGCGAAGCATCGTCCACTTCTGCCAGGACTGCATTGTCTTCATCATCGTTTTCGGCAAGCAAGGGAGCCACTTCGCGCAGCTTCTCTGCCGCCTGCTGGAGCATCTCGATTTGCTTTCCCAGTGCGGCATACTTGGCCTGCTTCTGCCGCAATACCTCATGAATATCTTTCATACGACCCCCTATGGCGAATGTACGGATGCCGCGAGGGACGGTCAACGGTAATCCCGGACTTGTGCGTTACTGCGGTAACTGTGAAGAAGCAGAAAAAAGGATTTAGGGGTTTAAGAGAACAAGGATTAGCGGGCTGCAAGCAAAACGAAAGCCCCGCGTTAAGCGGGGCTTCAGTGAGGCGGAAAGAACAGAGAGAGGACTACGCTTTTAGCTTCTTGCGGACAATTCCTGCAAGGCCAACCAATCCAGTTCCAAGCAAGCCCAAAGTACCCGGCTCGGGGACCGTACCGCTGATATTGGTATCGCCGCTGGAAATTGTGGTGCTTCCGTTGAAGAAACCCTTACCCGTGTTAATCGTCAACTGAACGGTGGCGCCATCAACCATCGGCCCCGCGCCAGACCACTGGCCTGTGATGGAGCCGGTCAGCGTGTAATTGTGGGTGCCGTTGGCCAGCGTAACCAAGGTCCAAGTAACCGGACCGGAAAAAGAGCCTGCGAATATCGTTCCGTTCGGAATGCCGTCTGTACCGTTACCTGTGATGGTAAAGCTTCCGCCGCCAGCGAATGTGGCGCCCATCTGCAGGCCCATAGCGCCACCTGTGAGTTGCGCTCCGGTGGAGAAGGTCACGCCCCCGAGCCCACCTGTAATTAGACCACCGCCGCCCAAACCGTTGATCGCGATGAGCTCAGATCCTGCCAGGCTCAACCCTGAAGCACTTCCCGAAAGGGTGCCACCGCTGTTGGTGAAATCGACTGAATTATCAGCAAACGCAGCTAATGGCAAAGCCATCGCGAGTACGGCCATCAAAACGAAACGCTTCATAACTGTCCTCCTGAACTTGGGGTTAATCTTTAATGTTCTTTACCGCCTGTTTTACTGTCGCCGACGCACTGAAACAGGCTGCGCCGAGTTACTTTAGTGCATTCCTACTGCCAAACCTACCGTGATCGCAAAGTATTGATTAAAATATAGTTAACGAAAAACAGCGTAAGATCCGAAAATTTAAGTTGCAAACCTCTGCACACTAATGCTTTCCCTTTGCGTTGCCTCAACCCGTCCGGAATCAATAGCCTACACCTAGCGACGACAAAAACGCAATTGGCTAATGCGTGTCATCGAGTCGCACAGATATGTAATTTACACAGACTGGGAAGACAAGTAAGGGTTGGTCTTGAGCAGTTTTGGGGACGCTGATTGCAGTGAGGACTATTCGCGATTTCGTGCCAGAAAATCAGGAGCATGAACCAGCAGCCTATTAGCCCACAGCTGGATCAATCATATCTCTTAGGCGGCGCGACAGATTCGTGGCTAGAGATCTGTAAAACCGCGAAGCAAGATGGGGAAACAGCTCAAACAAACTCTCTAGTGTGGGCCGATCCAAGTGATAGGCTTCCACGTCTTCATGAGCCACAACATTCGCGCTGGCCGGTGCGTCTTCCAGAAACGACATTTCGCCGCAAATCTCGCCCGGACCGATTTCTGGAGATTTAGTTTGCGGAGGGATTTGTACTCGAGCCGTTCCTTTCAGCAATAGAAAGATGCCGTTGCTTCTTTTACTCTTATGAACAAGAACCTGGCCTTTACGAAAACTCACGCGGCTGGCTTTGTCCGCCACAAGGGACCAATCGTTAGCGGTTAGATACACCAATCCATTTTTGGACGAAGAGAGTACAGACACTTCTTGCTCAATAACTTTGGGCATGGGCACGCGCACGACCCGATTTCCGGAAGTGTATTCCGGTGCAACAGAAACAACAGGGCAGCATCAGAGTAGCAGATAACCCGGCAGATGGAAGTTGTCGGCGCTCCCCGTAGACACCGAAGTTACCTTTCTTTTCTTGTAAATCGGCCCTCAAAGTCAGCTACCGGCGCGACCGGGTCTCCCGGCGGGCCGCGACCGTCAAGGGTTTCCAGCGAACCGTCCACTTACTTTCCTGTAGACAGCCCGGCCTTGTTCCACTAATGTTGCACGCCAGTACTTTGACCGGGAACCCGGCTCAAGACCCGCGACACTTAAGATTCGCTGGCTTATTCGACATCCAATTCCGGGCGCTGGCGGCATGGACGTAATTCCCGCCGCAATGGGAGCAGTGTGATGAGCACTCAGAGCGTAGTAGATTCCGCATGCAATCTTCGAGCCCGGAAACAGGTTCCATACTTCCGCCACGGCATTGGCGAGGAAGAGATCCAGGCGGTGTGCGAAACCCTTCGTTCCGATTGGCTGACCGCCGGACCCCGCGTCAAACAATTTGAGGCGGATTTTTCCGCCTTCGTCGAGGCTCCCTTTACTATCGCGGTTGCCTCATGCACTGCGGCCCTGCGTCTTGCGCTTGAGGCCCTGGCAATCGGTGCAGGCGACGAAGTCCTGGTGCCAACCATGACTTTTGCATCTGCCGTGGCAGTCGTGCTTCACCTCGGTGCGCGCCCTGTCTTTGTCGATTGCACTCCCGATACATTGACCATGGACCCGGCCGATCTGGAGCGCAAGGTCACGGCGAATTCACGAGTCGTTATGCCGATGCATTACGCTGGGCATCCCTGTGACCTCGACGCAGTTCACAAAATCGCCGCTCGTCACAATCTGCGAATTGTGGAAGACGCAGCCCACGCCGTTACCGCCGCTTACCAGGGCAGGCCTATTGGGTCGACAAGTGAAACCAGTTGCTTTTCTTTTTACGCCAATAAGACCATGACCACGGGCGAAGGCGGCATGATCGCAACCTTCGACCCGGACCTGGCCGCGCGCATGCGCCTGATGACGTATCACGGCATCAATCGCAACCTGCTGGCCTCAACTGGCGTGAAACGCTGGTGGTGTTACGAAGTAGTAGCTCCAGGATTCAAAGACAACATGACCGATATTCAGGCGGCCATCGGAATCGAGCAGCTCAAGAAAGCTCACGCCTTTCGCGACGCCCGCCAACGCTGTGCCGATCTCTACCGGGAAGCGCTCGATGGCGTGCCCGGCATCCGGCCGCCAGTTTCCTGTGCCACTGTGCGCCATGCCTGGCATATGCACGTCATTCAGTTGCAGCCTGACGAACTCAGTATCAGCCGCGACGAATTCAGCCTCCGCCTGGAAGAAGAAGGCGTCGCTAACAGCGTTCACTATCTCCCCTTGCATTTGCATAAGTACTATCAGGAAACCTTCGGCTGTCAGCCTGCCGATTGTCCCGCAGCCACCGCGGCATATGATCGCGTCCTGTCGCTGCCCATTTTTCCAGGCCTGGAAGAGGACGATGTAGCCTATGTGGCCGAGCAAGTACACAAACTGTGTTTGAGGTACCGGCGTTGAAATACCGGCATTAAAAAACTGCATCTGCACGCGGAGAATTTGTAATGTTCGATCTCGCCATCGTGGGAGGAGGCATGTCGGCGGGCCTCACGCTGATCTATCTCCTCGAAGAGCGTCGAAAGAAGCTGGCCTGCGCACCGGCTTCCGGCAGGAATCCCGCTGCCTTCCACGTGGCATGGCTTGATAGCTCCGCCGATTTTGGACTCGGTTTCGCTTATGGCAGCGCGGCACACCCGAAGTTCTTGCTGAACAATGATGTTTCCAGCATGAACGTGGGTAACTTCCACCTCTGGTTGCCGCGCAACCACACTCGTTGGATGGCGAAGCTGCAACAAGAAGTCGACCCTGCGGTTGTGACCTGGCTGCATCGTCATCGTGAGGACCTGGACGCTGCGGTCGACAATCCTGATCTCTATCTTCCCATGTACTTGCCACGGTGCATCTTTGGAATGTTTCTGGCCGATTGGCTGGAGGACGCATCGGATGAGGCGCGGCGTCTGGGTGTCACGATTGATCGATTTCCAGAAGAAGCTATCGCAGCCAGCTGTGAGAATGGCTGCCTGCATGTGGAAATGCGTCACGGTCGGCGGCTGGAAGCCAAGGCCCTGATTCTGGCGCTCGGCAGTCTGCCTCCTGATTTAAATCCCGAGTTGCAAGGTAAAGACGGTTATATCCAGGAATGGAG
>JBAPQU010000169.1:0-4047 GCA_049280795.1 Candidatus Sulfotelmatobacter sp.
GTACCAGACTGTGGTGCAAGAGTGGGACAATTGTGGCGGCGCCAGCAGCACGCCTGTGACGATTGACGTCTCCGGAGGCGCGGCCGAAGTTCAGGTCTCAGCACCGAAGAACAACACCACCGTACCTGCGCAAGTTCAATATGTGGCAACCTCCTCAACCACTTGTACCAAGGGCGTATCCGCGATGGGCATCTACACGTCGCCGGGAATCTTGGCCTACCAAAATCCTGGCTCGAATCTGAATACCACCCTCACGTTGAACCCCGGAACTTATCACTCGGTGGTGCAGGAGTGGGATAACTGCGGCGGCAGCGCTTACACCCCTGTCACCGTCGAGGTCGGCAGTGCCAGTAGCGGTGGACAAGTAAACGTAAGCGCCCCGCAAACCAACACCACCGTGAGTTCCACGGTGCAGTATGTGGCAACCGCAACTACCTCTTGCGCCAAGGGCGTTTCCGCCATGGGAATCTATACGGCTCCCAACGTGCTTGCGTATAAAACTTCGGGCGCCAAGCTCAACACGTCACTCACCCTCGCTTCCGGCCTTTACCACACGGTCGTGCAGGAGTGGGACAACTGCGGCGGATCTGCGGTGACTCCGATCGCGATCACCGTGGGAAGCGGTTCGGGTTCCGGTGGCGGTAGTGTCTTTAGCAGCCTTCAGAAGGGCCCCGGATGGACTGGCTACGCCCTGCTGCCTTCGGCATACAGTATCTGCTCTTCCTGCAAACCCTCAGGCCCACAGGCAACCTGGTCAATGACTCAGGGGGTTTCGTCGCCTTCCCTCAGCGGAGACTCATCGCTCATGAAGATCGGCGGAGAAACCGATTACGCCGATATTCTCTGGAATAACCACCTGATTGGTGATTTTTCCTCGCAAGGTCTGCCCGATCCCAACCATACCATCGTTCCCAGCCTTCACAGTTTCACCTACGATGTGTATTTCTACGCCGACGATATCAGCGTCTCACAGGCGCTGGAGTTCGATATCAACCAGTTCGTCAACGGCTATTCCTTCATTTGGGGCCATGAATGCCGGATCGGTGGTGGCAATGAATGGGACATCTGGGACGATCCCGGACAGAAGTGGCACCCTACCGGGATCGCTTGTAATCCGGTGTCGAATTCCTGGAATCATCTCGTGATCCAGGTCCAACGTACTTCTGACAATCAACTCCTGTTCCAATCGATCACGCTCAACGGTGTGACTTCCACCCTCAACTACTACGAGAATCCCACGCCAACAACGTGGTATGGCGTCACCGTTAACTATCAACAGGATGGCAACTACGAGCAGGCTCCCTACTCGATCTGGCTCGACAAACTGAACTTCACCTATCAGTGAGAGCATCGCAGCCCAACCCCAGCGCGGCTCCCTTTAGTGCAGGGAGTCGCGCTTTTCTTTAACCGTGATCCAATGCCGCGATCGAAGAGACCTGGAATCGTTCCTGCAGAAGTTCCCCAGCACACTTCCCCTACCAACCCTTGGACGCCGAAGTTCATCTATTTCTCGGGGAACCCTACAAGGGTGCCTGCGGCATTCTTTAACCACATTTAGGAGGGCTTTCGATGGCAGAGGGTCGAGTCGGCATTGGCTTGGCCGGCGTCTCCGGATTCTTAGTGTGTTTCCTGGCTCTTGCCGGTGTGTGTTTAGCGCAGAGTTCGCCCCCTGTCTCTGCAGCGCCAACTGCCCCACCGGCCTCGACCAGCGCGCAGTCGCCAGCCGCTGCTCCAACTCAAGGTGCCGAAGCCCAGGGTACCCCAGCCCAAGAGGATGATTCCGGCGGCGGCTTCGTCTTCAAGAAGGAAATCGAAGAAGTTGTTCTGCATGCGACTGTGGTGGATGACCAGAATCACCTCATCACCGGTTTGACACGCGATAAGTTTGAAGTGTTCGAAGACGGCAAACTGCAGGAGCTGACCTCTTTCCGCAAGGAGCGTGTACCGGTCGCACTGGGAATTCTGATCGACAACTCAGGCTCCATGTTGCCGAAGCGCGCCAAGGTGAATGAGGCGGCGTTGCAACTCGTGGATGCGAGCCAGCAGGAGGATCGAGTGTTCGTCGTCAACTTCGGCGACGATGCCTTTCTCGACCAGGACTATACCCAGGATGTCAGCAAACTAAGAGCCGCACTTGAACGGGTAGAAACGAAAGGCAGCACCGCTCTCTACGACGCGATCATCGCAGCCGTCGACCACATGAACCAGACTTCCCCGTTACAGAAGAAAGTCCTGCTCGTTGTGACTGACGGCCGGGACAACGCCAGCCGCGCCACCTTTCAGGATGTTCTCCACAAGCTGCAATCGAAGAATGGCCCGGTGCTTTACACCATCGCGCTCTCACAGAATGAGCGCTCCAGCGAAGTTGATCGACAATCCTTAGTTACTCTCTGTGAGCAAACCGGAGGCACGGCTTTCTTTCCATCCAGTCTGGATGAGGTTCAATCGATTGCGAGCGCGATCGCGCAGGATATCCGGAGTCAGTACGTAATCGGCTACCGCTCTTCGAATCCGCACACGTCCGGCGTCTACCACACGATTCGGGTTCAGGCTCTCGGCGGACCCGCGCCGCTGCGCGTAGCGACCCGCGCCGGTTATTACTCGGGAAACCTGGGAAGCGATCAAACGCACTAGATCAATCGCGCGGGATCAATCGAAGCTGGTCAACACTTATGCCGCTGGGGTCTTATCGTCAATCGCGATGGTCGCCGCGGAGTCGGCTTCAATGGTGACTTCCACATCAGCACCCGGCTTGAGCCGCACCTTGTCACCATTCTCATCGGTCAAAGCATTCTCGATGCGAATCTCCCGATAGAGATGATCGGCCCCTTCAACGGAAATCTGGACCTTCTCGGGTACGCTTGGATGAGAGGACTCGATGATCTTCTCGACTGTCGCGGGCAAAGTGGTACTTGGCTTTTCGCTCATGAGGTTCTAAGTTTATCAGGCGAAAGACCCAGCGACAATCATGCAATTGCCATTTCGCTGCTAGTCTTGCTTCGCTCCCGCATCGTTGCTCTTCCCATCATTCTTATCTTCGTCCTTGTGACCGAAATCCAAACCAAAATGCGGCTCCGATTTGGTACCGGTGATTCTGATAGGAACTTCCGTGCCCGCGCCATGTTTGCTGAAGAACGGATCCACAGGCTTGAGCAGGATTGACTTCCATCCAGTAGTCATTTGCGAAACCTTCGCGTCCAGCCGCGCTTCGCCGCGAAAGTCGAACGTCTGTCCATCCAGGCTGTAATCTCCCGTCATATCAACGTGCGTGCCCGGGATCAGAAAATGAAGCGACGAAAATGCCAGCACTCCGTCTTTAAGAGTAAACACACCCTGCAAATCGACGGGCACATCTTCGTCGGTGTGTTCCTTCGCCTCCTTGGGTTTTCCCTGGCTGCGCAAACTCAATGAGTCGAGCCTTCCCTGCACCTTCCCATTACTGAAGTGCGCTTGGAGCACATGAAAGTTGCCCGCCAACTTCAGCCTGTCGGCCACACTCGCATCGCTTGGAGCAAGGCTCATGCGCGTCTTCATTTCGACCGGCCCCGTCATTACGGGCGGATCGGTGCGCACGCCCAGTTTCAGCAGGTCTTCAATCCGGGCGTCCTTCAGGACAACGTCTAGTTCTATATCGTGACCGTGAGGCGTGGTCACGCGCACCACGGAGCCAGTCGCGGTAAACGAAGTATGGAGGAATGTTGCGTTCACCGGCTTTAGATATGTGTCCCCGCTGGTGCCGTCAACAACGGCATGAAACTCCGTGTGCAGTGGCACCGGATGTCCGCTGGTTGCGATTTGAAAATCGGGAGTATCGGTTTTTCCTTGCACGACAATATTGCTTAAAGTTCCCGAATATTCCCCGGTAGACGAAAGCATTCCTCCGATGCCTTTGATCGTACTCAGATCGGCATTGCTGAACGAATAGGTTCCCCGCACCGGCGTATCTCGCGGATCGTCTAGCTGCAACGGGCCGAAAAGACCAGTCGACTGAATATCTCCGACCGGCTTCGGATTCACCAGAGTGGCATTAAACTGCATGGGCTGCCC
>JBAPQU010000170.1:0-1753 GCA_049280795.1 Candidatus Sulfotelmatobacter sp.
GTGGGGACACGTCACCCCCAAATTGGGAACTGTGGAACGCCAGACAGCGCTTCGATGTTTACGCAGGTTAACTTTCGCTGCGTCAACAAAATCGGCGATTCGCTGAATCAGCACGGTAGCGAACGATCACATTTGTTTGCGACAAAGCGCCGCCAATCATCGATCAGGTAAACGCGTTGAAGCGCAAGAGCTTGCTGTGACTAACGATTGCACAGTTTAGTCGCAGCGGAATTAAGCGCAATAGTGCAACAAGGCGGTTCGTCCAATGAGTAGTCCCCGCGTTCAAGCTAATCCCCAGTCTAGTTTGCCATTCGGCGAAGAGGCAAAGCCCGGCTTCCGCACCAAGACTGCGGCCACCCGATTGACTCCCGAAGAGCTGGCAGAATTAGAAGCTGCGGCCGAACGCGCGGGACAGGCTCTCTCCGAGGGGCTGCGCGGGACCGCTCTGTGCGCTGCGCGACAGCGGCCCGCTGATCCCGCCGAACTGGTGTTGGCCGAAGTTTGGGCGATGCGTTATGCGCTGCTGAATCTCTTCCATGCAGCCGCCGAGGCCGCGGCGGAAGGCAGACAATTGTCGCCTGATTCTGTCCTCAAAATTCGCGACCAGGCAGACGCACGAAAGCTTCAGCAGGCGCGCAAACTGCTTGATGACTTCTTCGCCCGCGAGGGCAAGGAAAGAGCTCGTATGCCATGAGTGCCATGCCTCTTCCCGGAATCTTTTCGCTCTTGACGCCGTTGCTTTGGGTAGCCGCGATGTTCCTTTTGCTACTGGCTGTGCGGAGTGTGTTGCAGAACCGGTCCTCACATAAAGGGCGGGATAGGGAAGCGATCGAATGGGGCCCACCTCGGCCAAATTTGATCCAGATATGGAGGACGAAGATCGGCAGAATCCGATTCAGACTGCCGAGATTTTCGCAGCGGCAGATGCCAGAGATCGCGCCAGAACCAGCGCCATCAGTGCCCGCGAATGCTCCCGCCGATCCGCTGAAGAAGCCTACCCAGCCGATGCTCGCCCTCTTTGGTTCGGCCACCGGTGCACCCGAGACCAAACCCAAAGGGGCGTTTGCCTGGGAGGAAACGAAGGGAATCGAATGAGAGACAAATTGCCAATTACACCACTTCACGATTGAGGAACGCTCGGTATGCTCACGATCTCGAAACCGCTGTCCGCCAGCCAGGCACAGACCTACCATGTGCGGGAGTTTGCCGCGCAGGAACAGAACTACTGGAGCCGCGATCAGCAGGGGCACAGTGAGTGGCAGGGCAGGCTCGCCGAGCAATGGGGGTTGCAAGGGGGCGTTGGTTCCGAACACTTTGCACGACTGAGTGAAGGCCAACATCCGCACACCGAAGAGCAGCTCATACGGCATCAAGTTTCGAGAACCTATGAAGGCAAATTTGGCAGAGAGGTAACCAGCGCCGAGCACCGCGCCGGGTGGGACGCCACATTCTCTGCGCCGAAGTCAGTATCGCTCACCGCGCTCGTGGGCGGCGATGATCGGGTGCGGGAAGCCCATCGGGAGAGTGTACGCGCGGCGCTTCAGGAACTTGAACGATACACCCAGGCGCGGATCGGCAATGTCCATGTCCCGGAGACGACCGGAAAATTCATCGCCGCCACTTTCGAGCACGACACCGCGCGGCCCGTCGATGGCTATGCTGCGCCCCAGCTTCATACTCATGCCGTGATCTTCAACATGACCGAGCGCGAGAACGGTCTCGAAAATGGGAAACAGATGCGAGCTTTGCAGCC
>JBAPQU010000171.1:0-12666 GCA_049280795.1 Candidatus Sulfotelmatobacter sp.
TGGCGGAGGGCAACGTCGTAGTCACACAGCCGGGTCGCCGAGCTGACGGTAAGAAGCTGATCTACACTGCCTCCGACGACAAATTCGTCCTCACCGGCGGACCGCCTAGCATTTTTGATGCCGAACAGGGCAAAGTTACCGGGGATTCGTTGACTTTCTTTCGAGGCGATGATAGGGTGCTCGTAGAAGGCGAAGCAAGTACTCCTGTGGTAACTCAAACGCGAGTACGCAAATAATTAAGACAAATGGCAAGCTAAATGCGTACCCTGGCCACAGATGAAATTGGCAAATCGTATCGTGGACGCAGGGTCGTAAATGGGGTCAGCCTGCGCGTCGAGCAGGGCGAAGTAGTCGGGTTGCTCGGACCCAACGGCGCCGGCAAAACCACAACGTTTTACACCATCGTCGGCCTCATCCCTCCTGACACTGGCCGCGTTTTGTACGACGGTCAGGACATTACTGACGTCCCTATGTATCTGCGGGCGCGCCAGTTCGGCATCAGCTATCTTCCACAAGAAGCTTCGGTCTTCCGCAAACTTACAGTTGAGGAAAACATCCTCGCGGTGCTGGAGGCGCAGCCGATGTCCTGGCACGAGCGCCGCGAGAAGATGGAAAAATTTATCGATGAACTTGGGTTGGAGCACATCCGCCAAAATCGCGGTTACGCATTATCCGGCGGCGAACGCCGGCGTGTCGAAATCGCCCGCTGCCTGTGCATCAATCCCACGTTCATCTTGCTCGACGAACCGTTTTCCGGCATCGACCCCATCGCCGTCCTCGACCTGCAGAAAATTATCAGTAGCCTAAGGGCCAGCGGCATCGGTGTGTTGATTACCGACCACAACGTGCGCGAAACTCTTTCAGTGACCGATCGCGCCTACATCATCGACGACGGCCGCATCTTCCGCCAGGGCAAGCCCGAACAACTGGCTACGGATCCGGAAGTCCGCCGCGTGTACCTAGGAGAAAGCTTTTCGCTGGTATGAGAAGAACGTCGTTGGCCGTTCGTCGTTGGTCATTGGCAAAACCAAGAAAGCCAGCACCCACGATGAATAGCGAACGACTAACGACGAACGACTAACGACATGGTTTTGCTTCAACACAAACTGAGCGTCAAGCTGTCCCAGCGCCAAATCCTCACCCCTGGCCTGGTGCAGATGGTCTCCGTCCTCGCGCTCAACAAGCTTGAGCTCAAGGACATGATCAATACCGAGATGGTCGAGAACCCCGTTCTCGAAGAGCTCGAAGAATCCGTCCCGTTGATCGACGAAGTCGGCCGCAAAGAAGAAGACCGAGATCGTGCCACTCCCGCGTCCGGCGAAGAAGCTCCTATCACCGCCGAGAAGAAAGACCCATTCGAAGAAATCGACTTCGGATCTTTCTTCCAGGACTATCTCGACCCCGGCTACCGTACCCGCGGCGAGATGGAAGAGATCGAGCGCCCGTCCTTCGAGAACTTCCTCTCCAAGCCGACAACGCTAACGGACCATCTCGCCTGGCAGCTCGGTGCGCTCAGCCTAAGCCGCGAAGTCCGCGAAGCCGCCGAGCAGATCATCGGTAACCTCAACGAAGACGGCTACCTGATCGCAAGCGACGAAGAAATGCTGGGCGTAGCTCCGCCTGCTCCACCTGAAGCCGATGCCGCCGCGGCCCGAAATATTGTCAGCGAAGCTCAAGCTCTAGGCTTGGGACCAGATGGTTCTTCTGAAGAAACAATCGCTGGAGTAACCGCGGACGACACGAAATCCGACGAAACGGCTCTCGCAGAAGCAAGGCTGGACGAAACCACGCTCGACGAAGTAAGCCTCGATGCATCAATGCTCAGCGATGCAGCACCCATCTCTTCGAGCGCCTTCACCCTTTCGACGACCACGCCACCCTCTGCGGAATCTGCCTTCTCACAAGCCGCCGCTGAAATCTCCTCAAGCAGAGTAGATGACCTGCCATCCGTCGCCTTGCCGACAGAAGCCTCTTTCGGCGCGCGAAACGGAAATGCCGCAGCCGCCACAGCTCCCGCGCCCCAGGCGCCAGCGCCGTCTCAATCCCCGCGCCCGGTGCCGAAGCCCAACTTCGCCCCTGCCGATCTGCAGGAAGCTCTCGAAGTCATTCGCCAACTCGATCCACCCGGCGTCGGCTGCCGCACTCTGCGCGAGTGCCTCATCACCCAGTTGCGCTATCACCAGCAACAACTCGCCCAACACAAGAACGGGGAAAAGAACGGAGACCGCGCCGGAGAAAAGCCCGGCAACGGCACCGCGCAAGTCCTTCAAGATGCCATCGCCATCGTCGACCAGCATCTGCGCGCCGTGCAGAACAAGCAGCATAAAGAAATCTCCAAGGCCATCGGACGCCCCATCGAAGCTGTGCAGCATGCGCTCGATTACCTCCGCACGCTCGATCCTCGTCCCGGCCTGCAATACAACAAAACCCAGGCCCGTCTCATCGAGCCCGATGTCGCCTTCATCAAGCACGGCGACGAGTGGCTGGTCCTGATGAACGACGACGACCTGCCCCAGCTTCGCCTCAACCCCGCCTACAAAAAGCTGATCACCCGCGCCACCAACGACAAAAATACTCGCGACTACGTGAAAGAGCGCTACAAGAGCGCCATTCAGCTCATCAAAAATATCGAGCAGCGCAAACAGACCATCACTAAAGTCTGCTACTGCATCGTAGCCCGCCAGCAGGATTTTCTGGAAAAAGGCATCGACCAGCTCAAGCCGATGATGATCAAAGAAGTCGCCGAAGAAATCGGCGTGCATCCATCCACCGTGAGCCGCGCCGTAGCCAGCAAGTACGCCCATACCCCGCAAGGCGTCTTCGAACTACGCTATTTCTTCAGCGAAAGCGTGCAAGGCCCCGAAGGCGGAAATACAAGTTTGCTAATCCTGAAACGCCGCGTAAAAAAACTAATCGACGAAGAAGATTCCAGCCGCCCCTTAACCGATGAGCAGCTAACCCGCATCCTACAGTCGCAAGGCATTCAGGTAACGCGCCGCACCGTAGCCAAGTACCGTGAAGACATGCGCATTCCCAGCACCCATCAACGCCGCGTAAGAGAATAAAAAGAAGTCAGAATTAAGAAGTCAAAATACTGGAAAAGATTTACCCTGTGACCTCTGTGTTAAAAGATTTTGATTCTTACTTCAGAATTCTGACCTCTAACCTTTGACTTGGAGGGCGCTAATGAACGTGGAATACACCGGACGTCACTGCGAAGTAACTTCCACCATCCGCAAAGAAGTAGAAACCGGCCTCGCGAAAATCCGCAAAATCCTCGGCGACCGCTTCGAAGCCAAAGCCATCCTCTCCGTCGAAAAGCACCGCCACAAAGCCGAAATCACCATCACTCCACGCAACGGCCCCATCGTCGGCGTGGCCCAAGCCAAGGACATGGCAATCGCCGTAAGCCAAGCCCTCGACCACCTCGAAAAACAGGCGCTGAAATACAAAACCAAGTGGCAATCGAAGAAGCGCTCCGCCCGCAAGACCGAAGAAGTAAAAAAGTGGAACGGCCACTCCCCGCAGCCGTCGGAAGCGCAGGTTCAGACCAAAGTCGGCTTAACCGAAAAAACCGCCGTCCCCGTCGCCGTGCACCGCTACCCAGCCGTGGCCAAAACCACCGAGGTGCACCTGGTCCGCTCCGATGAAGCCGTTTCCATGCGCCCTCTGACGCTCGAAGAAGCCATCAAAGAAGCCCACTTCCGCGACCGCGACGTCTTCGTCTTCCGCGACCCCAAAGGCAAAGTAATGATCCTCCACCGCACCAGAGACGGCAAGATGGAACTGATCGAAGCTCCATAGAATTCGGTCTGTCATCCTGAGCGAAGAGCGTGTGATTCTCGAAGAGAATCACTAGCGTAGTCGAAGGATCCCTTTAGTGCCTGCGGCGCCTGGAGCTCAAAGAGGCGTTTCTACCACGCCCACCCCCGCTAAAATCAATCCGATGCTCAACCCCACCGCAACCCGCATCATCGACTTCCTCCAGCAGATCGGCCTAACCATCCGCCTCGCGCCCTTGGCTGCAGACACTTTCCTGCCCGGCGTCACACTCGAACCCGGCGGCTTAATCGTTGACTCCGAGCGCTTGCTCTACCCCGGTGATCTCCTCCACGAAGCCGGACATCTCGCCACCATGTTGCCCGCGCAGCGCTCCACCGCCGGATCGAATGCGGGCTCCAACATGGGAGACGAGATCGCCGCCCAGACCTTGGTCCTACGCCGCCGCCATCCACATCGGACTCCCACCGGAAACGGTCTTCCACCAAACCGGCTACAAGGGCTCCGCCCAAAGCCTCATCCAGATCTACCGCGCCGGCAACGCCGGCGTCCCCCTGCTCCAATGGATGGGCCTGACCCTCGACCAAACCCACGCCGCCGAACTCTCCATCCCTCCCTACCCGCACATGCTTCGCTGGCTGCGCGAAGAAAAGCCCTTCAGCCTTCCTATCGACTCTACTTCTTAATCAGCCCCCGAACCGCATCACTATACTGTTTCCCGCTACTCAAGCGTGTTCCGTTGTGCAACTCCAGTTGGTAGGTTCCACTCAAAAAAGGACGCACCGCCGCAATCCGCGACACATTCACGATCCGGCAGCGATGAATGTGTAGAAATTTCTCCGGGCTGAGAGTGCTTTCCAGCTTGGTGAGAGTCTCCCCCATAATGTGGTTTTTCGCGCCGCAGTGGAGTATCACATAGTTGTTAGCCGATTCGATCCAGTCCACCGTATCCACAGGCACCAGGCTAAAGCCGTCGCCGTTTCGAAAGGCCAGCCGTTCTGGCCATTTGCGCTCCTTTGTCTCCAAAAGTGCCTGGAGCTGCTCGGCCACTACCGCTTCTCGCTGCCCGGAGATTCGTTCCCGCGCTCGCCGGATCGCCGCCTGCAGCCGATCGTCATCGAACGGCTTCAATAAGTAATCGACGGCATTCAATTCGAACGCGCTCACCGCATACTGGTCATAGGCCGTAACAAAAATGACCGCCGGCATCCCTTCCGGACCCACTTCTCGGATGACGTCAAGACCGGTGCAATCCGGCATCTGCACATCGAGCAGCACTAGATCCGGATGCTCAGAAAGGATCGCTTCAATCGCTCGCGCGCCGGAGTCGCACTCCCCGATGATCTCGATTCCGTCGTTGGCCGAGAGCCCGTTGCGGATTCCCGCTCGAATCAGCGGTTCGTCGTCAACGATCAACAGTCGCAGCTTCCTCACTTGCGATCTTCTCCTCCGCTGACTGTTCTCTTCGCCGATAGGGAATCGCTATAAGGACTTCGGTTCCACCTTCGTCCAGCTTCCGAATCACAAACCGGTGATCGTCCGGAAATATTTTGGCCAGCCTCTCCCGTGTCGAGCTGAGCCCAATGCCGCGGCTGCCTTGGTCTCGCGGTTCGGCAGGAATGCCAACGCCATTGTCAGCGATCGTAAGCACCAGCCGGTCGCCCTCGATCACCGAGCGCATTGCGATTGTCCCCACCTGCGAAATTCCTCGAAGACCATGAATGATGGCATTTTCCACCAGAGGCTGAAGCAAAAAGCTTGGGATCAAAGCTTGCTCGGATTCCGGCGTTGCGTCTACCAGAATCGTGAGTCGATTTCCGAACCTCATCTTTTCCACAGCCAGATAATCATGAATCAAAGCCATCTCCTCGCTGACCGTCGTCTCCGCGGAATTGTTGCGGCGCAGTGCCGCACGGAGAAGATCACCCAACCGCGCCAGCATCTGGCAGGCGAGCTTCGGATTCTGCTGCGTGAGCACGGAAATATTCTGCAGCGTATTAAATAAGAAATGCGGATTGAGCCGCATCCGCAAATTTTCTAGTTCGGCTTGCCGCAGGCTGGCTTCGAGCTGCGACTTCTCTAAAGCAAGCTGTGTTGCCTGGCGATGGAATTGTGCGAAGTTCCGGATCGCACACGCGGCGCAGAACGTGCACCAGAAAAAGAATTCTTCAAAATAAAATACCGCCCTATTGCCAATCGAGAAGTAGCTGGAGGGAGGAGCCAACTTACCGAAGGCGCGGTCGATCCCGAGATTCAGCACCCCACCCATTGCCATCGCGAGACAGCAAAAGATCAAACTGAAAAGAGCAACAATCCCCAAACTTCGCTTCCACGAATTCGTGGTTAGCGGGAATCGCTCCTCAAGCCGAAAAATAAACGGCGTCAGTACTGCCCAGGGATAGAAGCATGCCATCCACTCCAGCAATTCGGGCCACGATCCGTTGTCCCACACGAATGGATGCGTGGCCTCAAAGTAATGTCGGGCATAGCCCACCACCGCAATCGCTGTCCAGGTGAGCCATACGCCAATGATGAAGTTCCTTTTTCTGTTTCGCTGAGCACGTTCCGCCATATAAACTCCCTGGGCGCCAGCCCATCCAGCAATTCTGGCTCCGTCCACACCCCGGCGCAACAAAAAACGGGCCAACGCACCATCCAACCGGGCGAACGCATGTCTGGTTGGGCCTGAAAGTCGTTGTATTCCTTAATCCTCAGAAATCCTGCGTTTTATTTTCGCTCTTGAGCGAGATCCCAGCCTCACCGATTTTCCCCAATCGCAGTCCGATGTTTGCCAAGAAAAACCGCAGGTTCACCCCTTCAAAGTTGTTCGCCAAATCTTCCACTGGCAGAGTCGCCGCATGACGACCCGCAAATATCAGTCCTTCGCATCCGCTCTCCACATTTGCTTGCTTGCTACAATCACACTCTACGTTACTTGCCCGTCCGCGCGCGCGGGAACGGCCACGCTGGAGCGCGAGAAGTCTCTCAGCACACAGAAGTTCTTCTGTCACACCGGATACGACCCCCATCAATGTGAGCAGCACATCGCCGAACTGAAAGCAGTGTTGCTCCAGCTTCCTGTTGCCTCACCGAAGCGCTGGACTTGGATCATCGTCCGTTCCGAGGACTGGCAACCATTAGTGCAGAGCCTTCACTTGCCTCCCCAAAGCCCCGCCTTCACCGCTCTCGCACTACGTGAAACATTCCTGGAAGATGCCCTGTTCTTTTCCCAACCGGGACGAACCCAGGAACTCGTAATGCTTCTGAAAACTCCCTTCGCCCAACTGCTTTCAGTGGTCGTGAGCCACGAACTCGGACACGCAATTTGTCATAACGGTGACGAAGCCGCCGCAAACCGCATCGCTGAACAATTGCGAAGTGGCAAACCTCCAGATTGCTTCGACACCGGTACCCAAAAGCCGCTCGGCCCAATCGACGAGTTGATTCTGCACAACCAATCCCCCGGCTTCCCCCATCTTCATTAGTCGCCGGGCAAACCGAGGGATATCCCTATGCTCTTCGGCTTCCGCGCGTGCTAAAATTCGCCGCCGAGGAAAATCGCCCAATGACGACCCACACGTCTTGCACACTCTTTTCTGTCCTGCTGGTGATCCTGACCGCTCCGCATCTCGCACCAGCGCAAGCAGCCGCGGCAAAACTCTCCGTCCACTGGGAAGAGCTCACTGCCTCCGATTTCCGCGAAGGCATTCACAATTCGCAAGGCACATGCCTCCTGCCTTTCGGCATCCTGGAAAAACACGGCCCTCATCTCCCTCTCGGCACCGATCTGCTCGACGTTCGCTATGCCGCCCTGCACGCCGCCGAGCAGGAATATGCTGTCGTCTTCCCCGAATATTACTTCGGCCAGATCGCCGAAGCGCGCCACGAGCCCGGAACCGTTGCGTACAGCCGCGAGATGCAACTCGCGCTCTTGCAGGAAACCACCGACGAGATGGCCCGAAACGGCTGCAAGAAAGTAATCATCGTCAACGGCCACGGCGGCAACGAAAGCCTGCTCCCGTTCTTCGCGCAAACCCAGTTGGATAAGCCCCACGACTACGTAGTCTACATTTTCGACCGGCGCAGTCCCGAGACAGGCGGCCCGCAGAAGAAAACATCCATAGACATGCATGCCGGCGAAAGTGAAACCTCAAAGATGATGATCGCCCGCCCCGACACAGTCCACATCGACCGCGCCAACCGCGAATCCGGCGCCGACCAGCACCGCCTGAACCTTCCCGAAGACGTCTACACCGGAATCTGGTGGTACGCGCGCTTTCCCAATCACTATTCTGGCGACGGCTCCGCCGCCACGCAAGAGTTGGGCAAATTCCAAATGGATTGGTGGATCGGCGCCGTGGTGAATACAATCCGCGCCGTAAAAGCCGACGACGTAAGCCTCAAACTGCAGAACGAATTCTATGAAAAGAGCAAACACCCACTGAACACGCAGCCGTGAAGCAATCAACAATCGCCCGATGACAAAAATCGCTCAATCGTCTATGAACTTCCAATCAGCACGCCCGTAATAAAAACCAGCACTCCGCCCAGCCCAACCTGCAGCGCCGCCGAAATCCAAGGACTATCCATGTACCGATGCCGAATCCAAGTAATCAAACCGAGCTCGGCAACTACCACTCCGCCCGCGGCCCATAGCGCCATGCGAAAGTCGCGCAGCAGAAACGGCAGCGTGTGTCCAATTCCGCCGAGCGCAGTCATCGCTCCGCAGATCACGCCGCGCACCCACGGATGCCCACGCCCCGTCAGACTCCCATCATCGGAAAGCGCCTCAGCGAATCCCATGCTGATTCCCGCGCCCGCCGATGCCGCAAGCCCCACCAGGAATGCATCATTGGAGCTGCGCGTAGCAAATGCCGCCGCGAACACGGGAGCCAGCGTGGAAACCGAGCCGTCCATTAGCCCCGCCAACCCGGGCTGTACAATCTGCAGCACGAAAAGCCTGCGCTGCGCCCGCTCTTCATCTGCCTTTACGTTCGCCGGCAGTTTTTCTTTATCCAGTTCCTGCGCGCGCTCTTCGTGCTCGCGTTCTTCGTTGATCAGATCGTCGAGCAGTTGCCGCATGCTCGCATCCTGCGTGCGCGCCGCGGCCTTTTCATAAAACCGCCGCGTCTCCACTTCCATCGTGCTGGCTTCTTTGCGCACGGCGTCAATGCTCATCGGCCGGATCAGCCAAAGCGCTGGACGCTCCACAAATCCGCGCACGTCCTGCCGCCGGATCAACGGAATATGTTCGCCAAACTTCTGCCGGTAAAGCTCGATCAACCGCCGCCGATGCCCCGATTCTTCCTCTCGCATGCCCTCGAACATCGCCGCCGACGCCGGATAATCCGCCCGCAGTCCTTCTGCAAAATCCGAGTACACGCGCTCGTCTTCTTCTTCCAGAGATATTGCCAGCGCCAGCACTTCGCGCTCGGTCAAGTCTTGAAATTTCTTCATGGCGACCTAGCTTACCTTTCCGAGCGCTGCTGAGACAAATCCGAAACTCAGTTGAGAAAGCAGCCCGCCTTCAATGCTACTATCCATTTCATGACGCCACGGAAATCGCCCGGCTCCCGCAAGCCCGGCAAACCCGCGCACAAAGCCAAGGGCAGCAAAGCCAAAGGGAAAAAAGCTGCAAAGCCGAAAGCTACCGACGCCCCGCATGCTCCGGAACTTGTCATCATCACCGGAATGAGCGGCTCGGGGAAAGCGTCTGTGCTCAAGGCATTCGAGGACTTAGGCTACTACTGCGTCGATAACCTTCCCGTCGAACTGATCCCGCGCTTCGCCGAGCTGGCGTTGCAGTCAGCCGAGATTCGCCGCACCGCGCTGGTGGTGGATGTACGCGAAGGTTCCAAGCTCGAGCAATTTCCCGGAATTCTGAAGGCAGTGCGGCGCATGATTCCGACCCGGGTCGCTTTTCTGGAAGCCTCCGATGCCGTCCTGCTGCGCCGCTTCAGTGAGACGCGCCGTCCCCATCCCCTGGGTACGGACACTCCGGTCAATGCTTCGCTCAAGACTGAACGACGCCATCTTGCGAGCATTCGCGCCTTGGCCGATATCGTGATCGACACTTCCAAGTTCAACGTCCACGAGTTGCGCGCCCACGTCACCGAGCGTTTCCGCGAACATACTCCGGGAAAAAGTATTCTGGTTTCGTGCGTGAGCTTCGGCTTTCGTCACGGCGTGCCGGAAGAGGCCGACCTGGTTTTCGATGTCCGTTTTCTTCCCAACCCGCACTTCGTCCCCGAGTTCCGGCCGCTCACCGGCCGCGATCCGCGCGTGGCCAAATACATCCGGTCTTTTCCTCAAACAAAAGAATTCATCCGCCGCATTTCTGATCTTCTGATTTACCTGTTGCCGCACTACATCCACGAAGGCAAGAGCTATCTCACCATCAGCTTCGGCTGCACCGGCGGCCAGCACCGCTCCGTGATGATCGCCGAGGAAGTAGGCAAGCGCCTGCACCAGGCCGGATACCGCGTGAAGGTTGCGCATCGGGATATGCCGAAGTAAATACCCTGAGCGAAGGAGCCTGCCCTGAGTTGAGCGAAGGGACAAACGACCAACGACCGCAGTAAAATAACCCCTTGCACAACATGCCTATGCCACCGTTAGTAAGCCACTGCGGCCTGCTCGGAGTTCTATGCGCCAACTGATGCGCCTGGTTCGCTACGCGCTTCCGTACTGGTGGCAGATTCTGTGTTCCGTTGTCCTCATGGCGTTGGTCGGTGCGCTCGACGCTTTCAAGTTTTTATTGATTCGCCCCATCTTTGACCGAGTGCTGAATCCTTCCACAGGATCGAAAGATATTCAGCTGTTTGTCATTCCTATTACGCATCATCCGGTGTATTTGCAGCAGTTGGTGCCTTCGCATTTCACCAATGCGTGGAACATGGTTGCGGTCGCTCTGGTCGGCTCCACGATACTCAAGGGAATTTTCGATTACACCGGCACATATCTCGTGAACCATGCCGGTTTCGGCATGATCACCGACCTGCGCGACGATCTCTACAACGCCATCCTCCGCCGCTCCGCCGGATTTTTCTCCAAACACACTACCGGCACTCTGCTCTCCACCATTATTAATGATATCGAGCGGGTGCAGTACGCCATGTCCACGGTCCTGGCAGAATTTCTGCAGCAGTTCTTTACCTTTCTATCGGTGGCAGCCGTGGTCGTGGTCCTGGGCGGGAACCTAGCCTGGGTGTTGTTACTGTTCGTTCCGATCATTGTTTATTCCTCGCGTAAGATCGGCTCCCGCGTTCGCAGCACTACTCGCCAGGGGCAGGATAAGCTCGCCGAAATTCAAAACATTCTGCACGAAACCATCACGGGTAACCGCATTGTAAAGGCGTTTAACAGCGAGAAATGGGAGATCTCCCGCTTTCGTGGAGCGGCCCGTCGCCTCTTCCGCGCGAACCTGCGTTCCGTTGCCGCCACAGCCATCAGTTCTCCGTTGATGGATATATTTGGCGTTATTGGAATCGCACTTCTGCTGCTTCTGGGGCGTGGCGAGATCGCGCACAGCCGAATGACTCCCGGAATTTTTGTGGCCTTCATCACAGCGGTTTTCAGCCTCTACAATCCAGTCCGCAAGTTTGCCCAATTCAATAACAACTTCCAGCAAGCCCTCGGCGCGTCCAGCGAAATCTTCAAGTTCATGGATATTGAAGATGGCGTCCGCGAAAAACCGAATGCCAAACGCATGCCGCCGTTTTCGAAGACCGTCCAACTCGATCACGTCAGCTTCACCTATGGAACTGAAGGTGAAGATGCTCGCGTCCTCCACGATATCAATCTCGAAGTCCGCCGCGGAGAAGTAATCGCGCTCGTTGGTTCCAGCGGCTCGGGCAAGAGCACGCTGGTTCACCTAATCCCGCGCTTCTTCGATGCCACGCAAGGCCGCCTGCTCATCGACGGCTACGACGTGCGCGACGTTACGCTCGCATCGTTGCGAGAGCAGGTTGGAATCGTAACGCAGGAAACCGTTTTATTTAATGACACGGTTCGCAACAACATCGCCTACGGTCAGCCGCATGTGCCGCTGAAAGCGGTCGAGGCTGCGGCGAGAGCGGCTCTAGCACATGAATTTATCCAGAGCCTGCCCGCAGGTTACGACGAGGTGATCGGCGAGCGCGGTGTTCGCCTTTCCGGCGGAGAAAGGCAGCGCATCGCCATTGCCCGCGCCATCTTGAAGAACGCACCAATTCTGATTCTCGACGAAGCCACCTCCGCGCTTGACAGCGAATCGGAAGCCCTGGTGCAATCCGCACTGCACAATCTGATGAACGGACGGACGGTATTTGTGATTGCGCACCGTCTGTCAACGGTGCGCAGAGCAGACCGCATCGTAGTCATCGAAAACGGCGCCATCGCCGACATCGGCACTCACGAAGACTTGATGACGAAATTGGGCACCTACCGGCGGTTGTACGATTTGCAGTTTGCCGACTTCGAGCAGAAACTGGAACCGGCGCAACCAAACTAAAATCGGCAACTGGAATTTGGAATCACTATGCCTCTTCGCTCCATGACGGGTTTTGCGCAGGTGAAAGGTGAGCTCATAAACCGGGTTGACGGGGACCTCAACCCTACGCAAGGTAACGGTCACCTCGCCTTTGCGCTCTCTCTAAAATCGGTGAACCACCGGTTTCTCGATCTGCATTTTCGCCTGCCCTCGGGATCCGATTCGATCGAGATGCAACTCCGCCGCTTGCTCAAAGAAAACATAGCCCGAGGACACGTTGAAGTTACGCTGAGCTTGGAGCGTGGCAGCAGTGAAACCTTTGCGCTGAATCGCCCGCTGGTCAGCGCCTATATCGCGGCATTTCGCGCTGCAGCCGCCGAGTTTGCCGTGCCCGCCGAGCCCGATCTCAACTCCAT
>JBAPQU010000172.1:0-2061 GCA_049280795.1 Candidatus Sulfotelmatobacter sp.
GCGTTGGTTCCAGCGTGTTACGCTCAATCTGCTCGGCGTTCATCGCCACTCGTCTTGGCCGTGGAGACAAACAATTTCCGCAGGCTGTTGCGCACGGTTGAAGCGCTCTCCGATCTCGGTCCGGAGCTAACGGCGGAGCGCGACTTCACCGAAACTTCCCGCCGCATGCTGTCCGCCGTCATGGAAGCGGCAGGGGCGCGCGAAGGCGCGCTTTTCGTTTTCAACGAGAAGCCCACCATGCTGACCTCGGTGGCTGCGGAAGGCTTTGCCATGCTGCCCGAGCCGGCCTTCATTCCTCTTCTTCCCAAGCATGCGCATGCCCTCACGGCAGCGCGTGGACCGATTGTGCTGAACGCTTCCACTTATTCGGTCTTTCTCAGCTCGAACGGCAATGTTGCTCCCGAACTTTTCAAGTGCGTGGCTCCGCTGAAGTCGGTTGGAAAACTTGCAGGAGTAGTCGCCCTGGGACGGCGCCCGGGCGATGCGCCTTATTTGGAAGCGGAGCTGGATGCGATGGAACTGCTGTGCAACTACATCGGCCTGGCCGTGCACAACCATGCTCTGACCCAAACGCTGGCGCAGCGAATCACCGAGAATCTGCGGCTGATGGCTTCCCTGCACGGATTCTACGACACTGCGCTCGAGGCCTTCGCGACTGCCATCGACGTGAAGGATGTGAACATTCATGGGCATTCGTTGCGTGTGGGCCGTTACGCTGCAGGCATCGGAGAGGCCATGGGCATGGATGCCGGCGAAGTTGCCGCACTGCGCAGCGCGGGATATCTGCACGACATCGGCAAAGTGGCGGTCGACCGGCGGCTATTCAGTAAGCCGTCAGCGCTTAACCCCGAGGAATTTCGCGAAATGGCGGATCACACCGTAGTCGGCCATCAGATTGTTAGCAGCGTTCAATTTCCGTGGCCGAAAATTCACGAGTCCGTACGCTGGCACCATGAGCGCGCCGACGGATCAGGCTATCCGGACCAGTTGGGCAATGATGAAATGCCAATGCCCGTGCGGGTTATGGCGCTTGCCGACACCTTCGACGCGATGATCAGCGCGCGCCCGTATCGCGAGCCTCTTTCTCTGGGCAACGCGCTAAGCGCTCTGGTACGTATGGCTCCGCAAAAATATGATCCCAATGTGGTGCAAGCCTTGCTGATCCAAGTGCGGCGCGATGCCGTGGGCAGCAATCGAACTCCACTTCTGGCCGACCATGCAACGGTGAACATTTCTCCGGGCGACGTGGACCAGTTGGCTGCGACCCTGCAGCACAAGGTGTCCCGCGGAAAAATGTATCTGACATAAATTCAGCTACTGGCTGCTAGCTTCTAGCTCCTGGTTGAGCCCACCGTCTTTGGTAACCATCACCAGTCCGGCACCAGCAACTATTCCTTCCAGTTCGGGTTGATAATGGGAAGGATATTTGTCGCTTTCCCCGGGGAATCCTGATGCGCGTGGGCCGCACCAAGTCCGTCTGTGTAAGGTCCGCCGTTTTTCTGCTCTGCCTCAGCCTGGCATGCATCGCCCCGCAACTGCTGGCCAAGAAGCAAGATCAAGACAAAGTCGACTCTAGCTCTGACGCGCAAAGGCGCGCGCTGCACGCGCTCAACCGGCTAACCTTCGGTCCGCGTCCGGGGGATGTGCAGCAGGTTATGGAGATGGGCGTCGAGCAGTGGATCGATCTGCAACTGCATCCTGGAAAAATTGACGATAGCGCGCTCGACTCTCGGCTGGATCCGCTGCGCACTCTCCGCATGAGCCCGAAAGAAATTGCGGAGGACTTTCCCGACGGCCAGGAGATTAATCAGGTGATGAACGGCAAGAAGGCTATGCCGTCCGATCCGGCGCGGCGCGCGGTGTTTCAAGTGCAGATCGCCCGCCAGCAGGATAAGAAGGATCGCAAAGAAGAATCGATCAAGAACACGGTGGCTGCGGCGATCGCGGATGCGGAGAAAGAGGCTTCCGCTAAGGCAACCGCGACGAATGCGGCAGGGGATAGCGTAGGATCTCCCGCTGCAAATACCGCGAGCAACGGCGCCGCGAGCGACACGAACGGGG
>JBAPQU010000173.1:0-1562 GCA_049280795.1 Candidatus Sulfotelmatobacter sp.
ACACCGGACACAGCGACGGTGCCTCTATTCTTCGCGACGCAGCCGACGCCTGGAATGACAACATCGAGCGCTGGGTCTACGCCACGGGCGGCGACCTCGCCCAGCAAATCGGCGTGGACGGCTACTACGTTCGCATCGCCCCGCCCATCACCGATGCCGCGGCCTCGCCGACGCAGGGTTTCGTCCCCATCAAGAATCGGCCTCCCGGCCAGAATTCGGAGCGCGCCTTTCGCATCATCAGCCCCGATTCGCTCGCGCTGGTTCGCTTCGGACTGCGCGCGCCCGATGATCCCCGCATCCTGAACACGGTTCGCGTAATCGACGCTCTTTTGCGCGTGCAATTGCCACAAGGCCCATGCTGGTACCGCTACAACGGCGATGGTTACGGCGAGCACGAAGATGGCTCACCCTTCGACGGTACCGGAATCGGCCGCCCCTGGCCACTACTCGCCGGAGAGCGCGCTCACTACGAACTCGCCGCCGGCCGCCCTCGCGAAGCGGAAGCATTGCTTTCCATGATGGAACAATGCACCAGTGGCCACGGCCGTCTGCTGCCCGAGCAGGTTTGGGACGCCGCCGATATTCCCGCGCTCGAATTATTCCGCGGCAAACCGACCGGCTCCGCTTGTCCTCTGGTCTGGGCGCATGCCGAATACATCAAGCTTCGCCGTTCCCTGCGTGACGGCAAAATTTTTGACCAGTCCCCGCAAACCGTGCAGCGTTACCTGGTCGAAAAACCCACGCGCCAAATCTTCGGATGGAGACTTAACAACAAGGCCCGCTCCGTCCCCCGCAATAAAAAACTGCGTCTTGTACTTCTCAATCCCGCGCTCGTGCACTGGAGTATCGACAACTGGAAAACTTCCGTGGACACGAACACGCTCGACACCGGCCTTGGAATCTACATCCTCGACCTGCCCACAGCCTCGCTTCCCGGCGGCAGCGAAGTCGTCTTTACGTTTTATTGGCCGCAGGAAAATCGCTGGGAAGGCACGAACTACAGCGTAATGGTGGAATAAGGTTCGTGTAGAGCGGACGCCCTCGTCCGCTGCCTTTGACTTCGATCTTGATTTTGCCTTTTGATTCTGGCTCAGACGAAACCGTATTCCGAGTAGTCCTACGCCTCAGCGACGCTCGTATAAACAATCTCCACCACTGTGCAATCATCGTTCAATGGATTGCCCGCGCAGAACTCCGACACCGCCGAAAAAATTCCCTCCAGCGTCGGCGCCTTAGCCGCCGCTGCTTCCAGCCTCGAATCTTCGAAGAAATCGCCCATCGAATTTTCCGCCTCAGTCACCCCGTCCGTGACCAAAATAAACCGGTCTCCTGAATTCAACTGGCAGCGCGCGCTCTCAAACGTCGCATCGGCCAGCAGTCCGACCGGTACGTTCCCGTGTGGCGGCCTCATCACTTCGCCGCGACACACCAGCAGCGGCTGCACGTGCCCGCAGTTCACATACTCCAAATCCCCATCCCGCCGCAACCGTGCCAGCAGCACGGTGGCATATTATTCTCCGACCAGCTTTACAGTAAAGAACCGGTTCACGGATGCGACCACA
>JBAPQU010000174.1:0-29639 GCA_049280795.1 Candidatus Sulfotelmatobacter sp.
ACATTGTGGGATATCCCAACATTGGCAAAGGCACAGCAGGAGCGCAATTTCCTTTAAGTGTGATTGCAGTTCCGACGCAGGTAAAGTGGACGTACGTACAGCAATGGCACTTTGATTGGCAGCAGGAGCTTGTTCAGCATACCGTCGTAACAATGTCGTACGTGGGGAGCAAGGGAACGCACTTAGCCCGCCAGTCAAACCTGAACCAGCTCTATCCGACCCCCGACATCCAGAATCCTTATGCTCCAGGAGAGGCTAGTTCTTCCGCCAACACAAATTGCAGCAATATCGCAGTTTCGGGTACGGCCGTGAGGGGAGTCACTGTCAATGGCAATCCAGTCAGCGGCAATGTCGCACAGAACGTTGCAGTTGCAACTTGCGGTGCGAATCCTGACCCCTTCCGTCCTTATCAGGGTTATTCGAACATCACATTCCTGCAGCCCGCGGCTTCTTCGAATTACAACTCTCTTCAGGTAGCGGCGCGGCGCAGTGTAGGCGGACTCGAATTGAATCTCGCTTACACCTACAGTCACTCGATTGATGACTCCTCAGACCGCTCCGATGGAAGTTTCACGAACGCGTATGATCCTGCGGCCAACCGCGCCAGCTCTAATTTCGACGAGCGTCACATACTCAACGCCGGCTACGTATGGGATATCCCGCTGTTCAAATCGGCTGGCCTCGCCCACAAGGTGCTCGGAGGCTGGCAATACTCGGGAATTACAACGTTCAGCACCGGGTCGCCATTTAGCATCATTTTTTCAACCGACGATGCTGGCGTCGCCAATGGAGTTGGGGCGTCTTCGTATGCCGATATCGTGGGCAATCCGAAGGCAGGAGTTGTGCAAGACCCTACGAATGCAACTCTTGGACGCCTGTTTTACAACCCCGCCGCCTATGCCGCTCCGCAAGGCCTGACGTTTGGAGATTCCGGCCGGAACAGCCTGCGCAATCCCGACTTTATCAACTTCGATATGGGACTCTTCAAGCACTTCACAATTCGAGAGAGCACCGCGGTTGAGTTTCGGGCTGAAGCGTTCAACGTCTTCAACCACACCGAGTGGCTGCCCATTGGAGGACAAGCGGGCTCTTTCGCCGGCAACAATAATTCCGGTGATAACACGCAGGGCAACACGAGCTTCCTGTATTCCGGAGGAGTCCACGAGGCGCGCGTAATGCAGTTCGCGTTGAAATTCCTCTTCTAATGATGAACAAGGATTCTTACCAACCTAAGCCAGAGCATAAATTCTCGTTCGGTCTTTGGACACTGGGAAATCGCGGGCGCGACCCCTTTGGCGATGCGGTCCGGCCGCCGATCTCGCCTGCGCAGATCGTCGAGACGTTGAGCGAAGTTGGCGCCTGGGGCGTAAATCTGCACGATAACGATCTGGTGCCGATCGACGCGACTCCGGCGGAGCGCGACCAAATCGTTCGCGATTTCAAACGAACCTGCGATCAAATGGCATTGTGGTGCCGATGGCGACGGTGTCGCTGTTCTTTCATCCTGTATTTCGCGATGGGGCGTTTACGTCGAACGACCCAGAAGTGCGCGCCTATGCGGTTCAGAAGACCATGCGTGCCATGGATATTGGAGCTGAGCTCGGAGCAAATATCTTCGTGTTGTGGGGCGGACGCGAGGGCACTGAAACAGATGCGTGCCGTCGCGCCGATGAGGCCATCAAACGTCTGCGCGAAGCAGTGAATTACCTCTGCGAATACAACATCGAGCGCAAGTATGGTTATAAGTTTGCCCTGGAGGCGAAGCCGAATGAGCCGCGTGGCGATATCTATATGCCGACGACAGGAAATTATCTTGGCTTCATCCCCACGCTGGATCACCCGGAGATGGTGGGAGTAAACCCTGAGTTCGCGCACGAACAGATGGCCGGGCTTAACTTCATGCACGCCGTCGCGCAAGCATGGGAGGCAGGGAAACTCTTCCACATCGACTTGAACGATCAGTCGCCAGGCCGCTATGACCAGGATTTGCGATTTGGGTCGGCAAGTCTTAAATCGAGCTTCTGGCTGGTGAAGTTTCTGGAGGATGTCGGCTACGCCGGTCCGCGGCACTTCGACGCCCATGCGTACCGAACTGAAGACGATGAGGGAGTAAAAGACTTTGCCCGCGGCTGCATGCGCACGTACTTGATCCTGAAAGAGAAGGCCGCACGCTGGAACGCCGACAAGGAAATATCGAGCATCCTGGCGGAAATTTCAGTCGGGCCTAAATCCGTACCCAGCGTCAGCCAATATTCGAAGATAAATGCCAAAAATCTACTGGCGCAGACGTTCGACAAGGCTTCGATTCTGAAGAAACGCTTGCCCTATGAACGGCTCGATCAATTGACCGTCGATCTACTTACCGGAGTTCGTTAGGCTCTTCCTTAAATGATGGAGGGCCTAACGAACTCCGACACGCTTACGCCGTCGGATGCTTCAGAACGTCGGCCAGTGCGTGCATCCGCTCTGAGTCGGCAGGGGTCTTCGCAGTTGCTGCGCTCTTTTCCAACGAAGGCGCCATACTGTTCAACTTCGCCGTAGTTTTCTTGCTCATGTGCGAAGTCTCTGCATTTTGAATGGCCTTCTGCAGCTTTGCGATTTGGTTTGCGGACAGAGCTTGCGACCTGGACAACTGGTCCACATAAGCTTTTGCAACGACCAGCGTTGAAGGCCACTCGATCTTTTGCTGGTTTTGAACATTCTGGTATGACACCTGCACGCTCTTGGCCGCGTCGATTTCGTTCTGGGTCAGAAACTTCGTCGGCTTCAGTTGAAACACGTCCAATCCGCGCGCAATCTCAGAGCCGTAAATGTAGCCGTTGTACCAGTACGCAGACCACTCGCCGCCGAGGATTAAAGTTTTAGGATCAATCGGCCCGCGGTCGAAGTAGGCTATCTCGTGGGGGTTCGCCGGATCGGTGAAGTCCATCACGGAAACGCCGCCCTGGTACCACGCCTGCACTTCGATATCGCGGCCGGGAACCGGAACCAGAGAACCGTTGTGCGCCACGCAATTCTCGGTGTCGCCCTGCGCGGCCGGCAGCTTGTAGTAGTTCGCGAAGCTCAGCTTGTCATCCTTCAGACGGAAGATGGCGTCCGCGCCCCACTTATTGGGATCGTTCGCACGGCAGCGCGCGCCCAAGCCGCCGCCCCACTCGTCGGTAAATACAACTTTGCTGCCATCATTCGAGAATGAAGCGGAATGCCAGTAGGAGTAGTTTGGATCATTCACAGCATCCACTCGCTTGGGATGTATCGGATCTTTAATATCCAGCAAAATTCCGTTGCCGGAGCAAGCGCCCGCCGCCAACCCGATCGCCGAATACACGGTGATGTCGTGGCACTGATCGGTGTCCTCCGGCTTCTCGGCGCCTTTCTTGCCATGGGTGCCGCCATTGTTCAGGCCGTTGATCGCACCCGTGCGGGGATCGATAAATACCCGCGGGCTGGAAACGATCTTCGCCTCCTGCGGCGCAGCCACCGGAACTTTGATCACATCGATGCGAAACAGTGCGGTGTTTGGATCTTTATCGGGTTTTTCCCCGGAGCAGCCGGCCAGTTCTTCCGTCTGCCGGACGAATGAAGTTCCTGACACATAGATGTAGACATTGTCCTTGTCGTTCGGATCGATCACTAGCGTATGCGTGTGCGATCCGCGGCAGGTTTGAACTGCTGCGACCTGCTTTGGATTCTTGATATCGGAAATGTCGAAGATTCTTACGCCGCGAAAACGGTCTTTTTGCGCTACCGGGAGGGGATGCTTTTTCTCTTTTTCTTTATCTGCATCCTTGGCTCCGGCTTTGTCCTCAGTTTTTGGCTCGCTCTTAGCTTGGTCTTTATTTTCGGTTTTATCTTTATCTTCATCCGCGGACGGAGGTTCCGGTGGAAATCCCTCCATGCCGCAATCCAGGCGACCATTCGGCATCTCTACGGACATGAACAGCAGATTCTTGTACACCGATACATCACCTTGTCCGCCTGGGCAAACGAGCGACGTTAGCAATGTTGTGTTCGCGGGATTGGAGATGTCGTAGATGCTCACGCCATAGAAATTTCCCTGGAAGAGGTGATTACCTTGGAAGGCGAGATCTGAGTTGGCAAAAGCGAGTTGCGCAATCAGCAAATGCAATGACTTTGGCATCTTCCTGTTCTGCCCTATGCCGAGCTGCCCAAAGATCTTCTCCACCTTTGGATCGTCGGGATCCGTGGCCCCGAGTTGAAACGCGTCCGGCTTCTTGAGAAGCAGAAGGTGCTCGATGCCCATAGCAGCTTCGCCTGCATCATAAAGTCCTGGTGAGAGCTTGGCGCGTGGATCGGTTGCGTCCGAACCTGTCATCCCCGGCGGGAGCGGCGGGGCAGGTTCCGGTGCGAATGGATCTTTCGCTTCGTCATCAGCGCCCTTAGCGTCCTTATCGGAAGGAGGGTTCGCGGGCTTCTGCGCCTGTTCCTGCGTGGGAGCTGCGGCCGGCGCCGCTTGTGCCTGGGTTCGGTTAACAGCAAGACCAGAAATAAGTGCGGCGAACGCCACGCACAGGGAAAGACTGGGCAACCGTTTCATTGTTTCTCCTCTAGTTTGTCTTTCTTCAACATCGTTTCCATAATTCGTATCTCGGCTCGCTGAGTATTGTCGGCATCCGTCGCGAAGTTGAACAACTCGGCATCCTGCCCGGCGCCCGCAGTGTCGAAGAGATCTTTTACCATGGTCAGCGCGCCGTTGTGATGTTGTATCATTCCCACCAAAAATAACCGATCAAATTCCGCGCCCTTCGCCTTCCGCAGGGCTTCCATCTGCTGCGGGGTAAGCATTCCGGGCATCAGAGCCATTGAATTTGACGCCCCGTCCGGCATTTCCATGCCCGGCATCTTCGCCATCGGTTTTGGGATTGACTCACCGCGGGCCGCCAGCCAGCGGTTCATGAACTTGATTTCGTCGGACTGCGAGCTACTGATGCGCGCCCCCAAAGAACGCAGATCTTCGTTCTGCGTATGAGACGGAATCATCGCCGTCATCTCCACGGCTTGCGCATGATGCAGGATCATACCCTGCATGAATTCCACGTCCGCAGCAGACTGTGGCGGCAGGACAGCCCGCGCCGACGGCGAAAGCGTCTTGCTCGGCATGCCCGGCGCACCCGGTTGCACCACCACCGGCTTCGCTGAATCGGGCTGCTGCGCGTGCATGGCGATGGAGAAGGGAACTGCGAAAAAGCTTGCGGCGAGCAATGCACGCATTACAAAACCGCGTCCAAAGCCGCATTTGGCCGGGCGGGTGGCGCGGAAGAGGAGCGGCCTACAGTTGGGCGTGAAAGGAAATGTCTTCATTCGGACAAGAACCGGATCTTGTCATCAAACAAGAAACAAAAGTACGTAAGGCGGGAAAGAATGCCTCTTTGCTTCGTGACTAGTCTGACAGTCGCGCCTTTCCTGGTCAAGCTTAATGAAGGCGATCCCAACGAATCGCTGTTCGATTTCGACCGCACGTCCACTTGGATCGAGGCTAAGTTCCGGTTTTCTTCGCCTGCGCCGGCGTTGCACCCAGGGCGACTGCGACTTTGGTCCCGATCGGCGATCCCAGTCCTGTGCATGCGTTCCATCCCGGGCCTGCCGAATAAGCGCCATTATTGCCAGAGGTAATTTCATGGAAATCCGCCGCCGTACTCGCGGTCTTATAGAGTAATGGGTTGATGAAGCCAACTGACTTTCCGATGCTCTGGTTCATTAGGGCGATCAACCCAGCCCAGAGTGGCGCTACGGCGCTCGTACCCCCAATCACTTCAGAGTCGCCATCGACAAGAGTTACGTAGCCGGTGGCCGGATCAGCATCGCCCGCCACATCCGGAACACCTCGGCCTACAGTGTGAGTTGGATTGGCAGAAGGTGGCACACCGATCCCCGTCTGCCAATTGGGAAGCGGAAACACGTCGCTGATGCCGCCTCCGGTTGCGCCTTCGTTGTTTGCGAGTTCGTTCCACACAGTTTCGCTGGTAATCGTATTGCCTGAGGCGATCAACTCAGTGCCCCCACATGCCAGCACATTCGGACTCGATGCGGGGAAATCCACGTGATTCAGGCCATCGGTGACACCGTCAGTCGAGCCGTCGTCTCCGGCTGCTACACAAATTGTTACACCCATGGCCGCCGCAGATTGAAATGCCTCATCCATGGACGTCATGGCCTGCTGTGTCCACGACGATTCGGGACCACCCCAGCTGATAGAGACCACGGAAGGGTTGTTCGTGCTGTCGTGTACGGCGGTTGTAATCGCGTTCAGAAAGCCGGCGTCCGTGTTCTCTGCAAAATAGACAACGATCTTTGCCGCCGGCGCGATCGACCCGGACACTTCGATATCCAACATCACTTCACCATCCGGGCCGTCCGGATCTCCCGTGGGTTTGTTGCTCCCGCTTCCAACCGAAACCGCGGACACCGTGGGTGTCTCGGACAGTTTGAGCTCACTCCAGTACTTGCTCAGATCCGTCGGTTTGTACCCCCCGCCTAATTCGATGAGTGCGATGCATTCTCCGGCGCCGTTTACCCCGGTGGGAAAGTTGTAAAGCGCAGCAACTTGAATGGGCGTATAAGACAAGTTCGCGGCAGCGGCACGGACGCCGCCGCGCCCGTGCCGCTTACGAAAAAGCGGTTTGGCCTGGGGTCGGTTATCCAGACCAAAGACACCTTCGACTACATTCTGCAATTCCGCAGGGAGATGGATCGATCCTGTTCGTCCGCGGTATCGGCCGCTTGGGTGTTCGTATTCTTTCAGTTCGACGCCAAACGCCTCGTTCATCGCAGCAACCGTTCCGGAGAGAATGACGGTCCGGCGCGCGGGACTTTTCTCCTTCACCGAAAGCTTGTGTTGGCGGGCGAATGACTCGATGCGAGCAATGCTTTCAGAGTCCGCACCATGGCGTTGTTCGAATTCTTGGCGACTCAAGATAGTGCGGTTCTCAATCGATTCCACAAATTCAGAAGCATTGATAATCGGCTTTTTCCCTGCGGAAGAGCGCAAACGGATGGTCACATCAACTGTTTCATTAGGGTTAGCTGGGCCTATCTCTCGTGCTCCTTCCAGCGGAACACGCTCACTACCAGCAAGTGGAAGTTGTTTCTTAGGAGCAGACATGAATCTCCTTATCCAGTCGGGCTGAGTCGAGTGTTGAAAAGAGCAGGAGAGCGTCACCGCAGGAGTACTTTCGCGAAACTCCACCCAGGTGGGGAGTGTAAATTCCGTACAATGATCGTCGATACGGCGTTTAAATTGGTGCGGAAGGGGGGATTTGAACCCCCACGCCTTTCGGCGCCACCCCCTCAAGATGGTGTGTCTGCCAGTTCCACCACTTCCGCTTGGAATCAACAATTGCTGCAGAACACGACGAATACTGCGCGCATATTGCATTTATATTTTGCACTTTAAACTAGGGCAGGTCAAATCTACTCGCCAGGCATATTTATGAAAGAGCACGATGTCTTTGCTAAGACTATTTAGTAGAAGCGCGCGGAAAACTGAAATCGGCATTGGTCTCTTCCCGAGGCAACATTAAAGCCGGAGTACAATCTCGTTTTCTGGATGTCCTAAACTGATTCGGGTCATGATCTCGAAATACACGCCGCGCTGGTTCCAGGTTGCTCTGCTGGTTGTCCTGGAACTTGCGTCCTTCGGACAAGGGCAATCGGGCAAGCGCGATTCGGTGAGCGCAAGTGCGCAAGTAACTCCGGCGCAGGTGGTGAAGCCGACTGGTTCAAGCCGCTGCGAGTTCTGCCATGCTGCTGAGGTCGAAGGGTACGCACGATCCGCGATGGCGCATTCTCTACGTCGGGCAGGCGAGGAGCCGGATGGCACGGTAGAAACGTCCGACGCAAAAATTACGATGCATTCATCGCCGACTGGTTATTGGCAGCGTTTGCAGAGCGGTGAAGAGGTCACCAATTACCGCATTGATTACGTGATCGGTTCCGGCAATCATGCCTCCGGCTATCTGCTCGACCTGGCGGGTCATCTATTCCAATCGCCTGTCGCGTACTACAAGAGCCGTCAGGCCTACGATTTGGCGCCGGGATACGAAGGGCTACCCAATCCGGATTTTACGCGGCCAGTCGCCGAAGGATGTCTCTTTTGCCACGCTGGAACTGCGGTGCATGTTTCGGGCACGTCAAATCGGTATCGCTCTCCGGTGTTTTCGGCGGAGAGCATCACTTGCGAGCGCTGCCATGGATCGGCCGAAAAGCACCTCAACGATCCACGACCGGGGACGATTATCAATCCTGCGAAGCTTGCGCCTGCCGCTCGCGATAGTATCTGCGAACAGTGCCATCTGTTGGGAGTCGGTCGAGTACTCAATCCCGGAAAGAAATTTGAAGACTTTCGGCCCGGGCAGCCGTTGGAAGATGTTTTCACAACCTACGTCAATGTCTCGCCTCCCGGTGAGGCCAGGAAATTCAAGGTCATCAGTCACGTGGAACAACTCGCGAGGAGCACGTGCGCCCGTAAGAGCAATGGACAACTGTGGTGTGGAACCTGCCACGATCCGCACGATAAGCCGCTTGAGCCGGTTCAGTATTACCGATCCAAATGCCTTTCGTGCCACATGGAAAATTTTGCTGCTTCGCACCCTGCCAAGGATAGTAACTGTATCGGTTGCCACATGCCTCGGCGTGACGCCAAGGACGGCGGACACACGGCTTTTACCGATCATAGAATCCAGAGGCGCCCTGAGCCACAACCGACGCTACCGGAAGATGCCGACATCGCCGCATGGCGCGAGCCTGCACCCGATCTGCAAAAGCGAAATCTTGGCATCGCCTATATCAACACGGGAATGGAACATCACTCGCCGCCATTCGTTGTCCGCGGTTATCGCATGCTGACCGAGGTGCAAAACCAATTTTCCAACGATGCCGAGTTTTTTACTTCGATAGGAAGCGCTCTTCTTCTTGGAAAACAAACATCGGAGGCGGAGTTTGCTTTTGAACGGGCATTGCAATTGAATCCTGACTCAGCCCCCGCCGAGACTAATGCGGCATCCGCGTACTTGCAAGGTGGAGATGTTAGCCAGGCCGTCACTCACTTGGAGCGTGCCGTCGCAATCGATCCCTTGCATCTTCCAGCGGACATGCCGCTCATCAACCTTTATAAGGAGCAGGGAAATACGGCGAAGGCCGCTGAGATCACGGGGCGGCTCAGCGCTGCCATGGAGAAGAATCTTGTTCCGAGCGGGCAAGCGAGCAATGAGCCTCCCGGCCCCACTCAAGCGGCCGAATCCGTGTTTAAGAATATCCAAGTCTTGAAAGGTATTCCCGCTGACCAATTAGTTCCCTCGATGCGATTCATTACCGCATCGCTTGGAGTGGAATGTAACTATTGCCATGTGCCGGAGCAATTTGAAAAAGACGATAAGAAACCCAAGCAGATTGCGCGCGACATGATGCGAATGATGTTGACCATCGACAAAGGCAGCTTCGCCGGATTTCGAGAAGTGACCTGCTACTCCTGCCACAGAGGTTCGCCTAAACCGCAGGGAATTCCGATGATTGCGGGTGAAGCTCAGGCGAAGCAGCAAACGGCTGCGGCTCGCGAACCGGAAACGCTTTCAGCAAGTTTGCCGACTTCAGACCAACTCATCGATCGCTACATTCAAGCGCTTGGCGGAGCCGTTGCGATCGGGAACGTGACCAGCCGCGAGGAACAGGGCACTTCTACGAGAGGCGGACAGACCGTCAGCATCGAAGTTCTCAATCAGTATCCGAACAAACAGGCTTTGATCCGGCACACGCCGAATGGAGACAGCATTACAGTATTCGACGGCCGTGAAGGTTGGTCGCAAATGCCAGGCCATCCGATCCGCGATATGCATGCGGCAGATCTTGATGCGGCTCGGATCGATGCGGATCTGCATTTTCCGCTAGACCTGAAGCAGATATTTGCCGAGTTGCGGGTGGAATATCCAGAGAAGGTTGGCGACCGCGACGCTTATGTGGTTGCAGGGACGAATGAAGGACGGCCGCCGGTGAAACTTTATTTTGACGAACAGTCAGGATTGCTTCTGCGTCTGGTGCGCTATGCTGATTCGCCGCTCGGTCTTACTCCGACTCAAATCGATTATGGCGACTACCACGATGTCGAGGGTGTGCAAACTCCGTTCCGCTGGATGATCGCCGAGCCCAACGGGATCTCGACTATTCAGTTGCGAGAGATCCGGCAGAATGTTCCGATCGAAGATGCCAGGTTTGCCAAACCGCCAACGTCAGCAGCAGGAGCTGAGCCTCACCATCCGTGAGCGTGCGTCGTGAAATGGAAGCACCTGAACATGAACTCGAGCAAATCGCTTCTCCGTAGTGGTTTCGCGCTGGTGACGAAGAATATAGAGCCAAATTTGCTCCTATTTTTCGTATTGTCTCTTTCTGTTGTCGCCGCCAGTGCAACGCAGGTGAATGCCACTCGCGCTGAACCCGCAATGCAGTGTGCCGACACTTCGAAACGGTCGCAAGGAGACGTCATTGTCAACAACACCTGCAACTTCAAGATCACGGTTCAGACATCGACGCCCGGAGCAACGCAGTTGGTAAAGAGTCTCGATCCTGGTGGCTCGATTACCATCGAAGGCTCTGCCCAAAGCCCTTGGCGGGTTTTCACTTGCACTTGGCCGGGAGCTCCGGCGGACCAAGCCGGGAAAGAAGTGGCTTATGCCACAGAGAAATATGAGTGTGCAGTGAAGACGGCATCTGCACAAGCCGAACCCTCCTCATCCCAGCCCAGCGACGAGACCAAAGCGGAACAGGAGAAGCTCTATGGCGGCGCGCATCCTTACATGGACGAACCGTTGCCCGAACTTAAGAAGACGGTGCATGAATTGGGAGGATTGAAGGCTGTTCCCCTTCAAGAGCCACTGCCAGATCTTCTCGCTAAGGTTGGTGCAAAGGCTGACGAGCTGCTCCACAAGGTGCCCGACTTGATTTCCGACGAAGCGGTAAGCCAGACAAGCCGGAGTTTGGATCAGGGACTGATTCCAGGTTGCGTCGGCACAGCCTGCTTCAACGTGGGAACAAATTCGGGAAGGGACCAAACATTCAATTATTTAATCCTGACACATCCGACTCCGGATGGACAGTTGTCGGTTCAAGAGTACCGGACCGGTGGAAACGGGCAGCCTGTTCAGGGAGCGGGCGCGCCGAACTTCCAGGGTTTTATCTCGTCATGGATTATCTTCTCATCTGCGAATCAAGTGGAGTCGCACTTCCGCTACTTAGGCGAGCAGAAAACAGATGGACACAATACCTTTGTGATCGGGTTCGCTCAGGTTCCTGGGTCGGTCGAGTCCCCTGGGCAAATTATGACTGACAGCCGATCAGTCCCGATGTTCTTGCAAGGTGTCGCCTGGATCGATCAATCGGATTTCAGAATCGTCCGACTGCGCACCGACCTCCTGGCTCCGCAGCCCGAGGTTTTGATCCAAAGGCAGACGGCCAGCATTTTGTTCGGTCCTGTGCACATACCAACCGTTGACCTGACTTTATGGTTGCCGCAGGTGGTGCATGTTGAGATGGAGTCCAGAGGGCAGCTCTTCCAGGAGCAACACAAGTATTCGAAGTACAGGTTGTACCAGGCAAAAAGCAAAATCATTCTGTCTCCGCAATAGTCTACGCCGCGGTTACTTTGTTTTTTTGCGGTGCCCGTTCTCAGATACGGAGAAGAAGGAAACTATTGAATGGTTACGGCACGTGACAAAGTTGTCATGTGGTGATCTTCTGAATCGGTGACTACCTCGCGGATTCGATAGACTCCTGGTTTCAGTTGAAAAGTAAGGCTCACGTCCACACCATTCTTGATGAAGCTGGGCAACTGAGCGTCTAGGACATTAACCTTAGCGCGCCTCTGTTGAGCATTCACCAGAGAATCTTTTTCATCGAAGACGGCAAAGACGAAAGTCACCGTATTCAAGTTGTGTTCTGCTTCTTTACGGAAATGAAGAGAAGCGCCATCCAAGTGGGCGGACAAGGAGAGTTCGCGTGTCTCGCCTTGCCCGGCTGCTGGTTTCACCTCTAGCGCAACGGGGAGCTGCTGGACTTCTGTTTTGGAAAGAACTGCCTCCCGAATTAGGTCTTGCTCATGAGACTCGGGATCGGTCGCCACTACTTTTGTTTCCGCTACTCCGGCCTCGGGGGCTTCTGGTACAGCCTCACCCTCTTTGGGTGCGAAATAACCACGGCGTGCCTGGATGCGAAGACCTTTCTCCTTCTCGGCCAGCGTAACTTTCAACTCATGGAACTTGCCGTCCTGCTTCATATCTGAAGGAGCGAAGGCCAAAATGTAGTAGAGCGGCGACCCCGCGAGCGCACCGAATCCGCCCTTCAGGTCGTTGCTATTGTGGAAGTACTCGCCGCCGGTTGCTTGCGCAATGTCAGCCAATACCGCAGTCGCCACCAATTCGCGCTGCGAATCCATGCGGTGGGCGGCTTGGAGTATGTTTGGATTTGTCGCTGGTATGTAGCTGCGGGATGCGTCAGCCTCGCGCATGAGGACCGCCAGGCCCTTTGGGTCAAGCGAACTGATGACCACGTGCGAACGCAACGCATGGTCGATAAGTTGGTCCAACTGATACTGTTCATTCTGCGAAAGGAAGCCGGGGGAAACCAGAATGATGGTGCGCTGACCGGCCATTTGCGAGGTGTGCTTTACCACTTGCTCCAGTTGTTGCAAGTTGGTACGCGCTTGTATTTCGGATTGATTGACAATATTTTGTGCCAGCGAACGTATCACCAGGGCGGCGATTCCGCCGCCACCACTTGCCCTGCCTCCTGGCCCGGAACTTCCGCCCGACGCCATGCCTCCGGGTGGAACCAGGTCGCCGCCTTCGCAGTGCTTGGCCTCATCGCTCGCGATCGCTAGAGCTTCCAAATTGTTCTCCATGATCTGCAGCGCCTGGTAATCGGACAGGTCCGGACAATAATGGGTTCGGCCCAGGCCGCGCACGTTTGCGTGTAGCTTGAATAGGGCCTCGTGAATCTGTTTCGAATCGGATGTGAAGTCGGACAACACCTGGTCCGAGGTAAAGATGGCTACTCGGTCCTGCGGCTGAAGATTGGCAGCCAGGTAACGATCGGCGGCATCGCGCGCCTCGATCATGTCAGCATCGGATGAATTCAGATCGTCGAAGTATAGAGCTAGAAATTTTCCGGGCGCAGGCGTTGGAGATACCGGGGCCGTTTGTTCGGGCACTCGAGCAGCAGGGGAATTGGTCGGGGAAACAATCGTAGACACTACATCAAACTGCGTGATGGTCTGCTCTTTCCCTCGATCGAAGAGCTTGAAATCATCCTTGCGCAGACCTTCGATCGGCTTGCCATCCGTATCACGCACAACCACCCGCACCACTACCAGATTGCTTGATACTTTCAGCTGGAATGGAGCCGCGCTCTGATCCCCGGAAAGCAGGTTGGAGGTTTGGCCTCGTGCTCCAACTGAGGAGCACAGCAATGCGGAAACCAACAGCAACGCAATTCCATCTGCGTGAGAGAGGGCACCCAGAGTCTTGAAAATGGTCATGGGTCTGCCTCCGATGTAGGGAGTCTAGTAAGTTCTGTTTGCGAAAGGGAATCTCGCGCCGAGGTGCAAGCGAGTGGGGCGCGTTTCCTTTGCATGTTGAGCAAACGATTTCCTCTCCAGGGAGTAATCCTTTTGCTACGATGGGGCAAGGCCAATTTCTTGTCTTGGTGGAGATCCGGAATGCTCCTGAACAGTCAGAAGAGCCAAGGAATTCTGTTTGGACGAAAGCTTGACTAAAAGCTGAAAGATGTTGCGCAAGAACTTACCCCATAGAAGAACGCGGGCCGAAGACTTAATGGCAATGTATCCCACTATAAGGTTTGGTGCTCTGGCTGCTGTGGTTCTCTCCTGTTCTTTTATCGTTGCGCAGACGACAACAGGCGAAATAGCGCCGGTTACCTCTGCCTTGCGGGCGGGGCAATTCGACGAAGCGCTGCAACTATTGCAACCGGAACTGGAGCAGCAACCCAGGAATCCGCAACTCTGGGCGCTTCGCGGCATAGCTTTTTCTGGCAAGGGGAACAAAAAGGAAGCGCTGGGCGCATTTCGGCACGCACTGACTATCTCGCCCGACTATTTGCCGGCGCTGGAAGGTGCGGCGCAGATTGAGTACGACGGAGGAGGCAAAGCAGCCGCTCCATTGTTAGAGCACATATTGAAACTGCATCCTGGAGACCCGACCAGCAGTGCCATGCTGGCGGTATTAGATTACCGGCGAGGAGAATGCGCCGCTGCGATCCCACACTTTGAACAAGGCGGTTCGGTGGTCGACTCCCAGCCTGAGGCGATGCAGGCTTATGGCGATTGCTTGATGAAACTGAAAGAAACCAAGAAAGCAATTGCTGTATTCACTCGTGCGTTGGAGCAGTCGAACACAAATATCCATGCTCGCTATCGTCTGGCTGCGGCGCAGATGGCAGTGCAAAGTCCCAGAGATGCCATTGCGACTCTGCAGCCGTTGCTGCAACAAAACACGGCGAACTCCGACGTCCTCGCGCTGGCGGCTTCCGCCTACGAGGCCGATGGAAACACTCCGGAGGCAGTACGCGTTCTGCGCCAAGCGATTCTTTCGGACCCGCACAATGTGAACCTCTACGTCGACTTCGCCAATATTTCCCTCGATCATCAGTCGTTTCAAGTCGGAGTGGATATGATCAACGCCGGGCTCGTAGCAGAGCCGAAAGCGGCGCCTCTTTACGTGGCGCGCGGTGTGCTGTATGTCCAGTTGGCGCAATATGACAAGGCAGAAGCCGATTTTGAAGAAGCCGATGCGCTTAATCCGCAGCAGTCAGTCGGCTCGGTTGCGGAGGGTCTTGCCGCCGTACAACAAAATGACCCGGAGCACGCCCTTTCGACCGTGCGAGCGAAGCTGGCCAAGAAACCCAACGACGCGTTTCTTCTTTATCTGCAGGCCCAGATTCTGACCCAGCGCGGTCCCGACCCCGGTAGCGCGGAATTTAAGCAAGCTATGGCGTCCGCGAAGCAAGCTATTTCGCTTCGTCCTTCTTTAGCAGCTGCCCGCGATGTGCTGGCGAAACTTTATTTGCAAGCGGGAGAGAACGACGCCGCCGTGGAGCAGAGCCGCAAGGCTTTGAACAGCGATCCCAAGGACCAGACCGCGGTCTATCACTTGATCCAGGCGCTGCGCAAGAGCGGCCGAACGGAAGATCTTCCGGACCTGCTCAAGCGATTGGCTGCGCTCCGTATAGAAGGAACCAAAGACGAGGCGGAGCGCAATCGATTTAAGCTAGTGGAAGAAAAATCCCCCTCCATGGAGAAACCGCAGCCTTGACCTTTAGCCGCCGTGCATTTGTTCGACTCTCCCTCGGTTCCGCGGCCTTTGCTGCGACTCCGAGACTGTTAGCGCAAGGAGTCGCCGCTCACACGGTGCAGCCGGTGGCGCGACCGGCGCCTTCGGGACGGCCTTTTTATGCTCACTTCGTAGATGTGGCTGCTTCTGCCGGGCTGCAGGCCCCGGTGATCTATGGTGGCGTGGAAAGTAAGAAATACATTCTTGAAGCTACCGGTTGCGGGTGTGCCTTTATTGACTACGACAACGACGGATGGATGGATATTTTTCTGTTGTCGGGTACACGCTTAACCGGAGATCCTCCGGGCGCGACGAACCGTCTTTACAAAAACAACCGCGACGGGACGTTTACCGATGTGACTGAGAAGGCCGGATTGAAAGACGTGGGCTGGGCTTCCGGGGTTTGCATCGGGGACTACAACAACGACGGGTTTGAGGATATCTTCTGCACCTACTACGGACAAAACCGTCTGTACCGCAACCACGGAGATGGAACGTTTACTGATGTCACCAAGGCTGCCGGGTTATGGAACGATCAACCGCGGTGGGGGGCGGGATGCAGTTTTCTCGATTACGATCGCGACGGACACCTGGATCTCTTCGTCTCCAACTATGTGCGCTTTTCTTTCGAGCATGCGCCGGTTCCAGGTGAGAACGTAAATTGCAATTGGAAGGGTGTGCCGGTTGAGTGTGGACCGCGCGGATTGCCCACTGGAAAGCACTCGCTATATCACAACAATGGTGATGGAACGTTCACCGACGTGAGCCAGAAGGCGGGGATTGCGAGCGCAACCGGATCCTATGGAATGACGGTGGTCGCTGCTGACCTGGACGAAGACGGCTGGCCCGATATTTTTGTGGCATGCGATTCCACCCCGAGTTTACTTTTCATGAACAACCACGACGGAACATTCCGCGAAGAAGGTGTGCTGCGCGGGGTGGCACTCAGCGACGACGGCATGGAGCAGGCGGGAATGGGTGTCGGAGTGGGAGATTACGATCTTGATGGCCATTTAGATCTCTTCAAAACTCACTTTGCCGAAGACGCCAACGGCCTTTATCACAATGACGGGAAGGGCAACTTTGACGACGTGACCCGGTCCTCGCGGCTCGCGGTCGATACGCGTTATATCTGCTGGGGTGCCGGCATCGTCGATTTGGATAACGATGGATACCCGGATCTGTTTATGGTTACCGGCAGCGTATATCCAGAGGTCGAACGCAAATTACCGCAGTATGCCAACAAGACGCCGCGCGCGGTGTTTCGAAATCTTGGCAACCGTACATTTGAAGAACTAGGAGAAGAGGCGGGGCCGGGCGTGGCGGAAGCTCATTGCAGCCGCGGTTGTGCATTCGGAGATTTTGACAATGATGGAGATATCGATATTCTCATCGTCAATTTGAATGAGCCTCCTTCGCTTTTACGAAATGACCTCAAGCAAAAACAGAATTGGATTAAGGTGAAACTAGAGGGAGTCAAATCAAACCGCAGCGCTATTGGAGCGAGAGTGTTAGTGCACTACGGCGGCAAGGTGCAAGCGCAGGCTGTTCTCAGCCAGTCCAGTTTCTATTCTTGCAACGATTCACGGTTGCACTTTGGTTTAGGCGGCACCAGCACCGTTGATATCGAGGTTTATTGGCCTAACGGTTTGCACGAGCACTACAAGAATCTCGCAGCGAACCGGCTGATCACTTTGCGTGAAGGATTGGGGATTTCTCCCAATAAAGGTTGGGCGCGGACCTAGACTCGGAGCGCGCTGGGCAGTCAAGATCTTCCGCTTATAGACATAACACGCACGGAGAATAGCGGCATTGGTTGATATTTTAAGCACGTACGGTTGAGCCCCCGAAAATGTTCTTGACAGTAGATCGGTCTAATATGTATACGTTACTATTCGTTAGTAAACGTTTTCTCGAAGCGCTTCTGTGATGAGGCGCCAGCTTGGGAGGAACCATGCGGGGAAGTCGTTCACTTTGTCTAGCTCTTGTAGTTCTCTTTTCAGCCGCCAGTGCCTTCGCCCAGTTCAGCAGCAGCGTGCAGGGCGCCGTTCAGGACCCTTCAGGAGCTGGCATAGCGAAGGCCACAGTGCGCCTGGTCAGCGTGGCCACCAACATCGCGCAGACTACCAACTCAGACGAGGCAGGCAACTTCCGTTTCCTCAGCCTTGCGCCCGGCTCCTATAAGATTACAGTGGAAGCGACGGGCTTCGCCAAATCTGAGGTCGATATCACGCTGCTGACCGCGCAAAATTTGAGTGTGCCGGTCACATTGAAAGTCGGCTCGATTTCCGAAGCGGTTAGCGTCACGACCGAGGCTCCGGTGGTTGACACTGCGGATAGCCGCACGGAACTGACGCTGCAGAATCAAGCCGTCGCCGAGTTGCCCATCATTGGCCGCAACCTGGTCACCCTAGTGACGATGGCGCCAGGAGCTTCTGGCCTGGGAACCAGCGGGGCGGGAAGTCCCGGATCGGGTGTGGACAACTTCTCCACTGAAGAACAGGTCGACGCCAGCGCCAATGGTCAGGGCGGAAATAATAACCAGTATGTGGTGGACGGGCTTGATGTGACCAGCGGAATTCGCCAGGGTGTTCTGAATCTCACCCCGCAGCCAGAAGCCATCCGCGAAACCAGCATTCAGGTCAACACCTTTGGCAGTGAGTATAGCCGCGCAGCTGGACTGCAAACCATGTTTACCACGAAGTCCGGCACTGATCAGTTTCACGGTTCCGCGTCGGATTACTTCAACTACCAAAAAATGTACGCGAATCAGCACTTCTTCAGTTCTTCGGAGTCACCGTACCTGCCCTTCCATTCCAACAATTTTGACTTTGCGGTTGGAGGGCCTGTTATTCCGCATCACGGCTTCTACTTCTATTTCGCAGTTGAGCCTCTGCGTTCGTCGTCCAGCGCGGGTGGTTCGGTGAACTTTGCCGATCCGCAATTCATCGCCTTCGCTCAGGCGAATAATGCAAACACGGTGGGAACGGGCTTGCTTACAACATACCAGCCTCCCCATGTAACCGTCACCGGCGTCCAAAATGCCGAGTCTTATTTCGCTCTGCCAGCCGGCGGAAGTCTTTGCAACACGCCTGCGACTGAATCCATCCCCTGCGCCACCAACGTTGTCGACACCGGTTCATTTGGCGGAACATCGATCCGCAACGGTACCCAGTATTTCGGTCGCATCGATAAGGATTTCAAGAACGACCGCGTCTACGCCAGCATTTTTCGAACCCTGCTGCTTACCGGCGCTCCTTCCGCCATGCCGCAATTCTCGGCATTGAACAATACTTGGGAAGTTGCCGGGCAGGCGGCTTGGACGCACACTTTCTCACCGACCACGCTGAATGAATTCACCATCGGTCAGAGCCGCGTGGAAGGCGTTTTGGGTAGCGGCGCGCCATCCGCGAGCTACTCCATCCCGTCCATAACCGTGAACGGAATCAACGTGGATTCGGGTCAGGCCTTCGGAGTGGGATTTGCGCAGGGAGATTTTATTCAGCACAACTATCACTGGCGCGACGTCCTTACGCACGTGAAGGGTGCCCATACCCTGAAGTTCGGCTATGAGGGCTGGTACGGCGATGACGTCGAGCCCTTCCAGGGGCCATGGTCACAGCCGAAGTTTAATTTCAGCAGTCTCTTGACGCTGGCCGAAGATGCTCCAACCAACGAGAACGGAATTTATTACAACCCCAATACCGGACAGGAGCAATTGTGGAGTTGGGACGCGGCTTCCCGAACCTTTGGGCTCTTCGCCGAAGACACATGGAAAGCCAAGAAGAATCTGACCGTCACCCTGGGTTTGCGCTATGACGACAGCGGGAACCCGTGGTCAAAGAGTCCGTCAACAGTCTTTGGAAATTTTTACTTGGGGACGGGGACGACGGAGCAGGAGCAGGTGGCGAACGGCTACGCCAAGGCGACGCACAACGCCCTGCTGCACTCGGTCGACAACTTGTTCAGTCCACGCATCGGGGTCTCGTGGGATCCCACGGGTAAGGGTGACTGGGTGGTGCGCGGCGGCTTTGGCATCTATAACAACTGGCTGACTCAAGCCAACGTGCAGGAAGAATTCCGCGGCAGCCCTCCGGGAGAAGTTGCACCCACATTCGTTGCCGGAGGCACTGCGAGTGCGCAGGCTCCGATCTTCGTTCTTGGGAACAGCAACAAACCTCCATTTGGGTTTACCTTCCCAACGTTCGGGCCGGGAACAGGTGCAACACCGCAACAGGGAGGCGGCCTCAACTCGCAGGGAGGAATTGTCGGGGCGAGCTTTGCCATTGGTGCGATCAACCCGCTGTTGAAGTCTCCGAAGTCGAACGTCTGGTCCATGACCTTGGAGCGGAGGCTAGGGAGCAATTTTGCCGCCAGCGTGGGTTATAACGGGTCTCACTCTTACAATATGGTCGGCAACGGCAACTCGATCGGAAATGTCTCCTACGGAGTGGACATCAACTCATTCGCAGGTGACCTCATTAGCCAGGAGAACAACAGCCCGACCCCAGTCATTCCCAACGCAACCCGGCTCAACAAGAGCTTTGGCACGATCGGTTATGCTGATAACGACCGCTATGGCAACTACGATGCAGTGATCTTCGATGTCAGAGGGCACTCTGCGCGTGGCTATGTGGATGCGTCCTTTACGCACTCCCGTTCCCAGGACGACGCTCTGCAGTATCCTAACTCTGCGGGTTTAGATCCCGGACAGTATTACGGACCATCGATCTTTGATGCTCCCAATCGTTTCTCGCTCAGCTTCAACTATTCAGTGAAAGGTCTGAATGGTGGAAGGGGTGCGCTCGGCTACGCGACCGGCGGATGGGGAATCAGCGGTACCAGCATCTTCCAGTCTGGCTATCCTCTGACACCTTCGAATACGAATGGCTTCTTAGGGGTTTGTAAATCAGGAAACCTTAGCAATATCACCGGGTGTTCGGCATCCGACCCCGTAGTGGCGTATCAGGGCGGTAGCGGGGACTACAACGGCGACGGGGACGGTCTTGCTTACCCCGATGCGGTTAGTTACAGCCAGTCAACCAAGAATAGCTCATGGCTAACAGGGGCAATTCCCAAGAGCGACTTCGCAGTTCCTGCTTTTGGCAACGAGGGGAACGAAAAGGCGATGCAGTTCCGCGGGCCAAACTTTGTCGAGACGAATATCAACCTCTACAAAGACAATCGAATTACGGAACGTGTCAATTTCCAAATTCGGTTTGATATTTTCAACCTCTTCAACAGAGCGAACTACGTAGACTTCACGGGCTTTTCAAACATCCAGACCGGTGGAATCGACCTGAATCTGCCGGATGGAAATTTTGGGCAGGCGACGTCATCCCACGAGCCAAGATTCTGGCAGTTAGGCGGCAAACTTTCCTTCTGAGCCAGGCGGCCAGAGTACAATAACCGGCTTGAGTACGAAATCGGGCCCAGGCAGTCCAGTTAGAACCGGCTGGTTCTCGTACTCGCGGAGGTGAAGGTTGAAGATACGGCTGGAGAAGTTTGTAGGTATTCTGACGCTGGTGGTCCTAACTCTTGGGGTTGTGGTAACGGCGTCACCAGCTGAGCTGCCGACGAAAAAATATCTGAATCTGGCAGTCGTTAAAACGTTGGTTGCCGCAGCGGAGGCTGAAGAGCAGCGGCTTCACGTTGAAGTTACGCTTTGTATCGTGGATGAAAACGGTAATCTCCTTTTCCTCGAAAAAGCTGACAGTGCGCCGGTAATTACACTTCAGTGGGCACAGAAAAAGGCGCGACATGCTGCGTTTTATAAAAGTCCATCGAGAGAAGGCGCCGAGTTGTTGAAAAAGGGCAATCTCGACGTGCTCACTTATCCAGAGTTCTTCCCCAATCAGGGCGGACTTCCCATTCAAGTTGACGGCCAAACGCTCGGTGGGATGGCGGCCAGTGGCGCGAAGCCCGAAATCGACGAGGCCGTCGTGCAAGCGGCGCTGGATGCTTTTTCGGGGAAGAAATAACGCCTCGACTTGCGCTTAGAAAGTAATATCCTACGTGTGTGTAAGGGAATGCGCCTCAGTCTCTTTTCTTCATCACACACAACCTGCCACTGCATTCAGATAAAGTAGTCTGTACAAATGGCACGTCCTACGTCCGTCATCTCGGCAGGACAAATTACAACAATCGTACTGAATGGACTCGGCCTGGCAGTCGTTCTATTGACTTATCTGTCTGCGGCTTCCGCACAGTTGCAAGAGCGGCAGGTTAAGCCCATCGCCACGGCTCTGCAGAGCCGGGAGTTCGCCAGAGCGCTCGATCTGCTACGTCCAGCGCTGCAAGCGTCTCCGGGCAATGCGCAGTTGTGGGCGATGCAAGGTGCGGCGTATGCGGGGGAGGGAAGTATGAAAGAGGCGCTGGTTTCGTATCGCGGCGCGCTCAAGATTTCCCCAGACTATCTTCCAGCGTTAGAAGGAGCGATCCAAATCGAGTACGAGGCCGGGGATGGGGCCGCGATTCCACTCTTGCAGCGCGTGCTGAGATTGCGGCCCTCGGATGCCACCAGTCACGGTATGCTTGCAGTGCTTGAGTATCAGCAGGACAACTGTGGAGCCGCAGTCGTTCATTTTGAAAAGGCTGGGACGCTGTTTGACTCCAAGGCCAGTGCGCTAAATGCATACGCCATCTGCCTGGTGAAGCTCAAGCAGCCTGAGAAGGCCGCAAAAATATTTCAGCAAGCGCTGGCTCTGAACCCGGATGATCGCCGGGAGCGCCGGCTGCTGGCATCCATTCAACTTATGGCGCACCAGCCACAGGATGCATTGGCTACATTAGGGCCGCTGCTCCAAGGCGGCAATGCAGAAGTTGAAACCCTGGAACTGGCGGCAACGGCGTATGAAGCCAACAAAGATACGCCGCAAGCGGTTGCCGCTTTGCGGCAAGCGATTTTGCTCGATCCGCAGAACATGAACCTCTACGTGGATTTTGCCAACATCAGCTCCGCGCATGATTCCTTTCAGGTGGGTATCGACGTAGTAAGCGATGGTATTAGTCAACTGCCGAAGGCGGTGCCGCTCTACCTGGCGCGCGGCGTCCTTTATGTTCAGTTGGCGCAGTATGACAAGGCTGAGGCTGATTTTGAAACCGCCCACACGCTGGACCCCCGTCAGTATTTGAGTTCCGCCGCTCAGGGACTGCTGGCGGTGCAGGAGGATGATGTGAATCGTGCTTTGGCCACGGTGCAGGCAAAACTGGTGCAAAGGCCGAAAAATGCTCCTTTGCTCTATCTCCAGGCCGACTTTCTTTCGCAGAAAGGCGTAGAGCCGGGTACGCCAGAATTCCAGCTGGCAATGCGCTCGGCAAAGGAGGCTGTTGCCTTGCAGCCCACGTTGAGTGGCGCCCGGACCGTCTTAGCGAAACTGTATCTGCAGGAATGGAAATACCCGGAAGCCATCGAGCAGTGCCGCAAGGCTCTGGAGCGCGACCCAAAGGATCAAACTGCGTTATATCACCTGATCCAGGCGCTCCGGAAGACGGGACAAAACCGCGAGCTTCCCGACTTGCTGAAACAATTGGCGCTACTTCGCAAGCAGGCTGCGCAGGAAGAAAGCGAACGCAACCAGTACAAACTGGTGGAAGAGGACGCCCAACCGAAGTGACAGAGGTTTCAGAGAACGCTTCGGTTGGGCTCTTCTTAAGACTTCAGCAACACGTACGTGCTGTAGCTCTCCTTGTCGATATTCATGAAGGGACGCATGGTCACGCTGCTTCCATCGGCCGAATTCGCGAGCCAATCTCCCGACGCGTTCTTCGTGGGCTTAGCTTGCAGCAGAGCGTTCCTGTCGAAGCTGGGCTGAGAATCGGCAACTGCGAAGAGCACCAGCGGGCCCTGCATTAACGCCACCAGCTTCGGATGATTTACATCCACAGTTTCAAGCCGCAGCGGCATGGGGAGCTCGAGTTCGACCCGATCACCATCTTTCCAGGTGCGCCGGATGGCTGCGAATGTGCCCGGCTGCACTGGATCCGAAACTCGCGTGCCGTTAACCGAGAGCACGGAGTCTGGCGTGGTCCAGCCGGGAATGCGCACGTAAAGCGTGTATTCCTTGGACTGTGAACCGGAAACGTCGATCTGGATCTTGTTGTCGAACGGATATTTGGTTTCCTGCTTCAGCCCGTAGCGAGCTCCGCCGTCATTCCATTGCACCCTGGACGGCGTGAAAAGATTCACGTACACACCATCAGCCGAGCGCAAATATGTGCTGATGTGATAATCCGCCGCGAGTTGGGGGAAGGTTCCTGAACAACACGGCCATTTTTGCCCGTACCAGACTTTCTTGCCCGTGTTGTTATAGTCAGAATAATAAAACGATGTGCCGTCGGCCTGAATCGGCCATGCTCCGAGAATCGTGTTGTAGAGCACTTGCTCCATACTGTCGCCGTATTGCGGGTTCTTGGTGACGCGAAGTAAGTAGCGGGTGATCTTAAAATGGCCGTAGGCGCCGCACGGGGTCTCGAAGCTGGCGTGAGTCAGTCCTAGACTATCTCCCAGTTGTCCAGTCCCCGGTTCTCCAAATGATTCATTCGGGCCCCAGCCGCCGGTAGCGAAGCTTTGAGTCTTCACCAGCATGTCGAATCCGTTCTGCGCGGCCCGCAGATGCTTTTCACTTCCCAGCGTGATGTAGGCCTGCATGGCGGAGCTGAATGCATTCACATGGCTGTAGGCGTGTTCGAAAGGTAGCACGTTGTTACCTTGGGAGAGCGGGTTGAAGTAGGTGTCATCCTCGAGATACTTCGTGGCCATGTCGCGATAGAAAGGATCGCCACTTCGCTGATATGCGAGGAAGAGATTTTCTGGCAAAGTGTACGTTTCGTCCCAGGTAAAAGAAGTGTCTTTGTGCGGACGGGAACGCTGCTCCTGCCTATTTAGGGCTTTCTCCGGCAAATACGCTGTGATTGCGTGGGTGAGCTTCTCATGAACCTGCATCGCCATGGGGTCATCCGCGAACTCGTGCGCATCAATCAGGCCGCAGGAGAGCTTGTCGTAGGTGTAGGCAGGCAAGCGATAGCCTGCGAAGAATTTGGCCTTGGGGTCGAGTGTCTCGGCATATCCCTTAACCAGACGATTCACTTTTGCCTTGGTTGGCTCCGATCCAGTGACTGCATAGGCTCGGGCCAAGCCAGAAACATATTGTCCAAAAGTGTGGCCGGCGATAAACCCGTGAAAGTCGTTGTGTTCCAGGCTGAACCCAGTCAGGTCATACCACCCGCCCATATCCTCGCCGGGAGCGGGTAAACCGGCAACCTGCCGGAAGACCTTCAAGAGCCGATCGTCATCAAGGTTCAGGAAACGGGCATGGTTCTCCTCGAACTGCCGTTTCATAGGACCATCGAGCAACTCCACCTCGGAATACGAAAAAGTGGTGAGTGGGGTGTTGATGGCGACTGTACCGGTATCCGTGGCGGCCCACGCCGGCACCACGCGAACGGCGCAAGCGGCTGCGGTGGTGGCTGTAGCTGCTTGAAGAAAAGTTCTGCGGCTGAGACTAGGGCTCATAGGGCATGGTCCTCTTGGACGGAATAAGCAAACGTTTGCTGCACTCAGCTTCGCCCTCGGAGCAAGCTTTTGTCAACCGCTTTCTGACTCCTCTTTGCTGCAACAGCCTTAGTGGGCCAGCTTGGCTCCCAATGCATCGAGACGAGGAAAGGATTCGGGCGCCACCAGGGTCTGTTGAGGTGCTTGACGCTGGCTGCGTATCGCAGACACCAGAGCATCAAGAGCATGCGCCGTAATCGGGGGCACAATGATGGTGGCGGTTAGTGTACCCTGGCTGACCCAAGCTTGCCCTGTTTTCGGAAGTCCATCCACTCCGAGAAAAGGGAAGTGCCGCTTGTGATCGCGTTCCGCTGGGGTGCTGTGTTCCTCCATGGCACGCCGAGCTCCGAGGGCGAGGAAATCGTTTTGAGCCTGCACGGCATTGATTTGTTCTTGATTCGCGGTCGAAAGCCGCAGCCACGAGCCGGCCGCGCGAAAGCCGGCCTCCTCCGTCCAGTTTGCGCTTTTCAGGATTCTGACGCTGACGCCGTCCGGTTTGGTCTCCATCATGCCCGCCGTACGCTGCTCTGTCACCGAACTCAGCGAGGGACCTTGAATGTACAAGACCGAGCCGCCTCGGGGTAAAACCGTGGCCAGTTGACGCCCTTGAATCCGGCCGACTTCGTGATTGTCCGCGCTCACCGCAAATGCCGGGGCGCTGCCGCCGGAACGAAGTTGTCCTAAGTAGTCCACTTCGCAATTGAGTACCACCCACGCGATGCCTGCCGCCACTGCCGCTTGTGCAACCTTCGGGAATCCAGTCCGGCTGGCGGGCTCGACAAGAATGCCATCGACTCCCGAGTTACGATCCTGGATAACGTCCAAAAGTTGTTGACTCTGGAAAATAGCGTCGTTCCGGGCAAACAGCGTCTGTAAGTCCACTCCCAGGCGGGCCGCGCTTTCCTGGGCGGCGGAGGCCTGTTGGCGCTGGTAGTCGTTATCGTCTGTGATCAACGAGACAACAAAACGCAGTTTTTTCATGTCCTCCCTCGGGAACTAAGAAACTGCTAGAAAAATAAAAGAATGAATTGGCGGCGTCAGGTGGCGCGTACACGCGTCAGAGCGTCCTCAATCTCGTCCATTTCAGTCGGCGACAAGAGAAGCTCGGCGGCGCCCATGATGCCCGAGACCTGTTTTGGACTGCGGAAACCGACGATTGCCCCGGTTACTGCTGGGTTCTTGAGAGTCCATGCAATCGCCACTTCTCCCGGCGTGCGCCGGTAGCGGTCTCCGATCTCGCGTAGACACTCTACCAGTTTCAAGTTACGAGACAACAGGGGTTCCTGGAAGTTGGGAAGATTCCGGCGCCAGTCTTCGGTGGAAAAATTTTCCACGCGTTCGCGCGTCATAGCCCCGGTAAGCAATCCAGCGGACATCGGCGAATATACGATGACTCCAATGTTGTTCTGCAGTGCGAAGGGGAGAATTTCTTTCTCGATCTCACGAGTGACTATCGAATATGGCGGCTGTAGTGAGGTAATGGGCGCGATGTTTTGCGCGCGTATCATCTGGGAAACGTTGAAGTTGGAAACGCCAATATAGCGAACTTTACCTTCCTGCTTCAGTCTGGCGAGTTCGGTCCAAGCCTCTTCGATATCCTCGTCCGGCTCCGGCCAGTGGACCTGATATAGATCGATGACTTCGACTTGCAGGCGGCGAAGACTGTCTTCGCACTCTTTCCGAATCGACGCCGCTTTGAGGCAAGCTCCTATAGTTCCGCTGGCATCCCACACCCGTTCGCACTTGGTGAAGATATACGGGCGTGGCGAGCGGCCTTGCAAGGCACGTGCGATGACTTCTTCCGAGTGACCAAGTCCGTAGAGCGCGGCAGTGTCAATCCAGTTGAGGCCGCTATCCAGGGCGGCGTGAATCGCAGGGATTGAATCACTTTCATTTTGCGGCCCCATACTGCCGTTCCAGCCGCTTCCGCCAATCGCCCAAGCGCCAATTCCAAGGCGAGTGATGTGAAGGTCGCTGGTTCCTAGCTGGCGTGTCTCCATCCCGATATCCCCTGGCGTCGCTGCCTGACTGCACACCCCGATGAACTAAGGAGTGCCTGAAAGCGATTGCTCACGACGCCAAGAATCGGCCCGTGAAATTTCAAATCAGCGTAAGCAGAAACACTATACTCCATACCACGGCAAATCTCGCTCCCACAAAAACAAATCCGCACGCCGGTTTGCATGGAACATGGATATGCCTATATTCGAAGAACTGCCGGCGCGCCTTGGGGCCGGACTATGGTTCCGGCGACCGAGTGCGGCGCGGCATCATTTTTTCCGTAAGTATCCCGGGTCAAGAGACAAAAGCAAACCTCTGATTACATTGAATATTTAAGAGCGTAAGTCGATTAGCACTAGATTTTGGCAGCGCGATTAGTCTTGACGAATCGTTTTGAGCTGTCCGGGAAAAGGCAGCGTTTATGCTTCATTCCCCTGGGCGAAAAACGGCATGACTGCCTCCGCACCGCGACAATCAAGGTACGCGAGGTGAAGGTGCGCCAAATACTCCTTGACAGAGCCCAGCCCATAGCGCTATAACCTGTTTCCATTACTGAGAAATCGTTTACTTTATAGCCTCGCACCTTGATGTGGAGGAAGCTAATGACTAAAGCAGAGCGGTGCCGTTCCTTGGGCCTGTGTTTCCTTTTAATTTTGTGTCTTGGCTCGCTGCCAGCCCTGGCCCAATACAGCAGCAATATCCAAGGCGTGGTTTCTGATCCGGCTGGGGCCGCAATCAACGGCGCTTCGATTCAGTTGGTGAATGTCGACACCGGAGTTACTGCGACCACGACCACCATTGAATCTGGCAACTACCGCTTCAGCAGCCTTCCCGCCGGCAACTATGTGGTGACAGCGGAGGCAAAAGGCTTTCGCAAAGTAGAGTCGAAGTTCACGCTTAGCACCTCGGAAACCAAGGGAATCAATCTTGCTCTTCCGCTGGGTGGAGCCCAGCAGATGGTTACCGTTGAAGTAGCGCCCCCAGCGGTCGATACCGATGACAGTCGCCTGGAGACGACGCTTTCTTCCAGCACCGTCCGAGATCTACCTGAGGCCAATCGCAATCTTTGGGATATCCTGGCCGTTGCGCCAGGCGTTGTAGGCACAGGCACTCGCGCCACAGGAGAGTCGCCGGGCGGTTTCGCCGATAACTTTGGAACCCAGACGCCACAGATCAGTGCGAACGGACGCAGCTACACTGGAAATTTGGTCATGGTTGATGGTCTGAACGTCACAAGCCCCGTCCAAAACGGCAATATCATCCTCGCTCCCATTCCCGAGGCGGTGCAAGAAGTCACGATGCAAACCAACTCCTGGGACGGGGAAGACAATCTAGGCAGCTCAATCCTGGTTCAGGTGACGACGAAATCGGGCACCAACCAATTTCACGGCAGCGGCAGCCTGTTTTTCACCAATCAGGATTTCCAGGCGACGCCGGATTTTGTTACCGCAAACGCGTTTACGCCGTTTGCGCGAAAAGATCTCGTCGGCACTTTCGGTGGCCCCATCCGAAAGAACAAAACGTTCTTCTTCGCTGACTTCGAAAAGCTGTGGGCGACCATTTCTGCCGCCGCTAACACGGGCACGCAGACTTTTGAAGATCCAGCGTTTGTGTCGTGGGCACAAACGAATTTTCCTAATACAGTGGGAACGTCGGTGCTAACGGGATGGCCAGCCAGCCGACTAGTTCCGAACGGAAAAGTCGATAATGCCCTGACCGTATTCGGTGTGGGCAATTGTGGTCCGGGTTCGCCGACTGGTATCCCCTGCGCCCTGAGTGTGCGCGATTACGGAAACTTTGTAGCCAGCCCTTATTACAATGCCTTGCAGTACAACTTCCGTTTGGATCAGTACTTCACTCAGAAAGACCGGCTCTATCTGAGTTACTACAACGATTCCTTCGACCAGCAACAGCCCTCCCCCAGGGCTGGTTTGCAGGCTTTGGACATCATGAGAAACCGGTATGGCCAGATCGACTTTACCCATACCTTCAGCTCCAATCTTCTATGGGAGTCCAGCTTTGCCTTTGCCAGCGTCGGTGGCGCGAACGGGCAGGATGCCAATCTTAAGGTGCCAGCCATCACGGTGAACAGCATCAGTGAAGGCTTTCAGGTCGGCGCAGGATTTGGGCCGGGAGAGTATCGCGGCCCGATGTACAACTGGCGTTCAGTCTTGAGTTGGGTCCGCGGCAAGCACACGTGGAAGTTCGGCTATGACGGAGCCAAAGGAATCGAACATGGTGACTTCACTCCCGACTACGTTCGGCCCAGCTTCTCGTTCAATACTCTGTTGGATCTGGTGCAGGACCAGGTTACGGGTAGCGAATCAGCCACCTACAATCCTCTGACTGGCCAACCTGCCTCCGTAGCTTTCGGCGGGCAAACAAACCCGTTCGGCTTCTTCGTGCAAGACGACTGGAAGGCGAAACCAAATCTTTCCTTAACACTCTCCGTGCGCTGGGACGATTTTACGAACCACATACCCTGGGGCAGCAGCGGCTTCCAATTTAGCGCTCTGAGCCTAGGGACGGCGGGAAATTTCAATGAACAGGTTGCGCAGGCCACCGTGGGGACAGTGCCCCAGGTTTTTGCGAACCCCATGAAGAATCTCATTAGCCCTAGGATCGGCTTCTCGTGGGATCCGACTAAGACTGGAAACTGGGCCGTCCGTGGCGGAGTTGGCGTGTACCACGACTGGGTTGTGATGGGCCAGAGCGTCGACCAAACTCGGCTTAAC
>JBAPQU010000175.1:0-18854 GCA_049280795.1 Candidatus Sulfotelmatobacter sp.
GTACAACGAAGTGTACTTCCAGGAGAAGAAGCTGGGCGAAAGCCGGTAGACACTTCCGCTGCCATAGATCCCTCCGGTATACGTCGTGCCGTAGAGATTCCCTTCGTGGTCGAGGACTGGCCCTCCAAAAGGAGTCGCCCCATCTTTGCCTTTGCCTGTGAAGTTGTGAATGACCTTGTAGGTTTGGGACTGCGCCGGTTGAGACACGCTTGCAAGAAACACAAATAAGGACATAAGAATAAAAGGAACCACGGTAGCGCGACGCGTCCGAGCGCGGCGGCCAGCTTCACGTTGCATCATTACCCCTCCCTTTTTCGTCGACAACGGCTTGATGTTCCACCAAAACAAATGGGCGTACATTATGCACTAATTGCATTGGCAGTGTTTGCGATTACAACGCGTTCCCTGATTTCTGTTAACGCTATAATGGCGCGACCTATGGCCCTCACCGCCGGCACCAAACTCGGTCCCTACGAAATCCTCGCGCCCCTCGGCGCGGGCGGCATGGGAGAGGTCTATCGCGCCAAGGACACCCGGCTCGACCGCACCGTTGCCATCAAGGTTTTGCCGGCGCATCTTTCCTCTGATCCGGAATTGAAACAGCGCATGGAGCGCGAAGCCAAAGCCATTTCCGCGCTGCAGCATCCGAACATCTGCACACTTTATGACATCGGCACTCAGGACGGCACCAACTTTCTGGTCATGGAGTATCTCGAGGGCCAGACTCTCGCCGAGCGCCTGGCGAAAGGCCCGCTGCCCATTGAGCAGGTTCTGAAAATCGGAACGGAAATCGCGCAGGCGCTGGAGAAGGCGCATCAACACGGCATCATCCATCGCGATCTGAAGCCGGCGAACATCATGCTGACCAAGGCGGGCGCCAAGCTGATGGATTTTGGTTTGGCGAAGCCGAAAATCTCCATCGCATCGAAGGCCGTCGAAGCATTCACTCCGTCCACTCCGACCATGAATCTTGCATCGCTGACGGCAGCTGTGTCCCCCCTCACGCAGAAGGGTTCGATTGTCGGAACTTTTCAATACATGGCTCCCGAACTTCTGCAGGGAGCGGAAGCCGATGCGCGCAGCGACCTCTTCAGCTTCGGCTGCGTTCTCTACGAAATGATCACCGGCCGCCGCGCCTTCGAAGGCAAATCGCAACTCAGCGTCTTCAGCTCCATTCTGGAAAAAGATCCGGAGCCGATCAGCGCCAGTCAGCCGCTCGCTCCGCCCATGCTCGATCGCGTGGTGCGTGCCTGCCTTGTCAAAGATCCCGCCGACCGCATGCAATCGGCGCACGATCTAGCGATGGATTTGCGTTGGGTTGCCGAGTCGACGACCGCTGAGGCGTCGTCGGAATCGGAAAAAACATCTCGACAGCTCAAGAAATCATGGGCAGCGGTGGCAGCCGCGCTTCTGCTGGCATTCATTGCACTCGCTGCATTCGCCGGATACCGCTGGGCAAAATCTTCAGAAAATCTAGTTTCCCTTCACGCCGAAATTCCGCCGCCAGACAAATTTTCCCTGGACACCACCGGCGATGCCGGCGGCATGCCCGTACTTTCTCCGCAGGGCGACAAGCTGGCATTCGTCGCGCACTCCGGCGAAGCCAAGATGCTGTGGGTGCGACCGCTGAGCAGCGACACTGCGCTGCCGCTCGAAGGCACGCAGAACGCGATGCATCCCTTCTGGTCACCGGACGGCCGCTACGTCGGCTTCTTCGCCAACGGCAAGCTGGCAAAGATCGCTGCCACCGGCGGTCCGGTGACCGTGTTAGCCGATGCTCCCAACTCTCGCGGCGGGAGCTGGAGCGCCAACGATGTGATCGTGTTCGCCCCGGACTTCCTCGGCTCCCTGATGAAAGTGAGCGCGCAGGGCGGCGCGGTTGAGCCGGCTACCTTGATTGAGAAAACCAAGCACGATACGCACCGCTGGCCCTGGTTTCTGCCCGACGGTAAACATTTTCTTTTTCTCGCCACCAGCCACACAGGAAGCGATCCTAAAGTAAACGGAATTTATTTCGGCTCGGTGGACAATACGGAGATTCGGCAGATCGTGACCAGCGATTCCGCCGCGCAATACGCTTCCGGCTACCTGCTCTACCGCGCCAACACCGCTCTGGTCGCGCAGCCGTTCGATCCACAATCGGGCACGCTGTCGGGTTCGGCGGTTCCGCTGTTCAACAATCTCCGCGACGATGTCGGCGTGTGGCGCAGCATTTTCGCCGTGTCGCAGAACGGGCTCATGGTTTACCAGCTCGGTAATGCCGCCTTTGCGAGAACCAGCCTGGTGTGGTTTGATCGCTCGGGGAAGGCGCTTGCGAACTACGACCCGGATGAGAGCACGATCATCGATGTGCGCCTCTCGCCCGATAACAAGCGCGTGGCTTTTGCCAGCGGCACCGGCATCTGGACGCTCGACCTGGAGCGCAAGACCAAAACTCGCATCACCTTCGACCAGCAGATTGTTCAGGAACCAACCTGGTCGCCGGACGGCAAAACAATCATGTTCTCCGCGCGGACGGCCAGGGGCGGAGGCAATGTCGAAATTCGCTCCAAGGCAGCCGACGGCAGCGGAGCCGAAAAGACATTGATTGCCGAGCAAAATAATTACCACTATCCTGCGTGGTCGCCCGATGGAAAATATCTAACTTATGTTTGGGGTGAAGGCGAGAAAATGGTTTCTCTCTGGATCGTCCCCGTCGCCGGAAACACCAAGCCGGCGGCGATCGTGCAGCCGCCTTCTCCGCAGTCGAACATTAATAGCTATCGAGTTTCGCCCGACAGCCGCTGGGTGGCCTACGTTTCCGACGAATCCGGAGTTCAGGAGATTTACATCACCAGCTTCCCGGAAGGAAAAGGCAAATGGAAGGTGTCGTCCAACGGAGGAGCTTATCCGGCATGGCGCGCCGACGGAAAAGAACTCTTCTACCAGAATATTACCAATGATTTCTTTGCCTGCCCCGTCGCTGTAAAAGGATCGGAGATCGAAGTCGGTACGCCCCTGCGTTTGTTCAACACCACTTCGCCTGGAATCGGCATCTCGTTCGATGTCTCTTCCGATGGAAAACGTCTGCTGGTCAACCACGCCGAAGAAGAAACCCAGGCTCCGCTCCAGTTACTCACGAACTGGCCGGCGGAGTTGAAGAAGTAACAGCGTGTGGGGTACTTACGTTTGCCCTAGCGCTCCGGAGTCCCTAACTTCTGACACGCCCACCGCACAGTGTTATGATTTCAGCCCTGACCGCATTCCATGCGAATTAGGCGCACCCTCCCCATCGTCCTCCTGGTGGTAGTCATAGCCGCCGCGGTAACTCTTGCTGTCCAACTAAGAAAGCATGCTCCGCCTGAGCCCGCCCGTTTGCTGCCGGGTGCCGACGCATTCTTCTATCTCGATCTAAGCTGGGCGCGGCGCGTAAATGCGGGCAGAGAACTTCCCGCCGTCAGCCACGATCCTGAATACGAACGCTTCATCCGCGAGACCGGCTTTCAGTTCGAGCGCGATCTCGATGAGGCCGCCTTCGCCATCCACTATCCGGCCAAGTGGCCAGGCGGTGGAACCGGCGGCGCCGCTCCCGAGCCGCGATTCTCCGAAGTGCTGGTTGGAAAATTTCACGGTGAGCGCCTTACCGGCTACCTGCGGCAAATCGCTAAATCAGTCGAGAACCATCATGGCGTCGACATTTTCACGATTCTTTTGGAAGGCAGATCATTGCGTGTGGCTGTGCTCAACGCCGATTCGGTGGCCGCGTCCAATCATGACGATCCTGCCGTCATCGAAGGCATAGTCGACCGCTCCAAGCGGCTGGCTTCTCCCTTCGGAGGTCCGGCGCTATTGCGCCAGTACTACAAGCACGTTCAGCTCGCCAGCCTGGCCTGGCTGGTTGCGCGCATTGAGCCTTCCACATCCGCAGCAACCGGCATGTGGAGCACGCTCTTCGGCATGCCCGCCACCATCGTTGCATCCGGAAGTTTTCTCAGCCCGCTTCATCTCCGGCCGGACTCGGTTCACCTCCGTGCCGAGGCCTTCACCGGCTCACCCGACGCGGCCCATGCCATCGTTGACAAGGTAAGTGTCTTCATCGCCCTCAGCCACGCAGCCGAAACATCCGTCGGCACTCGCGGCCCTGATCCTGATGTGAAGGCGTTTTTCGATAGCGTGCAGGTGAAGCAGGAGGGCGAACGCGCCATACTTAACGCCACGGTTTCGCCCGGCTTCCTGCGCAAAGCTTTGGCCGAAGCGTCGCCGGAAACCGCGCCAGCGGGATCGGTGCCTGCACCAACAGCGAAATGAGCCGGATCTGCTCGCGGGAAGTCCAAGGCCGCGAAACTAATTCCTGTACCGCGCGTCTTATCTGGCAGGCTCCTCAGCAAGCAGCCTGACTAACGAGAGAAGACAACCAGGAAGAACGGGACAGGTACAATAAAGGACACATGACGAGCCTTCCACTGCCGATTGCCGCCTTTTTTGCCGGGCTCATTTCGTTTCTCTCGCCCTGCGTGCTGCCTCTGGTGCCGGGATATCTTTCCCTGATCTCGGGCGCCGGCCTGGAAGAGCTCAAAGCGCCCGAAGCCCACCTGATGCGGCGGGTGATGGTGAACTCGATCGGATTCATCCTGGGCTTCAGCGTAGTTTTTATCGTGCTGGGGGCGGCTGCAACCGAGGTCGGCCAGTTGCTTGGGATCTACAAACATACGCTGGCCAGGGTGGCGGGCGTCGTTATTATTCTCTTCGGACTGCACCTGACCGGCATTTTCAAGATCAAAGCGCTCTATACCGATGCGCGCTTGCATAGCGTGAAAGGCAGTAGCACTCCGGTGGGCGCGTTCGTAATCGGTTTCGCATTCGCTTTCGGCTGGACCCCGTGTCTAGGTCCCATCCTTGCTACGATTCTGACCATCGCCGGGGAACAAGATACGCTGGTGAAAGGAATCCTGTTGCTGGCTGTATATTCGCTTGGGCTGGCTGTGCCGTTTCTTTTGACCTCGCTTTTGATGGAGCGCTTTCTCAAGTTTTACAGCCGCTTCCGCTCACACATGCACGCGCTGGAAGTGGCGTCAGGCGCCCTGCTGATTGGCCTCGGAATCTTGCTGGTGATCGGCCGCTTTACTTTGATTTCCAACTGGCTTTCGTTCCTGAACCGTTTTGCGTTGTAGTTGAGTGCGAGAGTTTAGTGGGAAAATAGATAGAGCAGTGGGTTTTTACGAATTGATGCACTGATTAGGAGTTCGCAAATGGAACCGTCACAAGGAACTACTGAACACGTACAGAATGCTGAAGAGTCTTCCATCGCTCAGCCGCCGGCCTCGGGAAGCATTCCTCCCAACGCCGATCCGCCGAAATCTTCCAACGGAGCGTCGCGCAGCCCTCTCGCGCTTATCGTCGTGGCGTTAGTGGTTGCGCTCATGCTGTACTTCGGTTACCACCAGGTGCGGCATCCGGGCGCCGCTTCGGCGGCTCACCTCACGGGAGCAACTCTTGCTCCGGATTTCTCTCTGGAATCGCTCGACGGCTCAACCATGCGCCTCTCCGACCTGCGCGGCAAAGCGGTGTTGCTCAACTTCTGGGCGACCTGGTGCGGTCCCTGCAAAATCGAGATGCCTTGGTTCGTCGACTTTCAGAAAGAGTACGCTTCTCAAGGATTGCAGATTGTCGGCGTTGCCATGGACGATGCCAGCAAGGAAGACATCAGCAAGTTCGCCAAAGATATGGGCGTGAATTACCCGATTTTGATTGGCAAAGATTCGGTCGGCGATCAATACGGAGGCGTTCCCGCGTTGCCGGAAACCTTCGTAATTACACGCGACGGCAAGATTATGGATAAGATCATCGGACTGAGGGGCAAGGCTGAGATCGAGGACGCAATTAAGAAAGCGCTCGAAACCCGGCCCGCGACAAGCCAAGCCTCGATCGTAGAAACTTCGGTTTTGGGAAAAAACTTATCTACGCGATGATCGACCACCAAACCAATCCGCGAAATTTCCGCACTCACAACTTGGGGCGGTTGTGGGGTGGGTCCAAGCTTGTTCTCTCGACTATCTCTTTTCTGGCAATCGCTCTTCTAACAGCCACTTATCCTTTATCCTCGCAGACTCTGGGCAAAGCTCCATCTCTCACCTTCGGCGCGGTGCCGCTGACCACGGCGCAGCGCGCTCAGCAGACCATGGTAGATCTGAATTTTCGCATCCCTGCGGGCTACCATATCAACTCAAACACACCCAAGTCTGAATTTCTGATTCCGACCGCGCTAAAGATGGAGCTGCCGACGGACATCGTCCTGGGAAAGATCGCATATCCCGCCGGCGAAGATGCGAGCTTTCCTTTTTCGCCGGATGAAAAACTAAGCGTCTATAGCGGAGATTTCACCATTGCGGTTGCGGTGCATCCGCTGCACTCGGTCGTTCCCGGAAAATACGAAATGCACGGCGTGCTGCGCTACCAGGCCTGCGACAATGCCGCCTGCTATCCGCCGAAAACCGTCCCTGTAAAGTTTGAAATCAAGGTCGTGAAGGAACCGCCCGAGCACCACGCCAACCCCGCGCAGAGCCCGCACGTGCATAACTAGTTCGGGGCTTCGGCCTTCGGTAAGTCGAGAGCCCCAAGCGTTTTTGCTGAAGCCTGATAGCCGAAGCCCGAAGCCCGATTTTAATCGGTGCGTGGCGTCGCGCTGGCAACCGCAAGAATCGTCCCAACGTAGAGCAGCGTGTCGAAAAAGTAATTGAGCCCCTCGACCTTCACATCCGTGCTCGGGTCCAAAAGCGACACGATCAGAATCGGGCCATAGACAAACAGGACCAGCAGCAGAATCCAGGTGCCGAGATAAGTTGCCACCATCCGGATCTTGCGGGCCAGCAGGATGCTCACCCCCGCAATCAGCAGAATTGCGCCTGTCAGATAGGCGATGAGTCTGGGACCTGGAATCCAAGCAGGCATAAATTTTTCGAGAGGAACACCGGGAACATTAACCGGATGCAGAAAGTGCTCGACCCCATAAAATATCGCGCCGACGCCGATCACAATGCGACCGATTGTAATGAGCTTGGTTGCTAGCCCATCCTTTCTAGCCATTGCACCTCCGGCAAGAACCCAGCCGCCAGCACCGAATGACAGCTCGCGCAAAAGAAGCACCCAGTTGATCCGGTTGTGAGGCTCGGCCAGCGTTCCCGGAAGGTCCATCATTGCCACGAAGAGAAACATCATGCAGCCAAACAGCAGCCCGGACCAGCGCACCTGAATTTTCGTGGCAATGCTCAAGGACGCGGCGACCAACGCGACGCCCACGAAATAGGCCCAGAACAAGTGCCAGGGCATGAACTTGGGCACTATGGTCGAGATGCCTTTCGCGGCGGAGAAATGCTCCGCGCCGAAGACGGCGAGAGGAAGCGCGAAACACAGGTTGCTCAGGGCGACAACCTTATCGAGACCTCGCTCCTGCGCAAGGTCCGACTTCACGGCCCACAAAGCAATTGGAAAAAGCGCGATGCTGGCGATGCTCATCGAGAATGCGGTGCGAGAGAACTCGAAGAGCAGAACTCCAACTAGAGCAGTAATCGTATGCAGGTTCATGTGAGACCCTCAGATACTGCAAACCGGACGAGACATCATAATGCGGTTTTAGACTGTGTGGGGTGGGAAACGTTAGGGAAGTTTTGGTTTCATTCAGCGAAGCGAAGAATCCCCATAGCTACCACGATGCGTGCTGAGGCAAAAACCTAAAGTTTCCTCTGCTTCTTCTCCACCTTGGCCCAAGTATCCTTCAACGCCACCGTACGGTTGAAAATCGGTTTGCCCGGCTTCGAATCCGGATCCACGCAGAAATATCCCAGACGCTCAAACTGATACCGGCTACCCGCTGCGGCGTTGACCAGCGACGGTTCAAGCTTCGCGTCCGTGATTACGTCGAGCGAGTTCGGATTGAGATTATCCAGAACATCTTTTCCTTCTTCAACTTCGTTCGGATTCTCTTTGCTGAACAGGTTCTCGTAGATGCGTACCTCGGCATCGATGGCGTTCGCAGCCGAGACCCAGTGAATGGTTGATTTCACTTTGCGGCCGTCGGGAGTGTTCCCACCGCGGGTCGCGGGGTCGTAGGTACAATGCACCTCCACGGCTTCGCCTTTGTCGTTCTTCACAACGCCGGTGCAAGTGACGAGGTACCCATAACGCAGGCGAACCTCGCGTCCGGGTGTGAGCCGAAAATATTTCGGAGGTGGAACTTCGCGAAAATCATCTTGCTCAATGTAAAGCTCGCGAGAGAACGGAATCTTTCGAGTGCCCGCGCTTTCGTCTTCCGGATTATTCACCGCGTCCATCTCTTCGACCTGATTCTCGGGATAGTTATCGATCACAACTTTCAGCGGACGAAGCACCGCCATCACGCGCGGTGCGCGCTTGTTCAGGTCTTCGCGGACGAAGTGTTCGAGCATCGCCAGCTCGATGGAGCCGTTTGTCTTCGAGACGCCAATCGCCCCGCAGAAATTTCGCACCGCTTCCGGCGTATAGCCACGGCGGCGAAGGCCGCCCAGCGTGGGCATGCGGGGGTCGTCCCATCCGTTCACGCGGCCTTCCTGCACCAACTGCAGCAGCTTGCGCTTGCTCAGCAGCGTGTAGGTGAGATTGAGGCGGTCGAACTCGATCTGCCTCGACGGAAAGATGCCGAACTGCTCGATGAACCAGTTGTAGAGCGGGCGATGATCTTCGAACTCGAGCGTGCAGAGCGAATGCGTGACGCGCTCGATGGAATCTGATTGCCCATGGGCGTAGTCGTACATCGGATAGATGCACCACTTGTTGCCGGTGCGGTGATGTTCGGCATGCAGAATGCGGTACATCACCGGATCGCGAAAGTTGAGATTGGGCGACGCCATATCGATCTTCGCCCGCAGCGTGTGCGAGCCATCGGGAAATTCTCCGGCGCGCATGCGCTCAAATAATTCCAGATTCTCTTCGATGGAACGATCGCGGCAGGGGCTGTCTTTTCCCGGCTCGGTTAGTGTGCCGCGATGCTTGCGCATCTCTTCGGCGTTCAGATCGTCAACGTAAGCCTTGCCGTCTTTGACAAGTTTGATCGCCCATTCGTAAAGCTGGTCAAAATAATCGGAGGCGTAAAAAAGCCCGTCCCACTGGTAGCCGAGCCACTTCACATCCGCCTTGATCGACTCGACGTATTCGGTTTCTTCCTTCGCAGGATTGGTGTCGTCGAAGCGAAGATTCGTGTGTCCGCCGAATTCGTCGGCCAATCCGAAGTCGATGCAGATTGCCTTGGCGTGTCCGATGTGCAGATAGCCGTTGGGCTCGGGAGGGAAGCGCGTCTGCACCCGGCCGTTGTGCTTGTTAGTCTTGAGGTCTTCCAGAATAATGTCGCGGATGAAATTCGACGGGGCGGACGGCGGCGAGGCAGCCACAGCTTTTTCTCCAGCTTCGGTGGGCGGATGCGGTGGATTCATCAGTATTCATCTTATCGCAGGCACCGGACCTAGAGCTCAAACGCCGGCGGGTTCGATCTTCTCGATGGCCTGCTCAATCCGCGCCAATGCCGTCTCCCGCCCCAAAACTTCCAGCGTCTCAAACAACGGCGGTGCATTCTTGCGTCCGCACACAGCGACCCGGATAGGCTGGAACATCTGCCCCGCCTTCACTCCCAGCTCCTGGGCGGCAGCGCGCAGCGCCTGATCCAGCGGATCATGTTTAAATTCGACATCGGCCAGCACCTCTTCTGCCCGCGAAAGAACTTTCAGCGCCATAGCCGTGTCTCCCTTTTGTGGGATGAGTTCGGCTGGATCGTAAGGGGACAGTTGATCGACAAAAAAGAAATCAGCAGCGGTGAGCACGTCGCGCAGCAACTTGATTCGCTCGCGGATCAGCGGTGTAATGCGCAACATTTTTTCAGATGCAACGTCGAAGCCCGCGCCGCGCACGATGGGCAACAGCCGATCACTCAAATTCTCCACCGGTAAGCCGCGAATGTGCTCCGCATTCAACCACACCGCCTTCGGATCGAACGTTTCCTCAGGAGTTGTCGCTGGCTCCTTGAAGTTCACTACCGCATTCGAACGGTTGATGCCTTCTAGCGAAAATGTATCGGTGAGTTCCTGCAAAGACATGTTCTCGCGGTCATTCTTGGGCGACCAGCCGAGCAGGCAGAGGAAGTTGATGAAGGCTTCGGAGAGAAATCCGGCGTCGCGATAGGTGGTAACGCTAACCACCGGACCGTGACGGCGCTTGGAAAGTTTGGTGCCGTCGGGCGCGACCAGCAGCGGCAAGTGTGCGAACTGCGGCGGAGTGAAGCCGGCGGCTTCGAAGATGAGCACGTGCTTGAAAGTGTTTGAAAGATGATCCTGGCCGCGGATGATGTGGGAGATGCGCAGGTCGGCATCGTCGGCGCAGGACGCGAGGTGATACGTCGGCATGCCGTCGGAGCGGAGCAGGGCAAAGTCTTCGATATCGGCGGCGGCCTTCACCTGCTCGCCATAAACCGCATCTTTGAAGTGGACAGACAATTTGCCTTCTGTAAATCGGACAGCTGAGGGCGGCTGTCCCCAGATGGTCTCTTCGCGCGGCACGCGGAAACGCAATGCAAATGGCTCTCCCGCAGCAGCACGGCGGTCACTCTCTTCGCGCGAAAGTTCTCGCGCCCCGGGATTGAACAGCCAGGTTCCTTGCGCACCAGATTTTTCCGCGTCGCCCGTGTGGGCAGGAGTGAAGTCGCGGTAGGCCAGGCCTTTCTGAAAGATCGACCACGCGGTTTTGCGGTGCAGAGCAACGCGCTCGGATTGTTTGTACTCTTCGTCGAAGCCCATGCCTAGCCATTTCAGTCCATCAAAAATGGAATCGACCGAGGCCTGAGTATTGCGTTCCACATCGGTGTCGTCGAGGCGAAGGATCATGGTGCCGCCGTTGTGGCGCGCATAGAGCCAATTGAAGATGAAAGTGCGGGCGCTGCCCACGTGGAGAAATCCGGTGGGCGATGGCGCGAAGCGGACGCGCGGCCCGGACGACTTGGAATGAGTGGAATCAGGCATAGTGGCGGTGGTTGATAGTTAAGCTCGGTAGCTAAGTTCGATATTCAAGTCCGATGGTATGGGGAGCAGAAAACTACCGTCAAGCCAGCCAGAAAACGATTTCTGAAGTAAGTGGCTGATTCTCAGTGTTCTAGGCGGGTACAATGTACTTAAATCCTGTTGTGTTCACACCCCCGGCTGTGAAAACATTCAGCTTATTAGATTCTTCCAACGCCGCTGACCCAGATCTACCAGACGTCTTCGCCGGGACTCAATGAATAGCATTGCCACCAGTATCGTTATTATTCCAGGTGTCGTCTCCTTATTGCTGTGCCTGCTGTTTACCTATCTCTACCAGCAGAGCCGGCAACCCTACTTCCGCGCGTGGCAAGTTGCGTGGGCCTGCTACACCATCCACTACGCGCTGGATGCACTCCGCTATTTCCACCCGCCGGCGAACGCTGCGTTCTTTCTTGGGTCTCTGTTCTCGGTTGCCATGGCGATGTGCATTTTCGTCTCGACGCGGCTGATGCGCGGGCCGTTCCGGCTGCGCTGGTTTGACGTGGCCCTGGCCTCGGCAGGAGTTGCGGCGTGCTGCGTGGATTTGCGGTTTTATCTGCTGGCCCACGGAGCTCACATGGGGGAACGGCCGCTGAGCCTGGCATTATTTTTTCTGAGCGCGGTGCTGCTGTATTGTTCGGCGGCTTTCTATTTGTATGCCCATCGCAGAGGTTCACCGGCATTCACGCTGCTGGCGATTTCTCTGGCGTTGTGGGCTGTGCTGTTGGGCTCCATTCAATCCAGCAACCCGTGGATGGAAATGTTTGGCAGCGTTGGCCACGTACTTGGTCCGGTGCCGCAGATGTTGATGGGCATCGCGATGGTGATGGTACTGTTTGAAAGCGAGCGCAATGCGGTGCAGGAGAACACGCTGGCCCTGTCGACGTTGGGCGCCGATCCGCGGCGGTTGCTCTCGGCTGACGATTTGCTTCCCAGTATGCAGTCGGCGCTGGAGCGGCTGGCCGGAGCTTTATCGGCGCGGCGTGCCGTCATCTATATCTCTGAACGCTGGCGCGGGTTGGTGCCTTCGGTGGAGCGTGGATTCTCGCCGGGATTTCTGGACACCTTAACTCAGAGTGGCGTAGGAGAGTATCTCTCCGAGTTGGCTTACCGGCACGGTGGGCTTTTCACCGTGCATGATCTGGCTCAGATGACGGAGCCCCCGCTGCCCATGGGCTCTGCCGGAACATTCGCCGAACTCAAGCGAGTTCTCAAGGAAGCGCAAATTCGCAATCTAACCGCCGTGAGCCTGCAAACCCGCGATCACGCGTTCGGCGTAATCCTCTTTCCTCATGCCCAACGCCGGGCGTTTGGGACTTCCGGTCCGCGTCTTATGGTCGGGCTCGCATTGCAACTTGGACTCACCATCGACAACTATGTGATCGCGCACGATGCACATCGCCGCACTCAAGAGTACGAACTGCTCACCGAGATCGGGCAGGCCATCAGTTCGCGCCTCGACCAGGATGAAGTGTTGCGCACCATCCACGACGAGCTGGGGCAGATTTTCAATACCAGCAACTTCTACATCGCTTTTCAGGAAGGCGATGAAGTCCGCTTCGAGCTTGAAGTTGAAGACAATCTCATTTTGCCCAAGCGATCCCGCAAACCGGAAAATGCTTTTACCGAGTATGTGATTCGTACGGGGCAGCCGCTGCTAATAAAGTCGGACCTGGAGAAGACGCGGGCGCGCCTGGGCGTCACCTACCGGCCGGAGCACCCTGCCAAGTGCATATGTATCGCGCCCATCCTGCTCGGCAACAAGCCCGCAGGAGTGATGGTTGCGATGAGCACCGAAAAAGAATTCATGTTCGAACAGCGCGATCTCGACGTTCTCGTGACTGCGGCCGGCCAGGTATCGGTTGCGGTGGAAAATGCGCGGCTGTTCGCGGAGGAGCAACGGCGTTCGCGGCAACTGGCGTTCCTCAACAATATTTCGCGCACCGCCATTTCGAGCGACGATCCCGTGCACATGCTGGGACAGATCGTGGGAGAAATTCAGAAGAACTTCAGCTTCGATCACATCGGCATCGGCCTGCTCGATTACGGGACGAAGGAGATCGAAATCAAAGCCGAAGCCGGCGCCACCGCGCACGCCATGGGCAAACGAGTTCCGCTGGGGATGGGGATTCTTGGGCGTGTAGCGCGAACCGGCGAACGGGCCTTGGTGCACAACGGCGTGGAAGGGCAGATCGGCGCAATTCTGCCGGAGTCGCGGTCCGTTCTGTGCATTCCGATCACCTACGGCGAGACTCTGCTGGGCGCGCTGAACATCGAAAGCCGCAACGACCGGGCGTTTTCCCCGCAGGACGTTCTGATCCTTAATACGCTGGCCGATTTGCTGGCCACAGCTCTACACAATGCTTTCGTCTTTCAGAAGCTGCAGCAGCAATCCATTACCGATGGCCTGACAGGAATCAAGACGCGGCGTTTCTTCTGGGAGGCGCTCTCCGCGGAGTGGAAGCGCGCATCCCGCTCGGGACGGCCGTTCTCAGTTGTGCTGATCGATCTCGACAAGTTCAAGGAAGTGAATGACACCATGGGCCACTTCGAAGGTGACCTGGTGTTGGCGCGCGTAGGGCGGCTGCTCGAGCAAAAATCTCGACAATCGAATGTAGTGGCTCGCTACGGCGGAGATGAGTTCATCATCCTGATGCCTGAAACCGGACGGGAGCAGGCCGAGGTGCTGGCGGAACGCCTGCGCCAATGGATGACCGACGACCCGATGCTCAGCGAACACCACATCACGGGCAGCTTCGGCGTAGCCAGTTTTCCAAGCCACGGTTTTTCCGTGGAAGACATTATTCGAGTGGCCGACGCGGGCATGTATGTTTCGAAACGTTCGGGCGGCAATCGCGTTTCCGCGGCGGAGGAATTTGCCGCGGGCGAGGAGTTTGCTCCGCAACGGCAACAGATTTCCTCTTACATCGAAGGCTTTCTGCAGCGCGAGCACAACGGGCCGGAGCATCTGGAAGAGCTGACTTCGATGTTGGTGAAGTTATGCGGCGGCGAGGAGGACTGCAATGTTCCGCTGCTCAAGGAATCGATTGAAGTCCTCAGCCGGGCCGCAGAATCTCGGGAGCTGCGCACCGGCGGCCACGGCGATTTGGTGGCGCGCTATACCGACGTAATTGCGCGGGCGCTCCACTTGCCTCCGGAGGAAACCTCCGATCTGGTCTACGCCGCGCGCATTCACGATGTGGGCCAAATCTTTGTGCCGGAGCGCATTCTGAATAAACCGGGTCCGCTCACTGACGACGAATTTTTCCTGGTGCGAATGCACGCGCGCGTGGGCGCAGAGATCGCCGCCATTCTGCCGCATAGCGCCATGATGCGGCAGGCCATCGAACATCATCACCAGCGCTTCGATGGCAGCGGCTATCCCGACGGCGCGAAGGGTGAACAGATTCCGCTGTGGGCGCGCATCATCGCTCTCGCCGATGCTTATGCCAACATGCTGACCGAGCAATCGATCGCAGCCGCACGAACTCCGGATCAGGCTCTCGAAGAACTCGCCAAAATGAGCGGCACCCGCTTTGATGGCATGCTGGTGCGGTTGCTGTTGCGTGAGTTGAAGCCGGAGCGGACTTCGTCGGCCAAGGATGGGTTCTAGGCTCCGGTCTCAGGCGTTCGGATGGTCTTCATGCCCCGTGTTTCTAAGTCCGCTGCTGCTCAAGCGTGGCGCGACTTTCTTGTCGCCTTGCCCGACCTGCTTCGAAGCGAGTCCAATAGGCGAATTCAAATTGAGCCTGATGGGTCCGGGCCTCCTGTCCAGTTGGCACTACACGAAGCATTCAACGCCTTTCCCGTCTTAACGGACGTACTGTTGCTGGACACGGATGGCTGCCCACTTCAGCCCGGCGAAGAACGGTTCTGGACGCTGCTGAACTTCGATTTCTCTGTGACTACTGGCAACCTTATGCGGTTTCATGGCACTGCATCCGCATTAAAAATTAAACGCCGTGCTGTCTTGTTGGATACTCATTTTAGTCTGCGCTTTATTGACTTAGGTTCGTTACGAGGGCTCTTACTAATGGGCCAAAAACATGAGCGCGGCCTTGTCCATCTGGTCCCGTACAATGCGCGGGATCAGATTGAGAGATACTCCGCTGAACTTGCCAGCTATCTTCTCTCGTGCGCAGGAACACTCTGTGGGATCTTCAGCAAGCGGCCAGACTTCAACGAACGCTATGCCTTAAAGCCAGATCCCGTGCTTGACCGGGATTCTCTGCTCAGGATTCACTTCGCCACAGCACATTTTGTAAATCCGAAAATAGGCGGGCCGCTTACCTTTGAGCAACTTCAAGAAGACGTCTCGCAGATCCAGCTCATCCCGCAAGTGCCCGAGGATATTTGCAGAACATTTTATCTGGCCAAGCGCCTTTACGTGTTTGGCTACCTCGAATATGGCTTTTTCACAGTGTCGCTTCACTATGCTTATGCGGCTATGGAGGCTGCCTTGCACGCCCGCTGGAGCGCCGCCTTACCCACTCCAACGGTTCTAACACACAAAGGCAACGTCGAGACTCTCGGCGCTGGACCCAAGAAACACTTTGGAATTCGAAGGTTATGCAGAGTAAGAGGCTGGGACATTCGGCGTCTTCAGGTAAATGGAGAACGCTTTCCCGACACGGCCAAGCAAGTAGTTATTTCTCTCCACAAGCTTAGGATCATCACTGACTGGCAGCTTAGGCAGTTTGAGCATATGTGGCTTAGACGGCGCAACTACCATTCCCACCTTGAGTTCGCTCCGGTTGAGACGCCACAAACGGATACTCTTGTGCAAGTCGCTAGTGAGATCAATCAGCTTTTTGATTCGCTACCGGCGCCCGGCTAGGGTTCGCTCCGACTTGCAACTAAAACCTAGAAACCTGAAACTAGAATCCATGTCCATTCCTCTTTCTCTCTCTCTCTCCGGCAAAGTTGCCCTGATCACCGGCGGTTCGCGTGGCATTGGCGCGGCTACAGTACGCATATTCACCGCGGCAGGCGCGAAGGTTGTGTTCAGCTATCAGAAGGCGCGGTCGCAGGCTGAGGCTTTAGCCAAGGAATGCGGCGAGGCAAACTGCCACGCTGTCCCGAGCAATCTCACCGGCGCCGATTCCGCTCGCGAGCTGGTAGCGGAGACGGTCAAACATTTCGGCCGCATCGACATTCTCGTTGCCAACCATGGCGTTTGGCCCGTTGAAGATATCGCCATCGAGAAGATGACGGAGGAGCAGTGGCGCTCCACGCTTTCCGTCAACCTGGATGCGGTGTTTGGATTGGTTAAACACACGGTCGCGCAGATGAAGGCGCAGCCGCGAAACGGTTCTGCCGCCGGACACATCGTGCTCATCAGCTCCACCAGCGGCCAGCGCGGCGAAGCCTTCCATTGCGATTACTCCGCCAGCAAGGGCGCGATCATCAGCATGACCAAAAGCCTTTCCACGGAGCTGGCATCGGCGGGAATTTATGTGAACTCGGTCGCTCCCGGCTGGGTGGATACGGACATGTCCAAGCCCGCGCTCGATGACCCACGAAGCGGCGAAATCATCCGGCGCACGATTCCCATGGGCCGCGCGGGTACGCCCGAGGAGATTGCTGGTCCGGTGCTGTTTTTGTGCACTCCATACGCGAGCTTTATTACCGGGGAGATCTTCAACGTAAACGGTGGGGCCGTGCTGGTGGGTTAAGTTGCGGGGAAGTCCGGCTGGGCGTGAACACGGCAGAGCGTTTCTGCATCCAAGAAAACGGAGCATTTTCGGCGCTGCATGCAAGCGGGGCGAGGGCGCCCGCTCCACACAGGCAGTGCTGTAAGCGGCTACAATTCCTATTCAGGCCTCGTTATCACCGGTTTGCATGAAACATTTGTTTCTCATAGTTGCGTTGGCATCTGCACTGGCCACGTGCGGATGGAGCCAAGCCGTAGTCCAAACGGCCGCGCCGGCTCCTTCGCAATCAACCGCGCCGGTTTCCACGCCAAAAAATATTCCCGGCAACGACAACGAGAATGCCCGCAAAGCGCGGGCGCTGATTGATGAGTCGATCAAAGCCCTGGGCGGCCAGGCATTTCTCGATATTCACGATATCCAGGAGCAGGGCCGCACGTACAGCTTTTATCATGGGCGCCCCACGAGCAACGGCATTTTCTTCTGGCGCTTCGTGGAGTTTCCCAACGCGGAGCGCATCGAGCTCACTCCGCAGCGCGATGTCGCCTACGTCTATGCTGCCGATAAAGGTTACGAAATTACCTACAAAGGCGCGCGCGCGGTAGAAAAAAAAGATCTCGATGACTACCTGCGCCACCGCCGCTTGTCTTTAGATGCGATGCTCCGCGTCTGGAAGAGCGATCCGACCGTGGCACTCTTCTATGACGGTGAAGCCCTTGCCGGAAGCCTGGCGGCGGAGAAGGTCACGCTGATCAACTCCAAAGACGAGGCCGTGAGCCTCTACTTCGACGCCGACACGCATCTGCCTATCAAGAAGAGTTATTCCTGGCGCGACCCGGTCGACAAAGAACGCAACACCGAAGAAGAAACCTACGACAACTACCGTCCCGTGCAGGGAATCATGACGCCCTACGGATTTACCCGCTACTTCAACGGAGATATGCAGACCGAGCGCTTCCTGAACTCGATTAGTTACAACAAGGGGCTGGACGAGGCAATGTTCAACCCGAATTCCGGCTACAACCCCAACAAACCGACGGGTAAGCATCAGAAGTAGGTGAAGCTGCGAAAACCGCTTTCACCCGTGCCCCGCCTTCAACCGCTATCGGCGTAACATACTGACACACCATTATTTAGAGCCCGCCCAGCCAGTCCGGCAACCCAGTGACCAACTCGGTTCGCAATTGACGTTACTTTACGTACTGTGGCTTTTTTACCACAGTCAGAATTCCGCCTCCGGCTGTAATGTATTCATTCATCGAGACATACATAGACAGCTTTTGACCCAGGAGCAAACAATTCGCTCAGCCGTGGAATGCAGTGGAGTGGGGCTGCACAGCGGCGCACCCGTCTCGATGCGAATTCTCCCCGCCCCGCCTGCCACCGGCATCGTCTTTCGCCGCGTCGATCTCGATAATTTTGAAATCGAAGCCATCAGCCGCAACGTAGCCCGCGTCAGCTATGCCACCAGCCTGATGAAAAAGGGCGTTTTGATTTCCACCACCGAGCATCTGCTCTCGGCATTCATCGGCTTGGGTGTGGACAACGCCATTGTGGAACTCGACAACCTCGAACTTCCCATCCTGGATGGCAGCGCGCTTCCATTCGTGGAGCTCATCCAGAAGGCCGGAATCCGCAAACAGCGCCGCCCGCGCAAGTATTTGAAGATTCTTCGGGAAGTGGAGATGCGCGAGGGCAACAAATTTATCTCGGTCCGCCCCGCGGATAGTTATTCCGTCTCGTACTCGATCAATTTTCCCCACCCGCTGATCGGAAAAGAAACTTTGCAGGTCGAGCTGGCTAATGGCAGTTATCTGCGGCACATCGCCGCCGCTCGCACTTTCGGTTCACGCGCCGACGAGAAAGCCATGCGCAACATGGGATTGATTCGCGGCGCATCGCGCGAAAATTGCATCGTACTCACGCGCGACGGAATCGAAAACGGCCCGCTGCGCTTCCCAGACGAGTTCGTGCGCCACAAAGTTCTGGATTTGGTTGGAGACCTCGCGCTGCTGGGCAAGCCGATCCTGGGCAAAATCGTCGCCGACCGCGCCGGCCACGCCATGCACACGGCTTTAGTTTCGCGCATCCTCCGCGATAAGACGCTGTGGGAAGAAGTGACGCAATCCGAAGCGGAGCACGACCACGC
>JBAPQU010000176.1:0-1783 GCA_049280795.1 Candidatus Sulfotelmatobacter sp.
TACCAGAACTGTCTGGGCCGTAAACAGCCAGAGGGAAGCCGGCGTGATACGAAAATATCGGACTCACTGACCAGTTGCCAACCACGGCATTCACCGCCGCAGGAAGGTCTTGGCCGTATGTCCTCCCCCGTCCCACGGGCAGTTCGTAGAGAGCATAAGCGCTCAGGACTTGGTTGGAATCGTAATAGCAGCGCGCCCAGTTCGATCCCGGGTTGTAAAGGTTCTGCCAGTAGGGAAACGAACTTGAGGTTTCCGCGTTCGTACTGTAAGTTCCGTAGTAGCCGCTGTTGTTGGTCATGCATTTGCCGAAGGTGTAGGCGATCTGTCCTTCCAGTCCTCCGCTGGTCCGCTTTTGCAAAACGGCCTGTAACGCGTCATACCGCATGGTGCCGACCGAGGCCGTGTCTAAAACGTCTGCGAAGGAGTTAGGGCCGTAGCCGTTGCTCACACCGTCGAGGCCCCCATTCCAGCCGCCAATGAAGGGATCGGAACCCTTGTCGATCTGGTTTGGTAGCTTGCCGATTGTCTTCGCGGGCGCGCTAAGCTGCCCAAGGTCCAAGGGGACAACCAAGTGCGTGACTTTCTGACCAACGTAGCCGACTTGCGCAGTGAGTGTTTTATTGAATTGATGTTGGATCGAAAAATTCCATTGTTCGCCAATCGCCGGTTGGACGACTGGATCCCAGGCAAACATATTCGCGCCATTCACCGACTGCGGTTGCGGTTGAGCGCCACCACTGGCTCCGTCTTCCGTGACATACGGTGTGGCATCTGCAGCATAACTATTCGTTCCTCCAATTTGAGTTGGAGTATATGGCGGATTACGCGGTAGGCGTAGATTCGTGCCCGTGCCCTCTAAATAAGAGGAGACGCTGAATGCACCACGAATCACAGTTTCGCGATGGAGAAACTCGGGAGACCAGGAAAACCCGAAGCGCGGCTCGAAATTTCCCAAGTCTGCGTATCTGCTGTCATAGAGCCCTCTGCTAAATCCATTGCTGCCGACTATGCCGGTAGGGACCGCGCTGTTCCCGGGAAACTCAACGGCCCCCGTTATCTTGTTGACATTGACCTGCCGGTTGTTGGTTTCTACCCATGGAGTACGCGCCTCATACCGCATGCCAAGATTTAAGGTCAGGGAATTAGAGATGCGCCAATCGTCTTGCACAAAACCGGCCAGCAGCCAATCCCTTTGGTGGAATCCGCCGCCCAGCGCGCCGCGCGCCACTGAGTCCGGCAATCCCAGAGCAAAGCTCGCACCCGGGTCTCCGCCAGTCACACCATCGTCGAGTTGGGATGTGTAACGATTCGTGAAGCCGATGTCGCCCAACACTCCCGCATTGCCGGGATAAGTGATATTCAGACGGTAGCGTCCCATCTGGTATCCGAACTTCACGTTGTGATGGCCATGACTCCACAGCGCATTGTCCGATATCTGCCAGACGGTAGAAGCGAATTTTTGAACGATGGTGCCGTTGCCAAACCCGCTGTAATTGCCATTGCCGCCTCCGTTGTTGGCTGCGCTGGTAAAGGTGATATTCGGCAATCCGGTAATACCCCCTTCGGTCACGCCGGCGATACCAGTCTGGGTCGCAAGAGCGGCAACCGATGGAGCGAAGGTGGTATTTGGACCAAACGGCAAAACGTAGTTCACGCCGATGCGGAACTCGTTGAGCAGGGAAGGGCTGAAAGTATGAGTCTCGTCAAAAGCGGTATTGTCGATATGTGCTTCCGAATCGCTGTTCCCGCCGAGCAGGAACGAGGTTGTTAACGGGTCAATTTC
>JBAPQU010000177.1:0-2316 GCA_049280795.1 Candidatus Sulfotelmatobacter sp.
TCCGCACTCTTATTCCAACTCGTAATGAAGCCATCAAGGTTCTTGCTGATAATGGCATCGTCAGAGGAGGCCACAATGGCAGCCAACAGACCCGTTATTTCTTCTGCTTGCTTCGGCTCGCTCATAAATGTTGTGGCGACGACCTCATTAACCTGGGTTCTTGTGGAATAGTCGGCAAGGTACCCGATCAGAGAGCTTGTTATGGTAGCCATTCTGCCCAAAGATGCCAAATACAGTAAACACTGTAGGCGACCATTGGTGCCGGGGCGATTTGCCCAATCGACCACTGATGTATGATTCGATGCATCGCCGCGCCTGCGGAAGCGAGCACTGTGACTCCCATAGCCATCAACGCGGCCATCCCAGAATCCCGCTCGTCATGTGCGGCGGTATTGGCAGATCTGCGACCCGGTTCGCCCATTTCGCGTGACCTCGCCCTGCGTCTGGTCCGTTGCAGCGATGACGATCTCCCCGCCCTGCTTACCGCCGCCCGCGCTGCAAAAGAAAACTTCAAGCCCGGCGTCGTCACCTATTCGCGGAAGGTCTTCCTGCCGCTGACCAACCTTTGCCGCGACTATTGCGGCTACTGCACCTTCCGCCGCGATCCCGGAGAACCTGGGGCGCACACCATGACCCCGGACGAAGTTCTTGCGGTCGCCCGCGCCGGCGAAAAGCTTGGCTGCACCGAAGCGCTTTTCAGTCTTGGCGATAAGCCGGAAATGCTTTTCCCCGAGATGCGCGACACCCTGCAGCATCTCGGCTACAAATCCACGCTTCACTATCTGGAAGCCATGTGTAAGCTGGTGCTGCGCGAGACCAGCTTGCTGCCCCATCCGAATCCGGGCCTGCTCAGCGCGGAATGGATCGAGCGCCTGGCAGCGGTTTCGCCCAGCATGGGCCTCATGCTCGAAAGCACCAACCGAGCCTTGCTGGCCCCCGGCGCGGCCCACGACAATGCTCCCGACAAAGTCCCGGCTAAGCGTTTGCGAACGATCGAGGAAGCTGGCAAGCAGCAGGTTCCGTTCACCACGGGCCTGCTGATCGGCATTGGCGAAACTCCAGAAGACCGCGTCGATACCCTGTTCGCCATCCGCAACTTGCACCAGCGTTACGGTCACATCCAGGAAGTGATCGTGCAGAACTTCCGGGCCAAGCCCAACATCCCGATGGCTCACGTGCCGGAGCCCACGCAGGGCGAAATGCTCCGCGCGGTGGCGGTAGCTCGCTTGTTAATGCCTGAGGTCAATATTCAGGCGCCTCCCAACCTGAACGCGCCGTATTATGAAGAGTTGCTGGATGCTGGCATCAACGATTGGGGAGGGATTTCGCCGCTGACTCCTGACTACATCAATCCCGAGAAGCCGTGGCCGCATCTGGAACAACTGCGTCTGCGCACGGAGAGCAAGGGATTCCAGTTGCGTCAGCGTTTGCCGGTCTATCCTGAGTTTTTGCCCGGCGTCCTGTCGAGGCCCGGACTTCTTTCGGAAAAACTTCAAGCCGCCCAAGGCAGTAAAGGCCTAGCGAAGAACGAGAGGGCCGCATGATCTGCGTGCTCACCGGCGGCACCGGCGGCGCCAAGTTCGTCGATGGATTGCGGCAGGTAATGCCGGCAGAAGAAATCACTCTCATCGTCAATACAGGAGACGACTTGCTCTGGTGGGGGCTTTACGTCTCGCCGGACATCGATTCCATCACTTACGTTCTCTCCGGCCTGCTCAGCCGCGAGCGCGGCTGGGGTGTGAAGGGTGACACTTTTCTCTGCCTGCAAGCGATGGGGCAACTCGGCGAGCCCACATGGTTTCACACTGGAGACCGCGACCTTGCGGTGCATCTGCTGCGCTCACGTCTGCTGGCCGAGGGCAAAACGCTTTCCGAAGCCACCTCGACAATTAGCGAGAAGCTCAGCGTGAAGGCACGGATTCTTCCCATGAGCGATTCGCGGGTGGAGACGCGTGTAGATACACCTTCCGGCGAGTTGAGTTTCGAAGAATATTTCGTGCAGCGCTGGTATCAGGATCCCGTGAACTCAGTGCGCTTCGCCGGAGCCTCCGACGCGGAGCCCGCTCCGGGAGTGATTGAAGCTATCGTCTCGGCCGACGCAGTGCTCATCGCTCCCAGCAACCCGATCACCAGTATCGGCCCGATTCTCGCGGTGCCCGGAGTTCGCGAAGCTTTGCAGGCAGCGCGCGGCAAAGTTGCCGCGGTGAGTCCGATTGTGGGGAGTGCCCCGGTTGCCGGGCCCGCAGGCATTCTGATGACCGCGCAAGGACTGCCCTGCTCGATCGCGGGTGTAGCCAAAGCTTACGAGGATTTTCT
>JBAPQU010000178.1:0-4650 GCA_049280795.1 Candidatus Sulfotelmatobacter sp.
CCAATTCATCTGGCTTGACCGCAACTCGGCTGAGTTCGCGATGCGCCTTGGCCAATCAGACTCGCGACGCTGGTGGTAAACCCTCCCGAGAATGCTTCCTCTGTTCTTCTGTGCATTACACCCAGCTACTTCTTCCTCGTTTCCTCAGTAGCGACCGTGTGCGACATTCATTGCGAGATTTTATCGGGCCTCGCATCTCGCCTTGCCCCCTCGAAACTCCAACTGATTTGTAGTTGGCCACATTCAAAGGTATCGAAAGCTCTGTTCAACAATCACGCCGTTTCCTTCTCGGATTCGCAATCATCGTCCGACTGATGCGATGGTATCGGTCGATACCATCGTCCAATGGATTGCCCTCCAGGCTTCTGGCTTAATCACGTTGTTAGTTCGGTACGACAGGAAGCGACTTATATGACAGACAAGAGAACATCAATCGTGATGGAAGAATTACGAAGCGAACGATACATAGTAGTCGTAGCCCGACGCCTGCGACGCCGAATCGGGCTCGCGGAAACTCGACGCATAGCGTGTGCGACTCTGCAGAGCGCTCTCGCAGCTGGCGTTCTGATGTTCTATTCGAGGAGCCTCGTGGGAGCTGTCATTCGGGCTTGTGTAGGCGCCAGTTAGTTTTCGATTGGGTTTGCTTCTATTGTTTGTAGGAGGAGAACATGAGCTGGGCAAAGTGGATCTTTGCATACATATTTGACTGTGCCCATTTAAAAACCACCTGGCCGCAACGCGGCCGCACAGGCCTCGATTACGTCTGCTGTCTCGATTGTGGTAGGGAGTTTCCATATTCGACCCAACTAATGTGCGTTGTAAGTAAAGAGGAACAACTGGAGGATCGAAGTAGTGCAGTTGGGCGAAGCTCGATAACATCAGACCCGCACTCATCGCGCGGTCTAGTGCAAAGTTATCGATCGATACTTTGATCCACTAGTTTTCGGCAGTAGTGCGTCCAACAGCCTTACTACCTGGCTTTCTTGTTTACAAGTTTAAGCTGCAATCAACGTGCTTCTCCGCGTTTGTGCCCTCAATGTGTTGCCGGCCCGAGCCTGCCGAACCGATGCGAGGTACAGCGGGGCAGGAACGTCCGCTTGCGATTTCTGCTACCATTCTTCCGGGCGAATGAGGAAAGTCAATTTCAATTGCTGCGCGAGGAGTGTTCGCTATCGCTTATACCTAATTGTTGCAAAGGCGGTATAAACCGCTTCTGTTATCCTTCCAAATCAAAAGCATGAGTCCTATGATGTGCTGCGCCGAACGACATTGGTCTGCATCTCATCGCTTCCGATATTGGGTCCTCGCGGGAGCCCTGCTGTCGGTATCTCTGTTTTGCAGTTGCCGTAAGTCCGTTCAGCCCGTAACCATCACATATTTCGATTCTGACGGCCGCGGAGTCCCTGGCGACCATCGGATGATTCCGGACGCCTATTTGCAGGAATTCACTCGAGAAACAGGCATTCGCGTCAACGATCTTCCCACACCAGAGGACACAGGATCGAAACTCGATCTTGCCATGGGGTTGCTGCGCAGCGGCGCCCCGTCCCCTGACCTTTATGGTGTCGACACGATCTGGACCGGGGCAATGGGTGACTACCTCATCGACCTGCGACCTTACTTTGCCTCAGAGATTGCCTCGGAGGATCGCGACATCATCGAAAGCTACATGTTCCGGGGCAAGGTTCTAGGAATGCCGAATCAGCCGCTTGGTATGCAGGTTTTGATTTATCGGACGGATCTTCTAGCCAGGTACGGCTACAAAACGCCACCCAGAACCTGGGATGAGCTCGAAAAAATGGCCGCCCGGATTCAGACTGGAGAGCGCGCAACAGGGAGGAAAGATTTTTGGGGCTTCGTCTGGGCCGGAGCGATCGCAACGGACAGTGAACAACTTACGATGGAAGGATTGGAGTGGCAAGCAGCGGAGGGAGGCGGCCACATCATCGAGCCCGACGGAAAGATCAGCGTGAACAACCCGAACGTTATCCGGGCTTGGGAACGCGCGGCACATTGGGTAGGTTCAATCTCTCCTCCAAGTGTAGTTTCTTACACCGCAACGGACGCGGAAAATAAATTTTGGGTTTCCGGCGAGGCTGCGTTTCTGCTCAGCCACGCCATCGTGTATGAGGTTTTTGCGCAAGATAAGCCGTTCCGCGACCTGGCGGGAGTGACCAGCGTCCCTGCTGGAAAGAGCGCGCGAGTCGCTACCATTGGAGGCTACGCTCTGGGGATATCCCGCTTTTCAGCTCACCGCGCCGAAGCCGTCAAATTCATCCAGTTCCTGCTTCGCAAGCAGGCAGAATTCAGGGCGAATCATCATGAAAAGCCGGGCCGGAAGGTGGAGTACTTTGAAGTTCCACCTCTGATAAAAGAAATCTATCCCTGGTGGTACAAACAGGGAGAATCGGGAGGGAGTGGGATAGTTTCGCGCCCGTCAGCGGTTGCGGGGTCGAATTATGAGGCGGTTTCCAAAGCTTATACCCACGCGTTGCATTCTGTGCTGACCCGAGAGTCCACAGCTCCTGCGGCAGCCGCGGCGCTTGAGAGTGAACTCGTTCGGATCATGGGTAATAACAAAGCTCAACCGGAAACAGGTTCGCACTGAGATGAATCGACTGCGACTCAACATTGGCCCACGCCTGGTTCTATGCTTCGCGCTCATCATCGTTTCGATGTTAGCCGGTGACGTAATTGTTCTATGGCAATTCCACATTGTCCAGGCGCAGGCGGAACGCCTCAATGAATATGACGAGGAGTTGGTAACTGTCTTACGCGTTCACTCGGATATGTTGAAGTTTCGCGACACGCTTGAGTCGCTTACAAACGCAAGAGACTCCGAACGTCTGAAGGCAGAGACGCAATCGATGAATGAGGCCTTTGGGGAGGACATGCTACGTGCCAAGAGCGCCCTGTTGGCCGTGCATTCCGACAATGCCTCCGATCCGACGATTCTCCCCACCCTCGCGGTCGTCCAATCGGACCTCCAATCGGAAACCGCCTCGGTGATTGAGTTAGCTGAAGCGAATGATTGGAACGCCCTGCAATTGCGGCTTGCCATTCAGCTGCGCCCGCTCGAGTTTTCTATCTCTGCCCTGGTGGAAAGAATCGACCGCGAGGTGAAGGCGGAACATACCCAAGCCGCAGCCAATATCCGCCAGGTGCAGCACTGGACTTTTATTGTTGTGCCGACCACGGTCGTTCTCACCTTGTTGATTGCCGGAACGTTGGGACTCGTCATTACGCGCAGCATCACCCGTCCACTTGAACAGCTAGTCGAAGGTTCAAAGATGTTGGCGCGAGGGGAATTCAAACATCGGGTTCCCGTCCGGGGAGAAGATGAGCTTGCCCAACTGGGACGTGTATTTAACGATACCGCTCAGCGATTGCAGGATCTCTATGAGAGCTTGCAAAGCAGCGAGGACCGGCTCCGCCGGGTGATCAATACCATTCCCGCACATGTGTGGAGCACGCTGCCCGATGGTTCAGTAGACTTCATCAACCAGCGCTTGCTCGAATCCACCGGGCTATCGATCGAGGCATTGCTTGGAACCGGTTGGCAATCGATCGTTCATCCGGATGATCGCGCTCGATACATGGCTAAGTGGAGATCGGCATTGGCCGCGGGAGAACCTGTCGAGATTGAAGCGCGCGTCTTGACTGCGCAGCGCGACTATCGGTGGTTGCTCGTACGTAACGTACCTTTGCGCGATGGTCATGGAGGGATCGTTAAGTGGTACGGTACTGGGATCGACATAGAGGACCGGAAGCGGGCCGAAGACGCATTACGTAAAGCTCAGGCAGATCTCGCACACGCGAATCGCGTTACGACGATGGGCGAACTCAGTGCGTCTCTTGCGCACGAGATTAATCAACCCATCAGTGGCGCCATCACGAATGCTTCCACGTGCCTGCGCCGGCTGGATCGCGAGCCACCCGATCTCGAAGGTGCTCGGGTCGCGGCTTCCAGGATTATTCGTGATGCTAACCGGGCGGCGGAGATCATTGACCGAGTCAAGTTGTTTTTCAGAAAAGGTGTTGTGACAAAGGAGCGCCTCGACGTCAACGAGGTGATTCGCGAGATGGAGATTCTTCTGCACAACGAGGCGACCCAGCATTCGGTTTCTGTACAGACGAAGCTCGCAGCCGATCTACCGTTCATCGTGGCAGACCGCGTCCAACTGCAGCAGGTATTAATGAACCTGATGATCAACGGCATCGAAGCGATGAAGGCCGTCGATGGCCAGCGTCAACTCACACTCGGCACTAGGAATGACAGCAAGGAACAGCTTCTGGTATCGGTCGAAGACACTGGCATCGGACTTCCGCCTAACCAGGCCGGCCAGATATTCAACGCTTTCTTTACGACCAAGGAACACGGCACCGGGATGGGCCTTCGTATCAGCCGAACGATTATTGAGGCGCACGGTGGCCGGCTCTGGGCTACGGACAACACTCCCCGCGGAGCAAGTTTTCATTTCACGCTGGCCGCCTCCTCGGATGCCGGGAGCCCGGACGCCGGAAGCAATTGACCGGCTCAGGAATCTGGCTTTGCCACCGTCAGAAATGACGATGTACAAAGATTGGTGCGGATCGCGCTGTGAAGTGAACCAGCGATTGCAGAACCAATACAAAAGTATCGCCTATACC
>JBAPQU010000179.1:0-2526 GCA_049280795.1 Candidatus Sulfotelmatobacter sp.
TCTTTGCGATCGCGAATCTTTTTCTCCAACGCCGGCAACAGGTCAAACGTGATGTTCGCCGGCTGGAAGTTCTTGGCGTCCGCGTGCGTGACATAATGCGTCAGCGATCCGAATGCGGATGCGCGCGGCGGGGGAATCAGTGGGTTTTCGAGAACAAGAGCGGCCGCGTGCATTCCCGCCATTAGCCCCGTGGCGATCGATTCGACGTAGCCCTCTACTCCGCAAATCTGTCCCGCGAAAATTACCCTGGGATGGTGCTTCATCTGCAACGTCTCTTGCAGCAGCGACGGCCCGTTGATATAGGTATTGCGATGGATCTGTCCATAGCGCAGGAAGCGTGTATTTTCGAGCCCCGGAATCAAACGCAGCACGCACGCCTGCTCTCCAAACTTCAAATGATTCTGGAATCCCACCAGGTTGTAGGAATCCGCGCGCAGGTTTTCCTGCCGCAGTTGCACCACAGCATAAGGCATGCACCCGGTGCGCGGATCCTTCAGCCCCACCGGCTTCATCGGTCCAAAGCGGAGCGTGTCGCGCCCCCGCCGCGCAATCTCTTCAATCGGCAGACAGCTCTCGAAGTAGTTCAGCTTCTCCCAGTCGCGCTCTTCCACGGATTGCGCCGCCAAAAGCGCGTCATAGAAGCGATCGTAGTCTTCGCGCGTCATTGGGCAGTTGATGTAATCGGCTGAACCTTTGTCATACCGCGCGGCCATATACACGCGCGACATGTCAATCGAATCAGCCTCGACGATCGGGCTGATCGAATCATAAAAATACAAATGAGGATTGGGAGCAGAGGACTCGTGCGGGAGCGGGCTGCTCAACCGCGCGATCTCTGCGGCCAAAGAGTCGGAAGTTAGTGGTCCGGTGGCGATAATCGTGATGCGATTCTCGTCAGCTTCGTCGACGGAAGTCACCTCTTCCCGGCGTACCGTAATGCGGGATTCCTGCGTAATCGTCTCCGTGACCTTGGTGGCGAATGCCACTCGATCCACCGCGAGCGCGTGGCCGGCGGGAACCGCGCACTCACGCGCAATCTGCAGGAGCAACGAGCCTGCGCGCCGCATTTCTTCTTTCAAGAGCCACGGCGCAGTATTCTCACTGTCGGACTTCAGCGAATTCGAGCAGACCAGTTCGGCAAAGTCGGAGGTCTGATGCGCGGGCGTGGAGCGCACCGGGCGCATTTCATACAGCTCCACCTCCACGCCCCGCCGCGCGCACTGCCATGCCGCTTCCGAGCCGGCCAGACCAGCTCCGATAATGCGAACCCGGGCGCTCATACGGCCTTCTCCGCCAGCCGCCGCAAGGCGTCGCCCGCCAGCAAAACCGATTGCCATTTATCGGGGAACTCGGCTCCCAGCAATTTGTACAAATCGATTGCTCCTTGATTCCAGCCGAGCACTTCCCAGCGCATGGCGCGGCAATTCTCCTGCAAAGCGATCCGCGCCACCTCGGCCAGCAATGCCATCCCGATTCCTTTTCGGCGAAACTGCGCCCGCACAAACACGTCCTCAAGATAGAGCCCTGATCCCGCCCACGTCGAATAATAGCCAAAGAACACGGCATATCCGGCAGGCTGTCCGTCCGACTCGGCAATCAGCGCGCGAAACTTCGGATTCGGGCCGAAGCCATCGCGCGCCAAATCCACCTCTTCAATTACACAAAAATCCAACTCCCGCTCAAACTCCGCTAGTTCGCGGATCAAAGTTCGCAGCAGTGCGGCGTCATTTACGGTGGCGGGACGAATCAGAAGCATTCAGAAGAAAGGATATATCAGCGGTCGATCAGATGCCTGCCGGGAGGAAGCTTATTGGCTGGTCTTATTGGTGAATGAGGGTCGAATCGCTGGCTACACACATCCAGCTCTCGCCGCGGAGCACCCACGTGTCGGTAAAGCGCTCGCGGAGCATGTACGGCTTACCATCTCTATCGCCACTTTCACGATATACGCCGGTGACCACAGCAGCCGCGCCGTAGAGACGCACGCTCGCGGATTCGTTCACAACGCGCTGGGGTCGCAGCGCAGGCGACTGGACACTGGACAAATACTCCGCCTTATTCATAAAGGTGCCATCGTAATCGACGTAGACCAAATCCGGCATCAGCATCATTTGCAGCGCTGATATATCTTTTTGCTTTACTGCCCGCGCCCACGCATTCTCCAACCCGAGGATTCTCGCCTGCTCGGCGTCAGGTGGCTTGGTTTGAGCAGGCAGCCCAGGCGGCACTGACAGCAGCGAGAAAACAAAAAATAGCTTCCACATCCCGCCTCCTACCTTCGCAAGAGCCCGGCAAGAATAAACCGCAGGCTGCGAATCCGTCTCTGAGATTTAGTGCAGAATCGGAGTTGTTCCGGCCGCGACGCACATCCACTGGCCATTGATAAGCACCCAGGTGTCAGTAAAGCGCCCGCGCCGCAAATAGGGTTTACCGTTCTCTACGCCGTTTTCCCGGTAACTTCCGAGCACAATCGCTGTGCCACCAAACATTTGCACGCTCATTTGCTCGGCGATAATTTGCTACATG
>JBAPQU010000180.1:0-17066 GCA_049280795.1 Candidatus Sulfotelmatobacter sp.
CACGGCTACTCCGTGGTTCACGCCAGCAGCGGATTCATCGAAACAGAATTCGTCTGCATTCCCCGCCCACTCGAACGCAGCGACCGTCCGGATGGAGGCGCTCTCAGCTATCGCGTTAAATCGCGCACCGGCCTTTGGAAAAGCGGGGAGGCGCCAAAACTTCAGATGGAAATTATCGAAGGCGATCCGAAATTCTCGGTGTGAGTTGTTTTGATTGTGCGAGCGCCTTCAGGCTAGGATCATTTCCATATACACATCGGCTCGGGCGTATGGCGAAGGGACTATGCGATCCGCATCGATGTGCTTGAATCCCAAGGATTCATACAGCCGGATCGCGGGCGTCAGCACATGGTTGGTCTCCAGATAGAGCCTTTGCGCGCCCGCATTTCGCCCTTCCTCGATTACTGCATGAAGCAGCCTGCGGCCAATGCCTGCTCGCTGATACGAAGGCTCGACAGCCATTTTAGCTACCTCAAACTCTCTGTTCTTGATGGGTATCAGTGCGCAGCATCCGACACATCTTTCCCCGGCAGTCGCGAGGAATATCCTGCCACCCAGGTCCAGAATATTACGTTGCGGATCGTTAATAATGGGTGCCTCTTTTGGTTCTATACGGAAGAAGCGGGTGATCCATTCTTCATTGAGCCTTCGAAATGCCGCTGCATCCCCGGGCTGAAACTGGCGGATGCTGATTTCGGCGATGGGCGAAGTTTGTTCCTTGGCAAAGGTCATCTGCATATCCACTCCTTAGATTAAACGATAGAATCTGAGGTGCAGATATGTCCAATATCTTAATTGTCTTCACTGAGACGAAACCGATATGAATCAGGAAATCGAGATCAGGCACTTACGTTATTTTCTCGCTGTCGCCGAAACCCTACATTTCAGCAAGGCGGCAGGTCAGCTAGGGATGGCGCAACCACCGCTCAGCCAGCAGATCAGGAGCCTCGAACGAATGCTCGGGTATCCCTTGTTCGATCGCACAACTCGAGGAGTCCGGCTGACCAGGGTTGGCCAGTATTTCCGCGAGTGCGCGCGGAATACCGTCACAAAGATACAGGATGACGTGGAGATGGCGCGGCGGTTGGGAAACGGCCAGGAAGGAGTTCTGACCGTGGGATTCAGCGGTTCAGTGATGCTCACCACATTGCCCAAAGCAATCGAACGCTATCGCCGCCTGCATCCTAAGGTTGAATTGCGATTGCGAGAACTAGTCACCACTGAGCAAATACCATCCCTGCTGGATGGCACACTGGATCTGGGCTTTCTTCGCGACGGCGAGCCGCAGGGTGGACTGCTGATTGAATCGATCCTGCGAGAGCGATTCATTGCGGTGCTCCCGGCTCGTCACAAACTTGCAGGCAGCACCAGCATTCATCTCCGGGATTTGCGAAACGAGCCGTTTGTACTTTTTGCGCGGCGGATGGGACCGCTTGCGTTTGATCGAACGCTCGCCTGTTGTGAAGCCGAAGGGTTCCGGCCAAACATTGTGCAGGAGGCTCCACAGTGGCCAACGGTAGTGCGCCTGGTTGCCGCCGGATCGGGCATATCTTTGGTTCCGGCCTGTGTCGCGAGTTTCGCAATGCCGGGAGTGATTTACAAGAAGGTGCGTTCTCGCCACTGGACGTCAATTGATATCGGATTGAAGCCTGGCCTCGACAACCCCGCGGTCGAAGCTTTTCTGAGCATTGTGCGCAAGCAATTCTCGAAGGGAAGCCTTGGTTCTTCGCAACGCCGGCAATAATACCGAAAAGCGCGGGTTCAGCTATCCCCGCAACTCCGCCAGCGCCTTACGCGCGTCACTATTATTGGGATTGATCTTCAGCGTGCGCTCCAGTTGTTGGCGCGCCTGCGCTGGCTGATTGATTTTTTCGTAAGCGAGGCCGAGATGGTAGTGCACCGTCGGGTCGTCGGCCGCGCCGCGCTTCTCGCTAAGTCGCAACGATTCCTGGAATAGATCGATCGCCGACTGGTACACGCCTTTCTGAAAATAAGCCCAGCCTAAAGTATCGGCTGCATTCGATGAATCCGGCATGCCGCGCCGCGCCGTTTGTGCCATGGCGAAGGCTACGTCCACGTTACCGCCTTCCTGCAGCATCACATAGGCAAGATTGTTTGAGGCCAGCGGATTGTCCGGCTGAATTTCCAGCGCCTTCTGGTACATGCCTTTGGCTTTATCCCAATTGCTTTGGGATTCATACATCTCGCCCGCCAGAATGTAGAACGCGATGTCGCGTGGGTGGTCTTTAATCGATCGCTGATACGTGGCCAAAGCCTGGCTCACCGAACCTTCGGCAGCCTGCACTTCACCGAGCTTCAAGAGCGCATCGGAATTATTCTTGTCGAGGTCGATTGCTTTTTGAAAGGCGTCGTGGGCACCGCTCAAATCTTTTTTCTGAAAGAGCGCCGTGCCGAGCAGGTCATAGAAGCCGCTGGCGTTCGCGGACTTCGCAATTTGGGCGCGGGCGGCGGCAATGGCCTGGTCGGGCTGCTTCTGCGCCAGATAGGTATTCATGATGCCCTGCAACGCATCGGTAGATGTCGGATCCTTGTCGAGCGCCTGCTGATAAAACTTGATTCCCTCGGCGTATTGCTTTTGTACTAGATGGAGGTTGCCCATTTGGACGTAGGGGGTGGGATTGCCCGGAGCAATTTCCATCGCTTTGTGCAGGTCTTGCTCGGCGCCGGAATAATTCTGGCGATTCATCTCCGCAAGCGCCCGCATCAGGTAGCCGTCGGGAGCGTAAGGCGCGTTGAGGATGATCTGCTGCGCGGTTTGGGTGAGCGCATCAAGATCTCCGCGGCGCAAGGCCAGCGAAGCCAGAGCCCGGTGCGCCTCCGTAAGATCAGGACGCAGGCGCACCGCGTCGCGCCATTCCGATTCTGCGCGCTCATCGTTGTGCTGCAGGTCGAAGGCAAGGCCGAGTTGGTAATGGGCCACGGCATTGCCGGAATCGTTCTTGACGGCCTGTTGCAATGCATCGACGGCGCCGTTGGCGTCGTTTTGGCGAAGCAAAATCTGGCCGCGATAGACCAGCGCGTCCACCTCATTTGGATTTGATTTGAGGACCTCATTGTTCAGTTTGGTGGCTTCTTCCAGGCGGTTCTTCAGAATCAAAAGCTGGATGTAATTTTTCTTAACCTTAAGATTCCTGGGGTGGTCGCTGTAGAGCGAGGCGTATTCTGCCGTGGCTTTGTCAAGGTCACCGGAGGCGAAATAGAAATCGCCCAGCATGCTATAGCCGTCGGGATTGTCCGCCAGATCGCTCTTGGTTTGCTTCAGGAAGTTTTCGGCGTCCACCTTCTTGCCTTCCACCATGTACAAACGCACCAGCGCTTCGCGCGGGGCTGGGTCTTTCGGATCAATGCTGATGGCGTGCTGGAATTGCTGTTCTGCCTCCGGCATTCGGTTGCGCGACTGGTAAAAGCCTGCCAGCGCCATTTGAGCATTCATGGCCCTGGGCCCAAGCTCGGCGGCCTTCTTAAAATCGGCCTCTGCAAGTTCAGGTAGGTTCGAGCGCAGTTGAAGAAGCGCCATATCCAGGTAGGACTCCGAGCGGCTGGGATCAGCGGCTATGCCTTTTTGCATCTCCTGCATAGCCGATCCCAGGTTGTTCTGCGCGGCATAATAATCGGCCCAAGCCTGAAAGACCTCCGGATTCTGCGGCTGCGCCAGGCGGAGAAGGTCGAGGTGCGTGCGCGCCTGCTTCAGGTAATCATCATTTGCAGACCCATCCGGATTGCGCGCCGCAACCAAAAGATTGACGAGATCGATATGAGCTCGATAGTTGTTGGGATCCAGTTCGACGGTGCGGGAGAGTTCCTGAAAAGCTCGAGTCCTGTCGCCCTGCTTGAGGTAAGCTTCACCCAGCTGGTAATGGGCCTGCGCGAAGCGGGAATCGAGTTGGATTGCGTTGGAGTACTGAATCGCCGCCTCGGCATATTTACCCTTTTCGAAATAGCGGTCGCCACTCTCCAGATATTTCTGCTTGCGAACGTTGGGGTCGCGAGAGCAGGCGGTAAACATGGCAGAGACAAGGAACCCGACGAGAAACAGACGGAAGATAACGGAACGGTTCATGTCTTCTCCAAAGCAGGCGCGAAGGCGCGGAGGTTTACGCACGTGTAATCACTACACCAAGGTACTGCAAACCGGGGTGCAAGATAAAGTTACGGGCGTTATGACCAGGTGAGAAGCTGCGGTTCGCCGGGTTCGGGCCTGTCTAGGAAAACCAATCTTTCTGAACAAAGGGTCAGAATGGACTTGTCAGAATATCAGGTTATATCGGAGTACGACGACGAAAAGAAGTCCGGCCGCTCCCAAAATTTTGTGTAGCACTCGGTGCAGAGCCAGTCGCGGCCGTTGGTGAACCCCGTGCCACGCTCGGGGTCGTCTTGAGACTCGAATAGTTCCCAGCGGCAGATGAAACAGCGATCTTTTTTCCAGCCGCCCTTGACGAGTTCAAAGTTTTCGGCATCTTCCGCCAGCCGCAGGTCGAATGAAATTTTGCCGGTCTTCTTTCCGACGACGATGTCGACGCTGGTCCATGCGCGCTTGTCCCAGTGGCAGCCGTACAGCCGGCAGCGCTCGACCGCCTCGTGGATACGGTCGGCGCTGCGGGGAGCTCCATGAATGACGATGGCACCTCCCGAGCGACCGAAGCTGCTCCGGGTGCGGATGGAGTCGTAGGTTCCGGGCGTCGACTGCTTCTCGGCCTCAGCTCTGAGTTGCGGACGAATGCTAGCGGCATCGGCTCCGCCTTCCAGTAGCAGGTGGGCAGCAAAGCAGCCTTCCTCATCAAGCAGACCGAGAAATAGGTGCTCGGTTCCGATGTGCTTGTGGGATAGACCATCGGCCTCGCCCATGGCGTGTTTTAGAACCCGCTTCGCGGCACCGCTGAGCGGCAAATCGATGGCAGTCGATATGCTGGGATGTTTGGGGCAATGTTCGTCGACTCGCTCACGGATGGCTGGGAGATTCGTTTTCGGCAACCAGTGGTGCAGAGCCTTGTTCTCGCGAAGCAGGCCAAGCAGCAAGTGCTCGGTGTCGATTACCGGTGAACCGTATTGGCTGGCTTCATAGCGCGCGAAAAAGATGACGCGCCGAGCTTTTTCGGTATATCGTTCAAACATCTTCTACTCCACTGCTGCTACCTTCCTGCTGCTTCGCTTCCAATATAAATATCCAGGCACGCCGACTAACACAATTGCGGTGCCCCAGAAGGCCTCAGCGGGGCGGGTGATGATGGTATTAAGCGTCCAGGCCGCGCCGACCAGCACGTAAATCGCGGGTAGCCACGGATATCCTGTGCAGCGATAGGGACGGGAAAGGTTTGGACGTTTCCAGCGCAGGATAAAAAGTCCGATCACCGTGAGCGTGTAGGAGAGCACCATGCCAAACATCACATACGTATAGAGTTCGTCGTAACGGCCGCTGAGAGTGAGCAACGCCGCCCACACGCTTTGCCCGATAAGGCTGAAGGCGGGCGTCCGCCACTTGGGGTGAATGACAGCCATGCGCTTGAAGAAGACGCCATCCTGCGCCATCGCCAGATAGACGCGCGCGCCGGAGAGCGTGCAGGTGGCGGCCGCGCCGAAGCAGGAGACGGCGATGGTGAGTGAGAGCCATACCGCGGTACGAGACGAAAATAGTGCGGTCGCGGCGGCGTGAGCGATGGTTTCGTGCTGCGCAATCTGGTCGAGAGGCAGCGCGTAGAGGTAAGTCATGTTCATGGCCATGTAGATGGCACCAACCACGAGTACGCCGAGAACCATGGCCAGCGGAACATTGCGACGTGGCTCTTTCACTTCGCCCGCGACCCAGGTGATGTAGACCCATCCGTCGTAGGCCCAGAACACGGCAATGAGCGCGATGCCCATGGCAGAGATTAACTGCGTGGGATGAACCCCCATGGTGAGGCCGACGCCGTGCGCGCGGAAGTGCGACCAATCGCCTTTACCGATGGCGAATCCGAGGACGACGAAGGCGGCCATGGCCGCAAACTTGGTCCAGGTGGAAAGATTTTGCAAAAGCGCGCCCCAACGCAATCCAGCAACATTCACGTAGGTCATTACAGCGATTAAGAGTAATGCGAATATCTGCGCGCGGTTAATGGTGATGCCGGCAAGCGTGAGGACTACATGTTCTTGCGAGACAATCGGGAAGATTTGTCCCGTGTAAGCGGCGGAAGCGACGGTGAGAGCCGCGATGCTGCCGCCGTTAGCGACAGCGAAAAGCATCCAGCCGTAAAGAAAGGCAACCAGGTCGCCGTAGGCCTCGCGAAGATAAACATACTGTCCGCCGGACTCGGGAAACATCGAGCCCAGCTCAGCAAAGGCGACGCAGCCGAATAGGGAAATCACGCCGCCGATGACCCAGACAAGCAAAAACAGCATAGGCTGCGGCAGCGGGCCAGCAATATCTTTGGCGGTGAGAAAAATCGAGGAGCCGATGATGCCGCTGACCAGAAGAAGCACGGAATCGAGCAGGCTGAGTCCGCGAACCAGAGTGGGTTGGCCTGGAGTGGAATCGGAGTTCGAAGCGGGAGGTTCGGCCGTCGATGCGGCGAGGGAGTCCATTATCCGATTCCGAGTTCGTCGGGAGATTCGAGTGGCGTGCCACAGCGGCGGCAAATGACGGCAGAGCAATCACCGCAGGTGAGGGGATCGTTTACTTCTTTTGCGCAGGTTGGGCAGTAGAGTGATACTGGGCCGGGGTCAGGGTGAGAAGGATTCTGAGGGCGTGTCGCCATGTGGAGGAAAACTGTAGCATAGGCGTGAGGCTAGCGTCTGCCGCGGATTTCACGTTTCAAGGCCGCTCGTCGCCGGGATCGGGGGCAACATTTGGTGCGGCACGCAGGAATTTCATCAGGCCTGCTCCAGTGGAGCTTCCTGCGCGTTTTTTAAAGAACTCATTCGCGGTTTCGGCCACTCCGACTTTTTGCGCCACGGCAGACGCAATCCATTGATTGAGCGAAACACCATCTTCTTTTGCCAAACGCTCTGCAGCTCTTTTGATCGAAAGAGGGAGCTTTAACGGATACGTTGCTTTACTCACGGTTTCATCTCCTTTAATAACTCCGCCGGCGTCATTACACTAATTCCAAACCGCCTGCCTGCCGATAAAAAATCAGAAATGTTATGCGTCACCAAAGCGTCCGCCCGTCCGTTGATCGCAGCTTCCAGAACCATTTCGTCATTCGGATCGTGCGTCTGGGGTCTCCAGAGAAAGTGCGTCTCAACCGGTTTAATTAGTGCTGCGAGTTCTGCCAAAAATTCATCAATTTGTTGCAGACTGAGTTTATGCACCAGTCGTTGTTCGGGACGTTTGAGGACATCCTCATATTCGAGGAATAAGGTCGGCGTTGCCAAGGGAATAAGGCCATGCTGCGCTACTATTCTCAAGACAGCATTGCTGGCTCCCGATCGACTCCGAAGCGCAGCGACGACTACTGATGTATCCAAGACAATCTGATCGAGTAGCACATGCTATAGGATATCACATGGTATAGGATGTCTAGTTTTAGTGACCCCTGAGCTTAATAACGAGATGGGAGTTAATATGCCAGAAAAATCCCTCACCCCCGACGAAAAGCTGCAACAGGAATTCAACCGCTGGGCCGCCGCTGGCGAAGGCCCGAAGATGGAGAATCACCATCTCGACATTACGGCAAAGACGATTCGCCGCATGGAACTGCGTCCGGGTGAGCGCCTGCTCGATCTCGGCTGCGGCTCAGGGTGGGCAACGCGACTGCTGGCGAGATTGGTGGGCGAGGGGCCCGATGGCTTCGGGCAAGTCGTGGGCCTCGATGTCTCCGACGAGATGATCCGCGAGGCGCGTGCGGCCTCGAAAGATTTCGACAATGTGCTTTATGTCTGGGGATCGGCGCAGCAGATTCCGTGGGAAGAAAACTTCTTCGACAAAGTGTTGTCAGTCGAATCGTTTTATTACTATGCCGACCAGGACCGCGCGCTGATGGAGCTTTTTCGCGTAATGGCGCCGCGAGGGAAATTATTCATCCTGATCAATTTATACAAAGACAATCAATATTCGCTGCAGTGGGTGGACAAGCTGAAGGTGCCGGTGCACGTGCGCTCGGCGGCTGAGTATGTCGAGCTGCTGAAAAAACATGCCTTCGAGAATGTGGAGGCCTGCCGCATCCCCGATGACACGCCCACGCCCGATGACTACAAAACGAAATCGTTTCACAGCCTGGACGATCTGAAGGCGTTCAAGCGCGAGGGCGCGTTGTTGCTGATGGCATCAAAGCCCGATCTGCGGACACCGGCGCCGGGATACACGATTTACTAAGCGCGGCGCGGCTGAAACCCGTGCCCTTTCAAAACTAGATTTCGCTCCCGTCGTCATCATCCTTGTCGCGATGACTCAGATCCTTCGCCGGGCTCAGAGCACGGCCGTCGGAGGCGTGGCGAATTTCGATGTGGCCATTCACATTCTCCAGCTTGACGTGCGGGCCACCGTTGCCCAGTTCGCCGCGCAGGTCATGGCCGACGAATCGATGACTATTCACGTGCAGGCCGAAATCGTTCTCAATACCTCCGGAAACGGTGCTGGCCTCGATTTCCGCTTTGGAATCGGAAGGGATCGTCAACTCCACCGAGCCGTTGACCGATTTCAATTCGACGGACGAGCTGGAAAGCTGGTCGAACCTGGCGTCAAGGTGGCCATTGATGGTGGAGAGCTCGGCGCGGCCTGAGAGATTGTGAGCCTGCAGTTCGCCGTTAATGCAAGACGCCTGCACCTCACCACTAACGCCGGTGATGTCGAGCGCGCCATTGATCAGTTTGATTTCGTCCAGCCGGATGGCGCGCGGCACGGTCAATGTATATTCCACGCCGGCGGGATTGTTATGTGATCCCCAGTTGAAAGTGAGGTCGTGATCCGGGTACTTGGTGTGAATCGAAAGATAATCCTTGCCGGACTCAATTTCGATGCGTGCTTCGTCAAGACGGTCTTTTCTGTCGGCATATTTCACCGCATCAACCTTGACTTCATTCCTGTCCCATGTGGAGATGTGAACATCGCCGTTGATGTTATCGAGTTCCACGTGGCCGCCTGGAGTGAGCGTGTAGGTCTGGTGGAATTCCTCGGTAAAGGCGCCGTGGTGATCGGAGGCGTGGGCTCCGAGAGCGAGAACCAGCAGTGCACAGATGCTTCCAAGGACGGCTCCCGACCAGGTGTGGGATCGACGTTGACGATTCATAAGATTCCTCCGTTTCAGGTTAATAGACGAGCCGGATTGCAATCGGTGAGGTCACGCCGGAAAGGCTCTCCACTCCCACCTAGGTATACGAAAGTTACCTCGGTGATGTTCCCCTCTTTAGCTTGCTTGAAAGACAATGCCATCAAAGGCTTAAGCGGGGTTGGTTTTGTCGTACCTGTACACAAAAAGACATATTCGGCACGGGCAGAGGGCTGTTATGCCAAGGCCGGCCAGGCTACTTCTTTTATGCCTTTTGTGCATCGCGCCGGGGCTGGCCGCGCAATCGTCAGAATCAGAGAAGCCAGTCCCCATCCTCAGCGGCACCGCCGGCTATTTCAACTTCATCACGGCGGGGCAAAATCAAGTTGATGCCCAAATCAACCCTGTTCTTCTGGTTCCGCTGGGTGAACGCTGGCTGGTGGAGGCAAGAATGGAATGTGAAGGAGCATTTCAACGCCCGCCCGATGGCGGCCCCTACGGGGGCCAAGTCAGCAAGAATCTCGATTATCTGCAGGCAGACTACATTGCCAACCCATACGTCACCGTCACCCTGGGACGGTTTCTCACCCCGTTTGGAATTTTCAATGAGAGGCTATATCCCATCTGGATTCGCAGCCTGCAGCAGGATCCTTTGATCCTGCCGCTCTCCGCCGAATCGAGTGACGGCATGATGCTGCGCGGCGGATTCGCGGTCGACCCCAAGGCCAACCTAAACTATGCAGTCTATGTTTCGGCGGTAAGCACGGATCACAACAATCTGGAATCGGATCGCAACGCCGGCGGACGAATTAGCGTTTTCCTCCCCGGTCCGCGAGTTGAGATAGGCGCGTCCTTTCAAAAGCTTTTGCAGGACAATCGCACCAATGCGTTTGGATTTTATTTTGCGTGGTTGTCGAGTAGGCTTCCGCTCAACGTGCACTCCGAGTACGCGCGATCCAACCAGGGCAGCGGATACTGGGTCGACGGCGCCTATCGGTTGAGCCAACTGCATTTCTGGCATAAGGCAATGCGCCGAACCGAATTTGCGGCGCGAGTGGAACAATTCTTCAGCGGCTCGATCAGCTCAGACGAAGCTCAGGCGCTTGGGCTCCCCGCTGCGAACACACGCGAAGGCGAGTTCGGAGTGAACTATTACCTGCAGGACGGGCTGAAGGCATTAGCCAGCTACGGGCGCCAATTCAGTTCGGCGGGAAATTTCAATCTTTGGACGGTCGGCATTGCCTACCGCTTCCTCATTCCGCTGGGGAGGGCGCAATGAAAACTGGGATTGCGGTTTTAGTGCGCACGCTTGCTTTCGCGGCGTTGGTTTTCTTCCCGATTGTTCTTATTCCGTTGGCGCACGCCGGAGGGCCTTCCGCTAACAAGGAAGCAACCGTCTCGTCGATAGTTCACAGCGATAACGCCGATGCCATGCGAGTGCAGGGTGAGCTGCGCTATCGCGCCAACTGCGGCCGTTGCCACGCCGCCCCGCGGAAATTTCCACCACGCATGATGGCGACCGTGTTGCGCCACATGCGGGTTCGGGCCACCATTACCGACGAAGACATGAAGCTGGTGCTCTTTTACATGACGCAGTAATCGAATCGACACTCGAAAGCTAGAAATGTCAAAAATCCCAAGGTTTTGTCGTACCCTTACGGTAATCGCCGCGGCAAGTGCTTTTCTGATATTGCTGCCCTGCGCCTGTGCGCAGGTGCGAGTCATTGAGGTGCTGGCCGATAGCGACAGCCGCTACAAGATCGCCGGAGAACGTACGCCGGAGATCACCGTCAAGGCTGGCGAACGGGTGCTTCTGCGGGTGACGGCACGGCGCGCCAAATCCTGGAACCGGGATGGATCGATCCATGGCTTCACTCTGCTACGGGCCAAGGATCGAACCAAGGTGGAGGGGTGGGATCTGCTGTTCAAGCCGGGCACGCAGGAATTCCAACTCACCGCTCCCACTGAACCGGGCGAGTACATAGTGGTCTGCACCGTCATCTGTAGTGAAGACCACGAAGGCATGCACATGAAGTTTATCGTGCTGCCCTGAGGAACAGAGGCAAGGAGTGTTTATGAATCGAAATACAATTTGGTGCGCAATAGCGATTCTGACTGTGGCCAGCGCCGCCAATGGACAAAATCCGCGTATTTTTCGCGGCGAAGTTTCCGATAGCCAATGCGCGTTGAACGTTCACTCTCTTACGCGCTCTCATCAGGAGATGCTCAAGTCCAAGTCCATGGGTGGGACTTCGAATACCTGTTCCGTCTACTGCATCGAGCATCTCGGAGGATATCTGGTTCTGTCTTCCGGTAACGACGTTTTCCGGCTCGATCGGGCAGATTTGGTGCACGGGTACGAAGGACAAAAAGTAAAAGTCTCCGGCACTTTCGATGCCAAGGCGAAACAAATCCACGTTCTGACGATTGAGTTGGACGATCAGAAGTAAGAGCAGCGCTCGCTAATCGTCAATCCGCATGCGGTATGACCGTCTTCCGGTTTTCGGCCGCCTCCGTCAGCAGGAAGACGCCAAGGATCGTCATCTCCGGTTCAATGGGATGGCGGTATCGCTGGCCGGGATAGACCACGTAGTAGATTGCCGGATAGAGCAGGATCAGCCAGAACAGAAGCCAGGCGTCGGGTCTGCGCTGGCGCAGCGCCCGGCCAAGTCCCCAGAACATGAGTACGGACGAGGCCAGAAAGAGCGAGTTTTTTACTTCCGCCAGCCACCAGATTTGTGACAATCGCGGGGGTCCCGCCCAGAAATAAATAAAGCGCTTCAGGCAGAGCACGGCGAAGCGCGGATAATCCGCCTCGATGTAATCGACCGCCTGCCGCTTGCGCGCTTCGATGTATGCCAGCTCGCCCATGGAAGTGTACTGGCGCATGGCATAGAGATCCTGTGTGGGATGCAAATACTGCATCCAGGTGCCGTCGGCGCCCGTGCCGTTTCCCAGGCGCAGTTCCGCTCCCAGATTGTCGCGGATGAAAATGAACTTTCCGAAAGTGCGATAGTTGCGCATCGTCCAGGGTGTGACGCACGCGATGAAAACTACGGAAGCCAGCACCACTCCCGCAAACGAAGGCTTGTGCCGCTTGGCGCGGTGGTACCAGGCCCACAGCCCCGAGGCCGGCAGAAACGCGATCAGCACCGTGCTGTTGAGCGCAGCGATGCCCCAGAGCAATCCGAACTGGAGCCACGGCTTCAGCCCGTCACGATCTTCCATGGTGAGCGCCAGCCAGAAAATCACAGCCACCAGCAGAGCCGAAAAACTTGTCTCCCACACCCAGCGCGTGCACCAAAACATGACATAGGGAAGAAGCGCCCACGTCCATGCGGAGCCGACCGCCGCTTTTTCCGAGAAGATCCGGCGGGCAATCAGAAAAATTGGAATGCAAGTCAATGCCGAAAAAACGCTGTTGATGCTGAGCAGCACAAAAGCTGACGCGCGCGAATAAATACCAAAGAAGTGAAAAACGGCAGCCGTCAGGTAGGGATAAAGCGGCGGCTCCCATGCAGTTGGTCCAGTGGGCGCACCAAAAGCATCGCTGAAGCCATGCCCCGAGGCGATGGCCGCGCCGATGCGCCCCATCTCCCAACCGAAGCCAAAGTTATTGTCGGCGGGCTTGAACCTATAAGTGTGGCCGGCGAGGATCCAGCCTACGCGCAGGAACAGGGCGATTGCGACCATCCAAAACTGTGAGGTGCGAATGTGCGACCAGACGCTGAGAAGCTGGGCGGCGCTGGATTTGTGGCCGTCTGCCACGGCGGAGTTCGAATCCATGGATGCTTCTATTTGTAGCTGAGTCGTGACCGCGCGGCAACTGAACAAGCGGCAACTGAACAGAGTAATGATTGACACTCGCCCTCAGCATCCCTAGACTGAGTTGCTTCGTGCCGTTGTTAGTTGCTTGAACGTATAATTGAAAAAGTTGGTCAAACCGAGGTTCCCTCATGGGCTGGCTGCAAAACAAGTTCGAAAAGAATTTCATGATCAGCACGGTGGACTACGTCTTCAACTGGGCGCGGAAATCCGCCGTGTGGCCGATGACGTTTGGCCTGGCTTGCTGCGCCATCGAGATGATCGCTTCCTCCACGGCGCGCTTCGACATCGCGCGCTTCGGGTCGGAAGTATTTCGTCCCAGCCCACGACAGAGCGATTTGATGATCGTTGCCGGTACCGTAACCTTGAAAATGGCGCCAGTGGTCAAGCGCATCTACGACCAGATGCCCGATCCGAAATGGGTGATCTCGATGGGCGCATGCTCGTCGGTGGGCGGCCCGTTCAATACGTATGCCGTGTTGCAAGGTGTCGACAAAATCGTGCCCACGGATGTTTACGTCACCGGCTGCCCGCCCCGCCCCGAAAATCTTTTCTACGCGCTGCTCAAACTGCAGGACAAAATCGATACCATGACGCTGGCGAAGAGGCCCACGGAAGTCCGGCTCGATCCGAATATGCTGGAAAACTTCAAACGCCAGGTGATGATCGCGCAGACTTTACAACCGAAATAGATTTGTGTGGTGACGGGCGCTCTCGCCCGTCCGCCGAGCGAAGCTCGGCTTGCACTCTACACCGGCCATGCCAAACTTCACCAAGCTCACCACCGAATCCGAACTCCCGCCCGCCGACGAAGCTAAAGAATTCCCGTGCGGCGCAAAGACCATCTGCGTCGCAAACGTGAACGGCACCTACAGCGCCATGGACAACGTCTGCCTGCATCGCGGCGGGCCGCTGGGGCAGGGAATGATTGAAGGTGGCAAGGTAGTGTGCCCGTGGCACGGCTGGGCCTGGGATCCGAAGACCGGCGCGGCAGTGCAAGATTCCGGCATGAAAGTTGCTGTTTATCCACTGAAGATTGAAAATGGCGATGTACTGATTGAAGTCTAAAAGAACACATTCCGCAATTTTAGATATTGTTACCCCAACAATTTCAAAAACCTTCCCTGCTGATTCTCATACCCCGGGAACACTTCATTCAGATTGCGATTGCCCAGATGCCGCGCCACGGCCTCGCCAAGCACTTGACGAAAATCCGTAGTCAGCGCCAGATCACGCCCTTCGTAAAGCTGCGACTGATCAAGCCCCGGCCAGCGTCCGTAAACTTTGCCGCCTTTTACCGGCCCGCCTAGAACAAACATCACGTTGGCATGGCCGTGGTCGGTGCCGCGGTTTCCATTTTCGCGCGCGGTACGGCCGAATTCGGACATGGTCACCACCACCGTGTCTTCCCCGAGATCTCCAAGATCGGTCCAGAAGGCCGCGATCGATTGCGAGAAATCGCGCAGCACGTTGGCGATCTGGCCATCGGTCGAGCCTTCGTTCACGTGATGATCCCATCCGCCGATATCGGCAAACGCCACCTGCACGCCGAGGTTCGCTTTAATGAGCTGGGCGAGCTGGCGCATGCTGTCGCCGAAGCGTCCCTTGGGATAATCGGCGTCGGGCGCGGGTTTGTACTTCGATGGATCAGCGGCCTTCAGCATCTTCACTGCGTCAAATGTTTCCTCGCCGGTGCCGTGCAACACTGCGTCGGAGGAGTGATCGTACATAGCCTCAAACGCGGTCGCGGCCGGCGAAGGTTTTGGATTGCGTCCGCCGATGGAAAAATCGTTGATGTTGTTCATGGCGATGGCCGGCTCTGCGCCGCTAAGGATGCGCGGAATCGATGGGCCCATGGCAATAGCCTGGAATGGAGAGCGTTGTCCTTGAGCAGATCGCGTCAGGTTGTGCAGTGAGCGGTTCAGCCAACCATCTTCCGTGGACTTCACGCCCGGAGTGCCGGATTCCATGAAATCCTGCGCATCGAAGTGCGAGCGGTTGGGGTCCGGCGAACCCGCGGCATGCACAATCGCAAGTTGACGCTGTTGCCAAAGCGGCTGGAACGGCGCCAGTGAAGGATGCAGCCCGAAGAAGCCATCGAGATCGAGCACCGCTTTGCGCGGAATGTTGATGCTCGGCCGCATGGCGTAATACTGCGGCTCCGCGTGAGGCACCACAATGTTCAGGCCGTCTGCCGCCCCGCGCTGAAAAATCACGACTAGGCGTTTGTTCCGAACGCCGAGTTGATCAGCGCCCCATGCGGCGCGTGCAAGAAAGCTCGGCACGGCCGCCGTGCCGACAACGGCAAGCGCACTGTTCCGAAGAAAAACGCGACGTGTAATGGACATGGAAACCGCTCCCAGTTTCTGGCTTCTAGCTATCTTCTCTGAAACTCCGGCGAACCCAGCAACAATCCCGCGATTGTGCTCGCATCCGGCGGACGCACGGCGTTATCGGACTTGCGCGGCGCCTTATTGTCTGGCTTACGTTGTAAGCCATTTTTCGCGCCTGCATCAATCTGTGCCGCGATCGAGTCGTGCGTCTGCTTCGAGACGCCGCCTGCTACCAGGTTCGCCTCCAGATTAGAAAGCGTTGCATCGGAATCCGACGGCGCGTCGCTATTGCCCGCAAGCTGCGCCGCATCCACCTTGACGCCTTTAATCTTGCCGCTGGTCAAAGCTAACGCAAAATTCATGCGATTCAGCAGCGCCGAAGAACTCACCCAGGTTTCCGCCTTCATGGAATATCCCGTGGGCGGTTGCGCTCCGTAGAGCGGCATGCCCATGTTGTTCAATTGCCGGGTCAACGGCAATGCATCGTCAACTTCGGCGCCGGTAGCCCGCACTGCGGAGGCTACGAATTCCAGTGGTGTTTTCACCTTCGCGTGATAAGTCTCGTCGTTCCAAAATTCGGGCGAATGGAAGAGCGTTTCCAGAACTTCGCGGATGTCGCCTTTTTTCTTTAAAAAAGTTTTCGCCATGCGATCGACCAACGCGGGTGGCGGATCGTCGGAAACAAACCGCTCGGCGAGCTTCAGAGAAATGAAGTGCGCAGTCTGTGGACTCGTTGCCAGCCGGTGCAGCACTTCCAATCCTTCGCCTTCGCCCTTGGGCTTTATGCGCCGTCCCAGCACGAACTTGGGCCCGGGCTCGTGCATGTTGGGATCAAACTTAAAGCTGCCGCCCTGGGCGGGGTTTTCGATAGTCCATCCTGTAAACACTTTGGCAACTTCGGTGACGTCACGTTGCGAGTAGCCGCCATTCACGCTTAGCGTGTGTAATTCAAGCAACTCGCGGCCGTAATTTTCATTGAGGCCGCTGGGGCGCTTGCCCGGCCTCGGCCGTGCCGGATAACGGTGACCATATCCATACGGTCCCGGATGCGCCGGAAGACCCAACGCTTTCGCGGAGTCCGGCCCTACGCTCAACCAGTTGTCCAAATAAAACAACATCGCCGGACTCTTCGCGGTAGCCACGAGTAGATCTTCGAACTTGCCGAGCGCATGCGGCCGGATCACATCTCGCTCATAGCTGGTCAGCATCAGGCGGTCGAGTCCCTTGTCGACGAACACATTGAAGTGGTTGCACCAGAAATCGGTCATCACCTCTTCAAACTGGCGCCGGCTATAGATCGCGCTCAGAAGCTTCGCTTGCACCAATTCGTTCGTTACCACGCCCGCCGGGTAATTCATGGCGAGCACGGTTTCCTTCTGCCTAGGAGAGAGGCCTGTGAGAATGTCTTGTGCCTTGCCTCCGCGCAGAGAGTCGGCAACCGCAATCTGCGCTGCCGTGGGCATGCTGAGAATTTTCTTGAAACGCTGGTCAGGCGGAAGGCTTGGCAGTTGCTGAACTTCGTGGTCGATCTGAAGTTGTTCGTCGCGACGACGGGCTTGTTCCTCGTCCTCAGCCGTCGGTTTTGTCGGCGTGGCAGCCATCATCGCATCGTCGCCGCCGGCCTCTGCATTGCCGGCGTTAATTGCAGGGTTCGCCGCGGCAGGATTCATCGCCCCGTTCGTGTCGCTCGCGGTGCCGTTGCTCG
>JBAPQU010000181.1:0-10766 GCA_049280795.1 Candidatus Sulfotelmatobacter sp.
GCTACCAGCCGCGAGTTGGCCCGCGGCAGAAGACGGCGGGTGGATGAGCCGCGCCCGCCGCGGCCTATGGTGGTGACCGGGCATAGCCTGGGCTCGGCGCTGTCCACGCTGTTTGTGATGGAGAATGCCTCGAAGAAAAAATTCGATATCACGACGTCGTGCACGTTTGCGTCGCCGCGGGTGGGCACGCTGGAGTTCGCGCGGGCGTTCGATCTATTGCCGATCAATTCGTGGCGCATCGTGAATACGCTGGACGTGGTGCCGAAGCTCCCGCCGCATATTCCTGTCGTGTTGGAATACGATCACGTCGACACGGCGTATCCGTTCAAGTCGTCCGATTTCGCGAAGAACAGCCTGGTGTGCTGGCATGCGATGGAGACTTATCTGCACTGGCTGGATGCGAGTTATGCGCTGCGACCGGAATGTGTTTCCTAGTTATTACGCTCGCCGCATGTGGGGGTAGAGTCCTAAATTCATCAACCACGAAGGACACAAAGGTACACAAAGTCTAATACCACGATATTCCTTCGTGCACCTTCTTGGTGCAATTAGGACACTACTCGTGTGGGTGTATTTCTTGACATAGCTATTTAAGATAGCTATGATGGAGAACATGCAAGTCAGTGTGGCCAATGCCAAAAATAAGCTGCCCGAGTTAATCAAGGCGGTTGAAAATGGTGAGCCAGTCACGATCTGCCGCCGTGGTGTCCCAGTGGTGGATATTGTCCGAACAAAAAAGCCAGTTCGTAGAAAGAGGGTGCTCGGGGCTCTCCGCGGGCAGATTAAGATTATCGACCCGAATTGGTGGAAGCCGATGACAGACGAAGAAGTAGATGACTTCGTCGAAGGGCGCTATTAGGAATGCGCCTGCTGCTTGACACGGCGACGCTTATTTATGCGGTGCAATTTCCGGAGCTGTTAAGCAAGCGCGCCTCTTCGCTGCTGCAAGATTTGGACAATGGACTTGAGCTGAGTGCCATCTCTGTTACCGAAGTTGCGATTAAGTCCGCTTCGGGAAAGCTGGCATTTTCAGCTTTAACTCTGCGCACGAGTGCGCAAGATTTGGGAATCCGGATTCTGCCGTATAACGGCGATCATGCCCTCCGCCTGTTTGAGTTGCCCGTTCATCACCGCGACCCTTTCGACCGTCAAATTATCGCTCAGGCGTTATCGGAACAAATTCCAGTCGTGACCCCGGATGAGAAGTTCCGCCTTTATAAGGGACTTCGGGTTTTCTGGTAAGTACCGAAAGCAACGCGAAGCTTCTAAGGCAGTGTCTCGTCCAATAGCTCCAGAAGTTTTCGAAAGGCGCGTTCGGCTTGGGGCTGGTTGTAGACGGGACTGTCGGAAGAAGTCCAACTGTGGTACGCGTCTTTGTAGGTTTCGCTTTCGTATTTTCCGCCCCAGCGGTTGAGAGCTTCATCGAGCTTGGCAATGGCTTCCTCATTCATGCTGTGATCTTTGGTGGCGTGGCCGAAGTACAGGCGGGCCTTGATTCGAGGCAGCGCCAGGTGAGGGCTGGTGGGCGCGTCGGTATACAGGCCGCCGCCGTGAAAGGAGGCAGCGGCGGCAACTTTATCGGGCCGCGCGGCAGCAGCGAACATTGCCATCTTCCCGCTGAAACAGTGGCCGACGACGCCGATCATGCCCGGGCGCGTGCAATTCTGTGACAGCAGGGAATCGATGTAGGTGGATGCATCGCGCTCAATGGCCTCCGGCGTTAGCGGAGCGCTCAACTCCGCCATGCGCTTTTTTCTCCCTTCGTCATCCAGAGTTCGTATGGAAGGCTGGAGTGGCGCGCGGCCGGTGCGATAGAAAATGTTGGGCATGAGCACGGCGTATCCTTCTTTCGACAAGCGCGCAGCGGATTCGCGGTTGGCGGCGCGAATGCCGCCAATGTCGGTGAGGTAGAGAACACCCGGCCATTTGCCGTCGCCTTCAGGGTAATAGAAAACGCTATCGCTACTGCCTTGCTGCATCGGAATTTCGAGTTCGCGTTCGGGCATGTGGAATTAGTTCTCCTATCCAGGATTGGGAAATGATCGCGCTCTGATTCCGGTGTTTCGATGCTGCGCGGGGCTCGCAGGATGCCGCAGCTCAATCGATTGAATCTTCGGAAAAACTGCGCTTCCCGCAGGGCTAAAGCCCTCATTTTTGCCTGGCCTTTACCGGCGCTGAAGCGCCGCTCTTCCACGTTACTGCCCGCATCCCCGAGTTTTGCGTAGCATGTAATGCCGACCAAAATACTACACGCCTCTGTAATTCTCCAGACATGGACCACACCGAAGCAGGGTCCGGCCTTTCCCCAGATCAGCTTCTCCATTTCAGTGTGACGGGGCCGGACAATGGATGCTTCATCTCTGCACCGGTACGTTTTGCTTCGAGGTGTGCCGCTTTCAGCTGGAAATACCATTTGGCGGGACGGTCCGCGTCGTCGATCAGCATTAGGTGTGGGTTGTGCTTCAGGCCTTCGGCTTGGAGTTCCATGGTGCGGCGGTCCTGCTCGACGAATTTGGCGAAGACAAACTTCAGCAACTCGGGTCCGAACGGCATCCAGCGGAAGATGTTCCACGCGGCGACCACGTCAATGCGGCACTGGTTGCGAGTGATCGGCGTAACGGTGGTGAGCGACGAGAACCAGTACTTCCCTGCCCGGATGGTTTCGCGGCGCAGATTGGGCAGAGTGAAGTCGATGGTGGTTGTAATGGAATCGGCGGCCGCGTAGAGGCGCAACAGCTTGTAGGGAGCGGAGTTTGAGCTGGGCGTGTGGGCGCTCATGCGGAAGCCACTGGGAATCGGCTCGAAGTTTTTGTGCTTCTCGTGAATGCTGTGGCGGCTGCGCCACCACCAGGCTTGATGGACGAACGGTCCGTGCGCTGGATCCATGAGGCCGATGATGCCGTGATCGATGCTGACGGGCATATCGGCGGTGAGGTAGGCGAGTTTGTACTTATCTTTTTGCGGCCCCCCGCTCGGCACGCCTCCCGACACGCCGAATTTTTCGATCTGCGGTGCGGGATCGGGAGCTTGTTCGGGTGCAGCGAATCCTGCCCCCATCGGGCTCGGATCGGGTATGTAGACCCAGACAAAACCATCCTGCTCTTCGCAGGGATAACTGCCGGCGTAGATGCGATCCACTTTCAAATTCTGATCGGCGGTGAGTGACGGGATGAGTTGGCACTGGCCGTTGTGGGCGTCGAAGGTCCAGCCATGGTAGGAGCACTCGACATTTTCGCCATCGAACTTGCCGCAGTTGAGCGGCATACCACGGTGGGGACAGGAGTCACGGAGCGCGAAGGGGTGGCCGGCGCGATCGCGTCCAACCACGAGGGGAATCTCGAGCAACATGGCTTTGTGGAGCTGGTTGCGATGGACGCGGTCAGCGGGCAGAGCGCGGTACCAGAAGCCGGTGAGCATGAGCGAATCGGGCGCCTGGCGTTGAGGAGAGTCGAGTTCGGGCATGGGATGCGGTTTGATTTTCTGAGTGCTGATTGAAAACATATGCTAGCATTCGCACGGCTTTTCAGTACGTTCCGAAAAACTCGACGCAATTTCTATGGAATTTTTCGGCCATTTTCGCAGGCTTACCCCGGTGCAGCGGAATACCTTCACCGCCTGCTTTCTGGGGTGGTCGCTGGATGCTTTCGATTTTTTCATTCTGACTTTTTGCGTAAGCGCCATTGCTACTCAATTCCAGACTAAAGTTTCCGTGGTGGCGGAGGCGATTTTCTGGACGCTGGCCATGCGTCCGGTGGGCGCGTTTCTTTTTGGAATGATGGCCGACCGCTTCGGACGCCGCCCCACGTTAATGATCGACATCATCGCGTACTCGGTATTTGAACTGTCGTCGGCATTCGCCCCTTCGTTGAAGATATTTCTGATTTCACGGGCGTTGTTTGGAATCGCGATGGGTGGAGAATGGGGTGTGGGCGCGGCATTAGCCTTCGAAACCTTACCGGCGGAAGGGCGCGGATTTTTCTCCGGGCTGTTGCAGGAGGGCTACTCGGTGGGTTATCTGATGGCGGCCTTGGTTTACGGAACGGCGTTTCACTACGTCGGATGGCGTGGGATGTTTGTGATCGGAGCACTGCCAGCATTTCTGGTGATCTACATTCGCACCAAGGTGGACGAATCCCCGGCATGGTTGCAAGGGCAAGCAGCAAGAAAAACGGAAGGCAGGATGGGCAAGGGTATCCTGACTTATGCCGGCACGTTTATTTTTCTCATCGTGCTGATGTTTAGTTTCAATTCATTCAGCCACGGGACCCAGGATCTTTATCCAACGTTCCTGCAGAAGGACCATCACTTCACGCCGCAGATGGTGGGATTCATCGCTGTAGTCGCCAACATTGGCGCTTTGCTGGGTGGAATTATTTTTGGGGCGTGGTCAGAGAAGATCGGCCGGCGGCGGGCTATCGTGATTGCCGCTCTGTTGGCGATCCCTGTCATTCCACTGTGGGCATACTCACACACTGTGCCCTTACTGGCGCTGGGTGGATTTCTGATGCAATTCATGGTGCAAGGTGCGTGGGGTGTAATTCCGGCGCACTTGAACGAACTTTCACCACCAGCAGTAAGAGGTACATTTCCGGGTTTGGCTTACCAACTGGGGAACTTACTTTCCTCGCGCAATGGGGTGGTGCAGGCCAAGCTCGCCGAGCAACGCTTTGGCGGAATTTTCGCGCCGGTTCTTGCCTGGACGGTAGTGGTTGGGGTAACGCTGGTCGCCGTGGCCACGTGCAGCGGCAGAGAGCGGAAAGGCACGGACATGACGAATACGAGTTAAATAGAAATTAGAGTGTTGCAAGAATTTTAGAGTGTTGCAAGATTTGGCACACCGATGAAATGGCCAGTTACTGGCACGATTGCGCCATTGTCATGGCAAGATTCCTGTGGTACGGTAAATAAAATTTCACGCCTTCGTAAATACTTTCAGGGGTCCTAAGACTTAGCAGTTTTGCTCGAATGCGTGTGCAGGAGTAAGCGCCACTATGAAGGAAACGATAGCCCTGACTTCGGCCCAGCCGGCTGGGGACGAAGAGAATTTTGCCAACCGGAAGCTGATTCGTCCGGCATTGCCGCGCACCGATCACAATCACGGCAATCACAACTCCAGCCATAATTCCAATCACAACTCTAATCATTTACAGGTTGCAGATAGGCGCGAGCGGCACGAGCGCCCGGAACGTGGCGGAGAGCGCGGACAGGATCGCGGATATGACCGTGGGGAACGTTCCACGGGTGCAGGCAGTGGGCGCAAGGCTGCGCCTCCGGAGCAGACTAACGCCGAGAATTTTTACTACCAAAAGCAGATGCAGTCGAGAACGCCGATGGTGATTGTGTTGCAGGATGGCGAGGAAGTGCACGGCATCATCGAGTGGTACGATAAGACCTGCATCAAGGTTCTCCGCGAAGATGGGCGTCCGAATCTGATGATCTACAAGCCGGCGATCAAGTACATGTTTAAGGAAGACGAGAACGGGCGGTAGGAGATTGAGTAATTGGGCGATTGAGTAATTGAGTAATTTTAAATCGCTCTACACTTCCACAAGACCGCTGGAAATTGCAATCGGCCCACTAATTCCCGCCATGCTGAATTGACAAGTTTACCTATCAACCATCCCTCACAACTTCGGTAGCACAATTCCCTGTTGCGACTGATACTTGCCTTTGCGGTCGGCGTAGCTGGTTTCGCAGACTTCGTCGGACTGGAAGAAAAGAATCTGGCACAGGCCCTCGTTGGCATAGATGCGCGCCGGGAGCGGCGTGGTGTTAGAGATTTCGAGAGTAACGAAACCTTCCCACTCGGGCTCGAATGGCGTGACGTTGACGATGATGCCGCAGCGGGCATAGGTGCTCTTGCCGACGCAGATGGTGAGGATGTCGCGGGGAATTTTGAAGTATTCCACGGAGCGGGCGAGCGCGAATGAGTTGGGCGGAACGATGCAGATATCAGTGCGGATGGTGACAAAGGATTTTTCGTCGAAGTTCTTGGGGTCGACGATGGTGCTGTTCACGTTCGTGAAAATCTTAAACTCATCGGCCACGCGCAGGTCGTATCCGTAAGAGGATAATCCGTAGGAGATCACGCCCTCGCGGACTTGCTTCTCGGAAAAAGGGTTGATCATGTCATGTTCGCGAGCCGTCTTGCGAATCCAGCGGTCACTCTTCAGCATGGAGCTCCTTGGGAAAAATTTTGCGATTGGGTGATTTTGTGAGTGAGCGATTGAACCCTTCGAAGAACGTCCAACAAAATTGCTCAATCGCCCGATTGCACAATTACTCAATGCTTTCTGCGTCCGGTCAGTTTACGGTACTGATGCTCCCGTTGACAATCTCCCTTATCTCCCATAGCATCAATCACTTGAGGGATGATCCAGACACCGCATCCGGGAGCCGTTCGTGATTAAGCTCGATATTATCAACGAAGTGGTCGCCAGAACCGGCATTACGAAGACTAAAGCCGAGTTGGCGGTGGAAACCGTTTTCGAGAGCATGAAGAAAGCTCTGGCCCATGGCAGCCGCATTGAACTGCGCGGATTTGGCGTGTTTAATGTGCGTCCGCGCAAGACTGGCATTGGACGTAACCCACGCACGGGCGCGGAAGTTTCGATCCCGCCGGGCAAGGCCGTGCGGTTTAAGCCGGGAAAAGAATTGCAGTCGATTGATTGAAAGAAAGCTGTCAGCTATCAGCCGTCAGCTATTAGCTTTTTTGGAGTTCGGTGGCTGAACACGCCTGTGATGTAACTCCTCCGAGTCTAATCGCGTTAGTTCGTAGTAGCATCTAGAAAGCGGCTCTGAATCAGATTTCGGGGCCGAATTCATGTCGGAACCAACTCCTCCCTCAGTTTCCTCTACTCTCGAATATTACCGGCCCGTGCCGCAGTGGGCGCCGCACGCGCCGAAGCCGCGCTACTGGCTGCATGTGCTGCTCCTGCTGGCGACTTGTTGCACCACGCTGGTAATGGGGGCGCGCATGCAATACAACTTTGCGCGCGGCCTGCCGGCGCTGTCTTTCACCGATGCATCGGTGCCGCTTTTCCCTGTGAACTGGGCTTTGACGCATCCCGCGCGCCTTTGGGGTGGCGTGCCCTTCATGGTCACGGTGATGCTGTTTTTTCTGGCTCACGAAATGGGACATTACTTATACTGCCGGCGTTACGGAGTTTATGCGACGCTGCCATTTTTCATTCCGATGCCGACTCTGATCGGAACTATGGGAGCGGTGATTGTGATCCGGTCGCGGATTCGCTCGCGCACGGCATTGTTCGATATCGGCATTGCCGGGCCGATCGCGGGATTTATGGTGGCACTCGCTGTGCTTGTGGTCGCGCTGGGATGGTCGAAGCCGATGCACGCCGGCCTTGGCCCGGGGGACTATGAACTCGGGTATCCATTGATCTTCGAGGCGACGCGGCGTTTGCTGCTGGGGATGAACCTGCTGCGCGGCCCGGCGGCCTTGCCTCTTGATCGAGTGCTGCTGCATCCGACGGCGATTGCCGCATGGGTAGGAATGCTGGCGACGTCACTCAACTTGCTGCCGGGCGGGCAACTCGATGGCGGACACATTGTTTTTGCGATTGCGCCGCGGGCGCACAAATTTGTGTCGCGGCTGACGATTCTGATTCTCTTGCCCATGGGCTATTACCTGTGGGCGGGATGGTTTATATGGGCGATTTTTTTGCTGCTGACTAGTTTGCGGCATCCGCAGGTGGCCGAGTGGCCGCGGGTTTCGGGCGGACGGTTGTGGCTGGCTGGTTTGGCTGTGATAATGCTTGCGCTCACGCTCATTCCCGCGCCGACGGCGCACAGTGGAGCTCGGGAGTTCACACCGGCCATTATGGACTTAGTGCACGACCGGTTGCGTCTAGTCCTGCATTGGGTGGGGAGATAACGGCTTCGAGTGGCAGGGCGCGCCGTCCGCGGTGCCGCTCGGGATAACAGCCCTCGGCGAGGGCTATCCAACATTCTTTCCTCGCGGTTTAGTTTTTCTCGTATACTCCCGTATTCAATCGTTTTAATTGACGATTTGGAGGTCCCCTGCCTTGAGAAAGCTAGCCGCTATTCTTGTCTCTTTGAGTTCGTGTTTTGCTTTCGCGTTTCCTGCCGCGGGTCAAACCATCACCGTCGATCTTTCGCATCCGACGAATCGTTTCATTCCCAACCAAACGCTGGGAGCAGGCGTCGACCGTATTGCAGCCGAGGCCATCGACAAAGATCTAGTGCAGCCAACGCTGGACAAAACGCTGGCCTCGGGCTGGCAGCCAGTCACGTATCGGCAGAACACGGAGTTGGCGATCGAGGCTTGGCATTGGAATCCGCAAGGAACATGGAGCGAGGGGGGAGATGCAAACGGCAAAGGATATTTCACCGGGTCAGCTACTCCAACGGAGATGCTGCGCTACTCCTACGGCTATGCGCTGCCACGGCGCGGAACCACACGCAATGATGGTACCGATAACGTAGGATTCTCGCGTTTGACCGATGGCGATCCGAACACTTTCTGGAAGAGCAATCCTTATCTCACGGAACACTTTACCGGCGAGAGCGATACGCTGCATCCGCAGTGGGTGGTGCTGGATTTGGCGCAGGTACAGGAGATCAACAGCATTCGCATTGCGTGGGCTGCGCCTTTTGCGCGGCGCTACGTGGTGCAATATTGGACAGGCGACGACCCGATCAGGTCAGTGACGCGCGGAGTTTGGGAGACGTTTCTTCAAGGCAACGTCACGGATGGAAAAGGAGGAGTGGAAACTGTTCGCTTGAGCAGCGCTCCTTCAGCCGTGCGATTCGTACGAATTTGGATGACGGAGTCGTCAAACACATGCGATACCAACATTGCGGCGGGGGTCAAAGCGGATCCGCGGAGCTGCGTGGGCTATGCCATTCGTGAACTTTACCTCGGCACATCCACAGAGGATGGCTCGTTTCACGATATCCTGCGGCACACGCCGGATCAGGAGCAGACGAGCACTTATTCATCTTCAGTTGACCCATGGCATCAGGCATCCGATCTGGGATCGACTAAGCAGGCGCAGGTCGGATTCGATCTGTTCTTTACCAGCGGCGTTACGCGCGGACTGCCAGCAATGGTACCGGTTGCGATGCTATACGACACTCCGGACAACGCTACGGCGGAGATTGCATATTTGAAGAAGCGCGGTTATCCCATCTCCTACGTTGAAATGGGCGAGGAAGCTGATGGGCAATACATGTTGCCGGAGGATTACGCCGCGCTTTATTTGCAGTGGGCGATGGCGATTCATCGTGTGGATCCGGCGCTGAAGCTGGGCGGGCCGTCGTTTCAAGGCGTAAATAAGGACATCGAAGTCTGGCCGGACGCGAACGGGAAAGTTTCGTGGACGGCGCGGTTCCTCGATTATCTGAAGCAGCATGGGCGCATGAACGATTTAGCTTTTTTTTCGTTCGAGCATTATCCCCTCGATCCATGCCGGATCCCGTGGGGCAGCTTGTACGAAGAGCCGGAGTTAGTGAGCCACATCATGCAGGTGTGGCGCGAGGATGGAGTTCCAGCGGATATGCCGATGTTCATCACCGAGGGAAATCTTTCGTCGGCCGCGAGTGAAACTTATCAGGATATATTTTCGGGAATCTGGCTGGCGGATTACATTGGATCGTTTCTAAACTCGGGAGGAAATGGCGTTTACTTTTTTCATTATCTACCGTTGCAAATGGAGCCCGGATGCAACAGCTCTCCGGGCACGTTTGGAATGTTTACCATCGACGCCAATTATCAGATTCAACAGCCGCTGGCGCAGTTTTTTGTGGCGCAGTTGATCAATCTGGAGTGGGCGCAGCCTGGTGGAGGCGAGCATCAGGTATTCTCCGCAAAAAGCGATGTGGAAGACGGCGCCGAACACGAATTGGTAACGGCGTATGCGGTAAAGCGTCCTGATGGAACGTGGGCGGTGATGGCGGTGAATCGCGACCAACAGAATGCTCACCGGGTGCGGATCGCGTTTGGCGGATCGGACGGCAAAGTGAGCAGCTTTGCCGGGCCGGTGGAAGTTTTGACTTTTGGAAGCGCACAGTATCAGTGGCACCCAGCACAGACGCGCTTTATGGCGCACGCGGAGAATTCGGGGAAACCTACGATTGTGGCGACGAGCAACGGCTGGGCTGATCCTGACGGGCCGATTGTTCATACCAAACTTTCCGCGGCGAAGGATGCGATGTACGAGTTGCCGGCGGCGTCAGTGGTGGTGATTCGGGGGAATGTTGTGAGCGCAAAGTAGTCTGCTTTTGCTTCACATCAACCATAGGGCGTCGACGTCGACAATCACTTGCGTGCGTGGAATTTTCTGTGCAGTGGCGTAGGCGAGCATGGCGCGCAGCGTGGTGTTTAACTTTTCGCGGCTGGGCGACTTCAACACGAAGTGATAACGGTAATCACGCTTCAGCCGTAGGATGGGCGCTGCGGCCGGCCCGAGTACACGTACGCCTTCATGACGATTTTGCTCAAACCATTTTCCCAGCGTGCCCGACCATTGCAGCGCTTCGTCAAGTTTGTCGCTACGGATGAGCACGTTGGCGAGCGCGGCGTAGGGCGGATAGTGCATCCAACTGCGGAAGCGTAATTCCTTTTCGTAGAAGCCGGTGAAGTCGTGGCGGGCGGCGTATTGCACCGCATAGTGATCCTGAAAATATGTTTGCAGAATCACTTTGCCGGGAGATTGGCCGCGTCCGGCGCGCCCGGCAACTTGGGTGAGCAACTGAAAGGTGCGCTCGGCGGCGCGGAAGTCGGG
>JBAPQU010000182.1:0-22185 GCA_049280795.1 Candidatus Sulfotelmatobacter sp.
CAAGCATGTCCGAGCTTGCTGCCGCGGAGGGCTTTCCTGGAATTCCGGCCGACCCCGACGCACATCCCTACAAACTAATGCCCGATGGCCGCATCGAAGTGCAAGTACCCGATGACTTCTCCTTCGCGACCAAGGGGCTGCCTCCGGGATACAAACCGGTGACGAAGTTTCACGACCAGCAGCCTTAACTTCTGCTCCAAAGTTCCCATCGCTTATCGCTTATTATGGCGGAACATGATCTCCCCTTCCGCTTCGCCTCGAATAAGCTTATTGCGCTCAGCTTGGCTTTGGTGGAAAGACTCGGCTGATCAGGAAGGCCGCGCTGCGGCTACGCGCAAGCTACTCAGTGCGCTGGCGGAGTTTGTTCGGGACTCCACTCCGGAGCGGCGACGCGCGCGCTATGGCGACGCGGATTACGATTGGGATCACCGCGTGAATACGACCAGCGCAGCTGTGGGCTGGCGCGACCGGCTGATGGGAGTTTTCCACTCGCCGTATCAGCCGACGGAGTCGGCTCTGTTCCACGAAATGATCGAGGCTTTGCGCGAGCACTCTGGCATCGACTTTTCCGAATTTGTCTTCATCGATCTCGGCTCGGGTAAGGGACGAACGCTGCTGATGGCTGCCGATTATCCGTTCCGGCGAATCGTGGGCGTTGAGCTTTTGCAGACGCTTCACGAAATCGCAAAGCAAAACCTAAGCGGCTATCACAGCGAATCGCAGAAGTGCTTTGCGATGGAGTCGATCTGTGGGGATGCTACTGAGTTTCCTTTTCCCCAGGAGCCCATGTTGCTTTATCTTTTCAATCCGTTTCCTGAAACTGGGATGCGGCGCGTGATCGGCAATCTGGAGCAGAGTTTGCGGGAGCATCCGCGGTCGGCGTATGTGCTATATCACAATCCGCTTCTAGAGCATGTACTGGAACAGAGCGCGGGGTTGAAAAAAATTGGCGGAACGCACCAGTATGCGGTGTACGTTTCGGGGTAGGTCTGAATCGAAGTGAATTTCGGATCGACCGCGTAAAATCTCTGGATACAAATTGGTTGCGGCATTTTTGATCTCCGGAATCCAGGTAGAATCTTACTTCTAAAGAACTTATAGGAAAAATCTTTGTTTCCATGCGCGGCGGGCTTCTTCGATCAGGTTGTCATCGAGGGCTAGATTGGTTGCCATGTGTAGATTATTACACATTATACTGTGTGGCACAAAAGATGAAATTGGATAGCGCGGCTCAGTACGACTTGTGGCTGTGTGTGCGCGGGAGATCCCCCGTCCCGCGGGTGAATACGCGGGACTTCGGGATGACGCCGCTGAAGTAGAATCCTAAGAGTGACGATCAAATTTCCCTTCGCTGTTCTTTTGCTTTTAATTGCGATATCCGCTGGCGCTGCCGCGGAAGACGTCCACGCCATCGCGCGGGCGGTGGATGAACATTACAACCACCTGCGCAGTTTGCGAGCGGAGTTTACCGAGGAGTATCGCGGCGCCGGGGTGGAGCGGACGGAATCCGGGACGCTTTGGCTGGCAAAAGGTGGCTTGAAAAAACCTGGCAAGATGCGGTGGGAGTACCGTTCTCCAAGAGAGAAGCTCTTCGTGAGCGACGGGATCAGTGCGTGGTTTTACGTCCCGGGGGATCGGCAGGTACGGAAGACGGATGCACGGAAGCTGGATGATGTGCGGTCTCCGCTGGCATTTTTGCTGGGAAAGAGCCGGCTGGAAAAGGAATTGCAGGGGCTTTCGCTGGCTCCCGATGTTGAGCCGGTAGCCGCCGGAGATGTGGTGCTGCGGGGGGTGCCGCAGGCGCTGGCTGACCAGGTAAGCGGGATTCTGCTGGAGGTGACTCCAGAGCACCGGATTGCGCGGATTGTGATTGAGGACGTGGATGGGTCGGCAACCGAATACCGGTTCAGCGAACAAAAGGAGGATGTGCCCATTCCTGAGGGGCAGTTCCGATTCAGTCCGCCGCCGGGAACGGAGACGGTTGAGGGTGAGCTGGAACCGTGAAGATTAGCTGCGACATAATGGATGTATATCATTGATATATATAGGTTTGTAAGATTTACACGCAGCGTCCCTCGGGGCTAAAGCCCGGCCTCTTTGGCGAGTTTTATCGGCGCGGCTGAAGCTGCGCCCTTTCAAAGCGGATTGCAAGTTCCGTTCGAAGGTGGTCAGGTTACTTGCGGTACTGGATGCGAGGGCTGGAGCTGTGATCCCGGTTCGGTATCAACCGTGGCGATGTTAGACTGAGCCGATAGGGTAGCGCGTCCGGTAAACAGTAGAAGAAGAACGGATTTATGGCGGAGTTTGTCGTAAAAATCGCGGACGAACGGGGCCGACTGCACCAGCAGGTGGAGCAGGGGTACTCGGTAGCTGAGGTGCGCGACCGCTTCGCCTCGCAGGGATATTTGGTCTATTGGGTAAAGCCGCAGGGATTGCTTTCCGGCGGGTTTTCGATGCGTCGTGGGCGCAAGCTAAAGCAGGGTTCGTTCCTGGTGTTTAACCAGCAGTTTCTGACGTTGATCAAGGCTGGGTTGCCGATTCTGAACTCGCTGGATTTGCTCATCAAGCGGCAGCGCGATCCAAGTCTGCGGCAGGTGCTCGAGAATGTGCGGGAGCGGGTGAAGGGTGGCGAGTTGCTTTCCGACGCTTTTGCCACGCACACGATGGTCCCAAAGATTTACACCACCACGCTGATGGCGGGCGAGAAGAGCGGAAACATCGACGAGGTGCTGACCCGCTACATTAACTTTCAGCGCATGGCCATGACCTTCCGCAAGAAGCTGTTTGTGTCGCTGATTTACCCCACGCTGCTGGTCACCGTGGTGACCATCATGGTGATGTTCCTATTCACCTATGTGGTGCCGAAGTTTGCGGACCTGTTTAACAGCCTGGATGCAAAACTGCCGGCGATTACGCTGTTCATGCTGACAGTGGGTACATATGCGCAGAAGTATTTCCCGTTTATTGTGATCGGGCTGGCACTGGCGGGGTTTGTGTTTTGGCAATGGCGGAAGACGGATCGGGGAGCAGACCAGATTGACCGGTTGATCCTAAGCCTGCCGTTGCTGGGCGGTATCCGGCTGAAGCATCAGGTGGCGACCTTTTCGCGGATGCTGGCTACACTGCTGCAGGGTGGCTTGCCGCTGGTACCGTCGATGGAAACGGCGGGCACTTCGATGAGCAGCCGCCGGATACTGAAGGGCGTCATGCGGGCGAGCGTGAGAGTTCGCGAAGGGCAAGGGCTGGCTGGCAGCCTGGAAGAGCAGAATATTTTCCCTGACCTAGCCGTCGAGATGCTGGAGGTGGGCGAGTCTACCGGGGCCCTGCCGGCGATGCTGAATTCGGTGGCAGAGTTCTATGAAGAAGACGTGCAGACGGCGCTCGGCGCCTCCATGGCATTGATTGAGCCGTTGATTCTAATCGTGATGGCGGTTTTTGTGGGCGGGGTGTTGATTTCGCTCTATTTGCCGATCTTCACCTTGGGAGTCCACTAAAGGAAGCGAGCCAAACGCGCGAGTATTGTGTCGCAAAGGGCGCGACACATCGCGCGGCTCGACCAGATCCTTCGGCGACGATGAAACTGTCGCCTCAGGATGACAGGTCAGGGACGGAACGCGGGGATTTTAGAAAATGGCGACAGCGGACAAAAAATCGCTTTTCGTGCACGGCGAGAATGGTGGGCAGGTGGTGACGACGGGAAATCCCATCACCGACCTGGAGCGCGCGCAGGACGTGGCGCGGCGCTATCGCTGCGAGTTTGTCGACCTCACCGACTTTCAGCTTCATCATGAGCTGTTCAAGAAATTTTCCCCGGAGTTGATGTTCCGCTACAAGTTTGTACCTCTGGAAGAAACCGCCGACGGACGTCTGGCCATTGCGATTGCCGATCCCAGCCAGCTGATGATGATCGACGAAATCAGCCTGCTGCTGCAGAAACGAATCGTTACCAAAGTTGCCACGCTGAAGCAGATCGACAATATCCTAACGAAGACGGAGCAGTCACAGCGGGTTCTGGAAGAGGCCAGCGAAGGCTTCCAGATTATCCGCGAAGACGAAGCGACCGGCGCCGAAGAGACGCTGACCATCGACAAGCTGACGGCGGCGGGCGACACCAGCCCGATTATCCGGCTGGTCGATACCACGATTTTTACCGCACTGCAGAGGCGGGCTTCCGACATTCACATCGAGACGCGGGACGACTCGGTGGTGATCAAGTTCCGCATCGACGGTGTGCTCACGCAGGCCATGCCACCCATCGGCAAAGAGCATCACTCCACCGTGATTTCGCGTATCAAGGTGATGAGCGAGCTCGACATTTCCGAGCGCCGCGTGCCGCAGGACGGACGCTTCCGGGTGAAGTACAACGGGCGCGCCATCGACTTCCGCGTGTCGATCATGCCTTCGATTCACGGAGAAGATGCCGTGCTGCGCGTGCTGGATAAAGAGTCGATGAGCGAGAAGTTCAAGTCGCTCACTTTGGAAGTGGTTGGGTTTGACGAAGACGATCTGCGGAAATTCCGGCGCTACATCAAAGAGCCTTACGGGATGGTGCTGGTGACGGGACCGACAGGCAGCGGCAAGACCACGACGTTGTACGCCGCTGTGAATGAGATCAAGACCGACGAAGACAAGATTATTACGATTGAAGATCCGGTCGAATACCAGCTTCGCGGCATCACGCAGATTCCGGTCAACGAGAAAAAAGGACTGACGTTTGCCCGCGGCTTGCGTTCGATTCTGCGCCATGACCCGGACAAGATTATGGTCGGCGAAATCCGCGACACGGAGACGGCGCAGATTGCGATTCAATCGGCGCTTACCGGCCACCTGGTTTTCACCACGGTGCACGCTAACAACGTAGTCGACGTGATCGGCCGCTTCCTGAACATGGGTGTCGAGCCCTATAACTTTGTTTCGGCGTTGAACTGCATTCTGGCGCAGCGGCTGGTGCGGTTGATTTGTGAATCCTGCCGGACCCCGGTGAATTACGCACCTGAGGTGCTAGAGGCAAGCGGACTGGATGCTGCGCAGTGGTCGAAGGTACCGTTGTATGAGGGGCCGGGATGTATCGAGTGCGCGGGCACAGGATTTCGGGGCCGAACCGCGATTCACGAGCTGCTGGATTTAAGCGACCGCATCCGCGAGATGATTCTGGCGCGGCGGCCGACCTCGGAAATCCGCCGCGCGGCGCGCGAGGAAGGCATGCGCTTTCTGCGAGAATCCGCACTGGACAAAGTCCGGCTCGGCCTGACCACGCTGAAAGAGATCAACAAGGTCACCTTCATCGAGGCCATGCGGTAAACCAGTTGCCAGTTGCCAGTTGCCAGTTGCCAGTGACCAGTAAAGGCCTTTGAATTTATTGGCGACTGATCATCGGCCACTGACTACTTACCTAAGTTCCCTTCCAGCTATTGCATTTCGTGCGGCGGAGCGTTTGAATTGTAAGTGGTGAGTTTGGAGAAGCGAGTTCCTCAAATGAGTTCTGGTTCCAACCCGGCAAAACCCAGGTTAGCGTGCGAAATTGCGGCTGACCGCGTGCTGGTTGGGCGGCTGGCCGAAGATGGACGTAGCCTGGAAGCTTCTGCCGCGCGCGAACTGGCGCCGGGCAGCGTGATTCCGGACCTGGTTGAAGGCAACCTGCGCCAGCGCGAGGCTGTGAGCACAGCCGTGCAAGCGGCGCTGGGCAGTGTAGGAGCGCGGTCCCACGATGTGATAGCGGTGGTGCCCGATGCGGCCGTGCGGGTTGTTCTGTTGGAATTTGACACGCTGCCGGCGGACTCCGAAGAAGCCGCCGGCGTGGTGCGGTTTCGCATGAAGAAATCTCTGCCGTTCGACGTGGACAAGGCGAGAGTCTCCTACCACGCGCAGAAATCGAGTGAGGGCGTTCGAGTGGTGGCCGCGGTAGCTCTGGCGAGCGTCGTCGAGGAATACGAGGCTACGTTCCGCGATGCCGGATTCAGTCCGGGAGTGGTATTGCCCTCGATGCTGGCGGCGCTGGGAGCGGCGGAGGGGCAACGTCCGACGCTGGTGGTGAAGGTGGATGCGCGCACCACGAGCATCGCGATTCTCAATGCGGAACAGCTTCAGCTTTTTCGCACGCTGGAAAATACGCGCGGCGTCACGATCACGGGAGAGCAGTTGGCGGAGGAAGTCTACCCTTCCGTCGTATTCTTCCAGGACACGTATCATTTGAACATTGAGAGGATATTCGTCGCCGGCATATCCGATATCGGTGGCGCGGCCCCGGCATTGCGTGCGCAGACCGGCGCCGAGGTGCAGGAGTTGGTGAGCCCTTCGCAGTTGGGGGCCAGCAGCGGAGGTTCGGTGCCACGCTGGAGAATGGCCGGGGTGGTAGGAGCGTTGATTTCGTAGGTTTGCCTGCCGGCGGGACGCCGGCGCTACGCTATGCGTCTTGACATCAATCTCGCCAGCCAGCCCTACGAAGATGCGCGGGAGTTCTGGCTGCGCTGGGGCACGGCGCTGGCGGCCGCGATCATCCTGACGCTGGCCCTGGTCACGATCACCGTGACGGGATGGTTTGCGGCCCGGCGGGATCACGCGAAGATTTCCGAGTTGAAGGTCGAGATCGCGCAGCGCGACCGCACGCGCGCGCAGGCCGAAGCGTATCTCAATCAACCGGAGAATCGCAGCACGCGGGACCAGTCTCAGTTTCTCAACGAATTGATCGAGCGCAAGTCGTTTTCCTGGACGCGCGTGCTGGAAGACCTGGAAAAGGTGATGCCGACGCGGGTCCACCTGATTTCGATTCATCCCGAACTGGATGAGGACAACCAGTTGGCGCTGAAGATGGTGGTGGGCGGCGACTCGCGCGAGAAAGCCATTGAACTGGCCCGCCGCATGGAAGATTCGCGGCGCTTCACGCAAACTCATATCGATACGGAGAACGCGGAGACCTCAGCCAGCGGAGGGGACACGGTTAAACTCGACATCAATGCGATCTATGTTCCGGAAGCGATTGCAGTGCCAGCGCCCAAGACGCAGAATTCGAAGGGGAGCAAGCCCTGATGCCTGATTTGCGGCAAACCCGGAAAAGCATCAAGACCGCCCTGGCTATGCTGCTGGGTGTGGATGTGGTGGCAGTGGTGGTGTTGTTCTCGCCGCTGGTAGGCTCGACCGCGTCACGGCAACAAGAGTTGACTCAGTTGTCGAGCGAACTGCGAACCAAGACGCTGCAAGTTGAGCCCCTGACAGATCTGCCCAAGAAGGTAACCGCCGCGAACCGGCAGATTACAGACTTCTACAAGAAGAGATTTCCCGCGCAGGACTCGGAGATATCTACCCAATTTGGCAAGCTCGCCGCAGCCAACGGAGTCACTATTAACCAGGCCAAGTATAAGGAAGAGGACCCGGAACTGGGCAGGCTGTATCCGGTGGAAATTGAAGCCGACCTCTCCGGCAACTACGTTTCTCTGGCGAAGTTTATCAATGCGCTGGAACGGGATGACATGCTTTTTATCATCAACAGCATCACGCTGGGCGGCGAGCAGAACGGTCCCATTAAGCTGGACATGAAACTTGAGACTTATTTGAAGGCAGGCAAGTCGTGAAATTAGGTTTCGAAAACCGGAGGAACCTGATCCTGGCCGGGGTGCTGGGGGTGGTGGCGATCCTGGTCATCGGCCACGAGTTCATGCCTTCCTCCTCAACCAACGCATCGACGGCAACAGCGACGAACTCGCCTGTGTCCCTGGCGAGCACGACTTCTTCAAAGCATCACGGTTTAGGAACCGACAAGAAAGAACACGTTCCGCAGAGCCTCGATCCTACACTTCACCTGCAGGAACTCGCAGCTTCCGAACAGATCGAGTACGAAGGCTCGGGAAGAAATATTTTTGTGTCGCAGGCCGAGGTAGTGATTCCCAAGCCGCTGGCACCAGGCGTTGTCGGCCCCAATGATCCGAAGCCGTATCAACCACCCCCGGTGGCGACAGCGCCGCCGATTCCCTTAAAGTATTTCGGGTTTTCCAACCAGCCGGGAGAACCCAAAAAAGTGTTCCTCTCCAAAGGTGAAGACGTTTTCATTGCGGTGGAGGGCGAAATCGTGGACCGGCGGTACAAGGTTGTGCGAATTTCTCCAACCGCAGTGGAGATTCAAGATGTGGTGGGCAGCGGTCCACCCCAGAGCATACCGTTAACACAAGGGTAAATGGACTTCAGTAATTGGGTAATTTTTGTATTCTTGCGGTCCTGCGAATTGCGCTGTGGCATCTAATTAAGAAGCCGACTGCGAAATCCCCGATGGCTTTAACTTCAAGCGCGCGTCCGTCACCACGCCGGCTTCGCCGGGGTGAAGACGGTTACATTCTGCTCACGCTGCTTCTCGTGGTCGCATTGATGGCAATAGCAGCCACGGTTGTGATGTCCGAGATTTCGTTTGAGATCAAGCGGGACCGGGAACAGGAAATGATTCACCGCGGAGTGCAATACACGCGCGCCATCCGCGCCTACTACAAGAAACTCGGGCGCTACCCCACCAAGCTTGAGGATCTCGACAATACCAATAATCTGCGCTACCTACGCAAGCACTATAAAGATCCGGAGAACAAGAACAAGGATTTCAAACTGCTCCATTTTGGAGATCCCGGCTTGTCGCTGAGCGGGGGCTTCGGCGGCGGCATGATTCCCGGCGCAACTCCTGCCGGATCTCCCGGAGGATTGAATGGGCCCGGATCGAGCAGTTCAGGGTTTGGTGGCGGCTCATCATTCGGCGGCGGTTCGTCTTTTGGCGGGTCAGGTTCTGGCGCCGGATTTGGGGGCTCGGGAGTCAACAGTCAGGGCGTGTTCGCACAGTCCGGACCCGGTGGAAACTCGAACGGTGGATTCGGCGGAGGCTCGAACAATTCGGGAACGTCGAATACTCCGGGCGCGAATCAGACAAACGGCGGCGACCCGTCGCAAGCTGGGTCTTCCGGCTCACAGGATTCAAGTTCCACGCAGAGCAGCTCGGGCAACTCGAATGCCCCGGGCAGCCAGCTTGGCGGGGGAGCGATTGTAGGCGTAGCCAGCCTATGCAAAGACAAGACGATTCGCATATTCAATAAGAAGAGTAAGTACAACGAGTGGCAGTTTGTTTACGATCCGACGGCAGACCGCGGAGGGTTGATCACCACGCCCTATCAGCCGCTGCAGAACTTCGGGAATGGCGGGATTCCGGGCGCGCAACCGGCGGGCGGCAATGGCTCAGGCAGCGCTTTCGGAAATTCCGGCAGCGCGTTTGGCAATTCCGGCAACGGAAGCTCCTTTGGCAATTCTGGCAGTTCGTTTGGATCGTCCTCAGGCTATGGTAATAATCCGGGGTCGAATGGACCGGCATCGCCGCCATCCAATCCACCGCAATAACTATCCGACAAAAGCAATGGCCTCGTCATGGGACGAGGCCATTTTCTTCCACACTCTTTATCGTTAGCTTCCGCTGACTTGCACCTATACGCTGAAGGATGATCCGCAGCCGCAGGTGCTCTTCACGTTCGGATTCTCGAACTTGAAGCCGGCGCCTTCCAAAGTTTCAACGTAGTCGACCATGCAACCATTCAGATACATGACTGAAGTGGCGTCGACGAACACCTTCAAGCCGTCCATTTCGAAGGTTTTGTCCATCATTCCGGCAGCGTTTTCAAACTGCATGGAATAGGAGAACCCGGAACAGCCGCCACCGACTACTCCGATGCGCAGACCGGCGGGCACGGGATTCTGCTGCCCCATGATCTCTTTTACTTTGGCGACCGCGCTGGTGGTTAGCGTAACCGGCGGAGTCTTCTTCACTTCCGGGGTGTTGGTCGTTACTTCGGGGACGGTCGTCGTAGCCATTCGTCGTATCTCCTTGGCTCTAAGATAACTAAATTATAACAGAGGGCAGCAAGCCTGCGGCGGGCGACTTCGGAACACCGCGCACCACCAGTTTACCTCTGTTTTGTTCGATGCCAGAAGGCGCCGCAACGATTCCTGCAACCAGACTTGTCAACGGGTCTATAATGTCTTGCGTTAGCCCCTTCCTCCAGGTTGAGGACAGTAGGCTGGAGCCTGCGTCTGGAATTTGGAGGAGTTGCCAACAGGCTTACAATCTGTCGAGGTGGCCTATGCAATGGACTTGGACTCCGCTACTGTTTGGGCTGGCGATCGCGTGGGGCGTCTTCACTGTCGGCCTCATCATCCTCCTTATCTACCGCAGCACCCTGACTATGCATGAGGAAGAGTCGTTGTATCTGGACGACGCGAGCCAGCATATGCAGCAGGAGCAGACGGAACTACTGGTGAAGGTTAACCGGCTCACCAAACCGGTTTGGGTGTTTGGCACCGGTTCGGGCGTGCTCCTGCTGGTATTGCTCGGCATGTTCATCTACCAGGGATTGAACGCCGTCCAATAACCAAGTTGGCGCGCCGGGCTACGGCGGCTAAGCGTTGACGAAAGCCCGTCTGGTGTAGCTGTGTCTGATGGCTCCGCTTTGTATAATCATGCTTTGTATAATCATGGCATGCGAGAGTGGCGGAATTGGCAGACGCACCAGACTTAGGATCTGGCGGGTAAAACCGTGGGGGTTCGAGTCCCCCCTTTCGCACCAAAAGTTCAGGGCCGATCTTGGATCGGCCCTTTTCCATTGTGCCAAATTTTATGCTTGCTGTTTGTTTCGCTTTCAAAATTAAGCACGCCGATTATGACATCTCGACGAATCTCAGTTTTGGCTATTTTCCAACCACCAACACTTCAAACTGCCCCGCTTCCACTGTGGACAGGAAAAGTTGATGGGTTTTAGGATCGAGCGCCATGGTCTTCGCCTTGGGTAAAGTTTTCACATTTTCGACAACGGAGTATTTGTCCGGACCATCCTGGTGAACCACAGTGATCGTCCCTTCGCCGTTGGAATTGAAGATAAGATGGGAAGCGGGGTCGAAGGCGGTTGCATCCACGTGGTCGCCGATGGGAAGGGTTGCGATCACTTGCCCTGTGTCTGCGTTTACGACGGCCATCAGCTTGTTTCGGCAACCGATGAATAAACGTCGATTGGGACGGTCCATCGCGATGCTGGACGGCGAAGCACAAGGAGCAGTTGGCCAGCGCTGCTCAACTTTCAGAGAACGGGCATTGATCTTGAGGACGATACTCTCATCCTCAAGATTGTTGTAGATGTAGCCCGAACCATCGGACACTGCATATTCAGGTCCGCCGCCGAGATCGACTGTTCCAGCAACTTTGCCGGTCGCCGCATCAATCGCGGAGGCACTACTGCTGTCGCCGTTGAAGGCGAAGACTCTCGACGTGGCGGGATCGTAAATGATCGCGTCGGGCTTCTTGCCGACCGGTACTTCTGCGATCGTCTTCAGAGTTTTCAAGTCGAAGATCGTGACGGTCGAAGCCTGCCCGTTGCTCACGAATCCCCGCCGCAGTTCTGGAGCAATGGCGATGCCATGCACGCCGGGAGTGTTTTCGACTTTGCCTACAATTGCGCCCGAATCTACATCGAGCACTTCGACCTGGGTTCCGTGAGATACGTACAACCGGCGTCCGCCCTCATCGACTACGAGATAATCCCAGCTACCTTTGCCGGGAATCGGGATCTTTCTGGTGATCTGATAATCCACCGCGGTGGCCGACGCAACGAGACAGACGAATAGGAAAATGGCTGTTCGCTTCAAATGCTTCCTCCTGAGGTGAATGCTAGTGGCATGAACCGCTGCCTGAATCGTGGAAACTTTTTCCCGCTTCCGGCACAAACTCCCAGTCATAACCTGTCGCGTGCAGCGTGAGCTTCAGCACGCCGAATGTATCGGCCTGGTGCGTCTCACTATTGGCCCTTATCGTCGAGAACTTCCGGTGCGAGTTTTTTCCGCCTGTGCCGACCACGAATTCGCGAATGCCACGTTTCTGGTCTGCATTGCCCTCCGGATCCTGCGGAGCAAATCGCTCATAGTCATGATCGTGACCGTTGATCACAACATCTGCGTTAGCAGCGTAGAGCGTCTGCCAAATGGGCTTCATGTCGGGGTCATTACCATGGGCGGCGCCAGAACTGAATAGCGGCTTGTGAAAATATGCGAGCGTGCATGTCGTAGGGTGCTGAGCAAGATCCTGCCGCAACCATTCTCCTTCCGGGGATCCGGCTCCGCATCCTCCCACCTGATCGCACTCGCTGTTCAGAGCGATGATGTGCCAGGCGCCTAAATCGTAGCTGTAGTATCCCTTCTTAGGGTCACCGGCCGCGGCGCCGAAATAACGGGCGTACCCCGATGCGCCATCGCTGTGATATTCGTGATTTCCTGGCACTGGCCGGGTGCGATCTTTGAAGCGGCCCCAAGTAGGGGCATAACACTTTGCAAACTGCTCGTCGGAACCATCGGGGTACGCCAAATCTCCCACAGCAAAAACTGTGCCTGGAATCTTATCGATCAACTTGGCAGTTGCCTCTGCGCCGGCAAGGTCATCGCAGCTAGAGATGTCACCCGCTCCCACGAATACTGGATCGGACGTCTTCACTTCGGCGATTCCTTTTCCGGATTTCTTATTTGTGGATTCTTTCTGCACACCGGAAGCGCTGGCTATCGAGCTCAACGCCAGAACAAGGACCGCAACACCTTCGCACCACCTATTCATTCAGTCGACCTCACAAGTTAAAGCACATTCTACGCAGCAGACCTTAAAGTTGCCTCAATGCGTCGATTAAGAAAGAAGAATCGGACAAAAACGAGATGCTATTTTAGTTTTCCCTTCGCGGCTCCCACCGCAAACCGAAGGAATAGGTCGGCCTATAGTATTCGCGCTGCGTGACGTACCACGGGCTGCCGTTGTAGAAGCCGAAGACCTGATCGGTGAGGTTCAGGCCCTGCCAGAGCACGGTCAGAGTGCGCTGCACGCGGAAGCTGGCCTGGGCATCGACCTGCAGGTGCGCGTAGAGGTAGTTGTCTCCCACCGGTCCCTTCGGACCGAGGTTGGCGGGATCTTCGCAACCTCCGCCTGCGGCGGCGGCGGCGGTGCAATGCTCCCACTGATACTGATAGATGCTTGCGCTGTTGTAAGTGGCCCCGAGACGGGCCGAGAAGCGACCGCGGTCGTAGCTGGGACTGAGATTCCACATCGTAGGCGTCTGCCGCTGCAGGGCTGGAGTATCGGTTCGAAGTGGCAATGTGCCAGCGCTCGAACCAGTCTTGCTGAAGTTTGCGATGATGCCAAAACCGCTCAAAGGGCCGGGCAGGAATGCGAGGCGCTGGGTGTAGGCGAACTCTACGCCATAAAGCTTTGCGTTGACTCCGTTGGCAATGTAATCAAATATGTCGCCCACGAACTGGGGATATTGCGTTCCCTGGTAGTTGGGATCGGCAAGATAATAAATGGGCTGGCTCAACTGTTTATAGAAGAAGCCGCCTTGGAACAAGCCATACGGCTTCAGGTAATGCTCGTAGAGAACATCATAGTCATTGGCGTGCTCAGGCTGCAGTTTCGGATTCCCGATGCCTACAGTAAGCGGGTTGGAGCTGTTGTCCAGTGTTACGTAGGGCACCATGTCATAGGGATTCGGACGGGAGATTGCACGGGCGTAGACCGCGCGAATATCCGAGTCGGGCGTGATGGCGTAGCGCAATTGAACGCTCGGCAAGGGGTCCCAATACCATTGGTTCGCCGGTTGCGGCACAACAGTTTCGCCCGTCTGCGTGGCGTTTTGGGTTATCGAAAAGCCAAGAATATTCAACTGCGTGGCTTCAATGCGCAGGCCAGTCTGCAGGCGAAATTTTCCGAACTCGATTGTGTTCATGGCATAGCCAGCGGAAACACGTTCGGTCAAATCATAGTTGCTCAAATCGGAGCCGAAGATTGTAGAGGGCTCGTCCAGCGCAAGGGTTCCCTGGCCAATGAGGCTGTTCAGGTCGCCAACTATCCGGTTATAGCTGGTAACCGGTCCATACGGGTACGCCTTGAAGTAGTAATTAGAATTGGTGAAGCCGCTCAGATATTGGGACATCAACGCCGCAGGCGGGTTCGACGGGTTCGGGACGAAGGTTTGGTCGTAGGTGGGTGAATAGGCGTCTTGCCCTTTGTGCGCATTGCGCATCTTGAAGCCAAACTCAAATGTGGAGAAGTGCGAACCCAGATGATAGTTCTTGGCCATCGACAGCGCGCCTTGCAGGTTCACTTGCGAGGTTGCCCCCTGCGTGCCGTCGAACTCGGTCAACTGATATTGGCTAGGATCAAAGATGGGTGAACCGGAGGCAAGGCAGGCGGAATTGAACTGCGGCAGGTGGAAATTGGTGGTGGCAGCCTGATCGTAATTGCAAACGAAAGAGCTGTTGGGGTTGAAAGTGAATGACGCCCCTGGATTGCCCGCCGCGCCCAACTCGCGAGAACGCGCGGCAGAAAGCTCCCAGCTTAACCACGAATCGCTGAAGACATGTTTACCGCCAATCGCCAGACTGATGGCTCCGAAGTCGGGCACACGACTGGAAGTTGAGAACTGAGGCGCGCCTCCGTCATTCAATGTATAAACCCACTTGTTCCCATAATCTTTGAAATCAGAATCGAAGTAGTGAAGATACAGGCCTGAGCCTTCCGCGAGCTTGTAATCAAGGGAACCGCCAAAGCCATAACGTTTTCGCTGGTACCTGTATTCCCTGACGTCCATGCTGTCGTAATAGGGAGTTAGAAAATTTGCGTCCGGCTGAGGCTCGATGTCGTCTATTCCGCGACCGTTATAGTCGTAGCTTCCGGAAAACAGCGCGCCGAACTTCTTCCTATGTCCAAAGCGCTTCCCCACCGTGCCGGTCACCAGGCCGATGTAACGGGTGTTCACGATGGGAGTGAATCCGCCAATTCCCTCGAACTTCAGCGTTGGTAGATCGCCAGCTTTCTTGGTTACCAGATTTACAGTTCCCCCGATGGCATCGGCATCCTGATTGGCGGCGAGGGTCTTGTTCACTTCCACCGACTCGACGATGTCCGAAGGAATGGTGTCCAGTTTGAACTGGCGTACGTTGTCTTCAGGCGCGGGAAGTTCGACTCCATCGACTGTGGTGTTGTTGAGCCGGGGTTCTGTGCCGCGGATTTGCACGTACTTGCCCTCGCCTTCGTCGCGCTCCAGGCTTACGCCCGGCATCCTGCCGACGACATCGGCGATGTTCTCGTTCGGCAGGCTCTGGATGACGCCTTCCGACATCACATCGAGAATATTGTCGGAAGTGCGCTGGACGTTGATGTCTTCGGCTACGCCGAGCGCGTCAGCGACTACCGTGACTTGTTCTCCTTTGGCCCCGACCTTAAGCACGGCATCCACGCGAGCGGCTTGTCCGGCAACGACCTTCACGTCTGTGGTGTAGGTAAGAAAGCCAACGTAAGAAATTGTGACTTTGTAATCACCTGGCGCAAGGTTGATCACTGTGAACTCGCCCACCTGGTTCGTCACAACAGAAATATCGCCCGGTGCCACTTGCACCTTTGCGCCCGGCAGTACCGCTCCCGCGGTGTCGGCTGCATGGCCAACCATGCTTCCCTTCCCCGTCTGCGCGAAAAGCGGTTGTGCCAGTACCGCGCACAGAGCCAACAAAACCGAGATTCTCAAGTTGAAATAGGAAGTCCAGTATTGCTTTGGCTTCATGATTAGCCCCTTTTAAAACCATCGCTTTGATCAAGACTGGAGGAGAGACTCTTCCGAGTGGAAGCGATTCACTTGGAATCTGCGCTCGCCAAACGGCTGTTCCAGTCCATTGAAGTGAAAAGTGATCGTAAGTTGAGGGTGTGAAGCCTTTATTAAAGGACGGTAAATTTTTTTTCAGATTCAATTCACGCCGGGCATTTGCGGTTTACGCTTATGCCTGTTCTTGCGTAACGTCAGATCCGGATAAGGTTCGATGAATCTGCTTGTGATAGAAGATGAACGCCGAATGTTGGAATTGCTTCAACAAGGACTGAGTGAGGAAGGGCACACCGTCTCGTGCGCCACTGACGGCTACGAAGGATTGCGGGAGTTGAGGGATCACAGTTTCGATGTCGTGATTCTCGATGTGATGATGCCGAAGATAAACGGATTTGAGTTGGCCAAGCGCATGCGACTGGAGAACGATTTCACTCCTATATTGATGCTTACGGCGAAAGACTCCGTTCCAGATGTCGTGCACGGCCTGGATCTCGGGGCCGACGACTACATGACCAAGCCGTTCTCCTTCGACGAACTGCTCTTGCGTCTACGCGCGGTGCATCGAGCGGCTGTTGCTCCGCGGAAAACTCAGCTTCAGGTCGGCGATTTGTTGCTAAATGTCTGCACTCGCGAGGTTAGTCGCGACGGGGCGCGCATCAGCCTGACGCGTACCGAGTACCAGCTATTGGAACGGCTCATGCTCCGCGCCGAGGAAGTCGTTCCGCGGGAGATGCTGATTGCATCGTTTGGGCGCGAAATGGTGAACAATTCTTTGGACGCTTTCGTGCGGCTGCTGCGAAACAAAGTCGACTGTGATCATCGCCGGAAGCTGATTCACACCGTGCGTGGCGTCGGCTACATTGTCAGTTCGGATTGGCAATCATGAAAAAACTCTCCATCGGCTCCCGGCTCACCCTTTGGTATCTGGCGATCTTCGCCGCAGCGCAGCTTTTGTTTGGGGTGACGATGTGGGTTACCCTGCGACAGGAACTTTATAGCGTCGCCGACCATGCCTTGAAAGCCCAGGTCGAAGACCTCACAAATTTCCTAAAGTCGCAGAAGAAAAAAAATATGACCGTTCCCAAGCTCCGGGAAGAGGCCTCCGAAGCTTACGATCTGGAGCACTCCGGCGACTATTTGCAAGTTTACGACCAAGATGGAAACTGGATCTTCCGTGCTCCTTCGCTGGAGAAAAACCAATTTGCGCCGACACCCACGGCGACTAAACACCGGACGTTTCAAAATGTACCACTAGATAACAGGCCCTTTCGCTTCGTGACGCAAAGGATCGAGGTGAATGACCGTTTTTATACGGTGCAAAGCGGAGTTCCTGCGGACCAGATCGTGGCCACGCTTTCCCTGTTTCGGCGCTATCTCCTGATGCTGGCCCCATTCCTGTTGTTTGCTGCCGCCAGCGGAGGTTACTGGCTAAGCCGCAAAGCCTTGTCGCCGGTCGATGTGATCACTCGAACCGCGAGAAACATTGGCGGGGACAATCTCGGAGACCGGCTGGAAAAACTCACGACGGGCGATGAGCTCCAACGGTTGTCAGACACATTGAACGAAATGCTGGCGCGCATTGAAAGCGCTTTTCTTCGTGTAACCCAGTTCACTGCGGATGCCTCGCACGAGCTGCGAACGCCTATTTCTCTGATCCGTACGGAAGCTGAAATCGCCCTCCGGAAGTCGAGGGGAGATGCCGAATATCGTGAAGCTTTACGCCACATCGTCCTGGAAGCGGAACGGACTTCGTCCCTGGTTGAAGAATTGTTATCGCTCGCACGTGCTGATTCCGGTCGCGAGAGCTTGCACCTGTCTTTGGTCGACCTGCGTGCGGCAGTCACAGAAATCGCGAATGAATGGCGCCACCTGGTAGAGGCCCGGAATCTGCAGTTCACGCAGCGGTTTGCAGATGGTGAGCTTCCGGTATTAGCCGATCGCAGCGCAGTGCAACGATTGCTGGCCATCCTGCTCGACAATGCGGTCAAGTACACTCCGCCGCACGGTGTCATCGAACTGGGATTTGGAGTGCGGGGCAATAAGGCCGTGATTACCGTGCGGGATTCAGGAATCGGGATTGCGGAACCAGATCAAACCAGAATCTTCGAACGCTTTTACCGTGTGGACAAGGCAAGAAGCCGGGAATTCGGGGGAGCGGGCATTGGCCTTGCGATCGCCGATTGGATTGTGCAGCAGCATCGCGGATCGATCGCCGTTCAAAGCTCAGTCGGTAAAGGTTCCACCTTCCTCGTCGAGCTTCCACTGCAACCTGATCCCGCAGTCTTGGATCTAGCGCAAGCACAAGCGCTCACTGATTACGCTGACAATTCCCAGAAAGGCCTCGCGGTTGATTAGTTCGCTTGCATAACAGGCGAAGCAGCCAGCAGGCCGGCCGCAACTTCCAGATCATGCAGGTCTTCGCGGCTGAAATCCTGAGTAAAGCGCGGATCCAATCCTTTTCGCGAAATCTGTATCACGCCGATGACCGCCGACTTCTGATCCAGAATCGGAACCGACATCAACTTCTGGATGGGCGATGGCGGCGCGGGAGACTCCGCTTCTTCTCCAACCGGCTTGATCGTTTCGAAAATACTGGCATGGCTTACGCGGGCAAAATTGTTGAAGATCTCGGCTTTCTTGCTCAACGCGGTATGGGCGGCTACGGCCTTACTTGAAATTGGAATCGCGCCGGTCGTGCGCAGGTGCTCGGGAAAAATAAATTTGAGCAATCCGCCGTCCAGCCGCAGCAGCGCGACTTCCGCATACTGAACGCGAAACACCTTCGCCAATACCATGCTGACATCGAGCGGTGTTACGCCTTCACTCAGCACAGACCCCAGGGGAAGCAGATTCTCAGGGAGAATGAATTCTTCAACGGCACCGTCTTCGGGCTTATGGGTCATAGGGTACTCGTAAAATTCAATTTGCTGACCGCTTCAACTATCGCACGTTAAACACCACGTGGGGGCTGTAATGACATCCTACAACCCCTTTTGTTTCAGCAAAGTAGCTTACGTCCATGTCCTTTCGCGGCAGCGCGAAAAGCCAGAAATCCGTACCCGCACCGACAATTTCTGTCACTCGAACTTGCGGGATTCACTAGGATAATCTCCCGGCAAGCCGATTTCCAGGGCTGCGCTTCCCTTTCTGACCCCAAAGTCATTACACTGTCGATCTATGAGTGCTCCGCAACAACCTAATGTCAAGCTAGCCAATGCAACCGATTACCGGGAATCCTATGCCAACAGCGTGCAGATGCGAGTGAATGTGTGGGATTTCTTCCTCGTTTTTGGCACCGTGCAACAGCAAAGTGAAGCTCAGGTGGAGATTCGTAACTTTCAGGGCATCTACCTGAGCCCGCAACAGGCCAAAGCGCTGCTCGGACTGCTGCAGCAGAACGTGGCTGGTTACGAGACTGCCTTCGGCGAAATCAAGCTGGACCCGCGCATGTCCCCGGCGGGACAAGTACACTAGTAACGCTTTCTCGAGTTCGATTATTGGCTCGATAATCGCTGCTTTAGCCGTGGACAGCATCAAGTTGCGTGGTCTGTGTCTCGGCGCGATTGCACTCAGCAAAAATGGAACCAGCGATCCATCACCTTGCGCTATCCTTGGGAGTTGCTTTCGGATTTCCGATTGTTGTTTACATGACCGGAATGGCGTGGAACAAGATCGCGGGGACGCCGGCGAAGGTCAATAAGGCTTGGGCGACCTTTTGCTTGGCGCTGCCGATCACAGCCCTTGCGATGCTCGTTCGACCAAGTACCCTGCGGCAGCTCTGGATCTCATCACCATATCTCCTAGCGCTTCTCACTTTGGCCTTCGGGGTCGTCGCGCCAGCGGCATTGATCGTGGCCATTGTGCGCCTTTGGCGAACAAGCCCACGCCCTCACGGGCAGGAGGGAGATTCTGAGACCTAACCGGTCTGACCGTAGCAGGCCGATGCGATGGTCAGGGACTTACCCAGCCTTGGTGTTTGCAGTCATCTTTGTATTTATTTTTCTGCTGCACGCGCCCCTGTTACGGCTGCCTTACTTCTGGGATGAAGGCGGCTACTACGTTCCCGCCGCGCGCGATCTTCTGCTCACAGGAAGTCTGATTCCACACTCCACGGTTTCGAACGCGCATCCGCCGCTGGTGATGGCTTGGCTGGCTTTGTGGTGGAAGGTGGTGGGCTTCGCTCCTCTGGTGACGCGGACGGCCATGCTGGTGGTTGCTGCCTTTTCGCTTCTCGGTGTGTTCCGGCTGGCTGAACGAGTGGCTAATACAAAGGTCGCGATCGGCTCTACTCTATGCACCGCGCTGTATCCCGTCTTCTTCGCGCAGAGTTCTCTGGCGCAGGTGGATTTGGCCGCCGCAGGGCTTATATTTTGGGCGCTATCGGCTTACGTGGATGGTGATGTGATCGCAACGGGAGTTTGGTTCGCCCTTGCGGCTTTGGCGAAGGAAACTGCGATTCTGGCTCCGATTACGCTTGCGGGATGGGAGGTTGTTCGGCTGGTTGTGGGTAAAGGCTCGCGACGAAAGTTGTGGATAGAGCACGAAATCCCTCAGGGGCTAAAGCCCACTTCTCCACCCACCCTTAACGGCACGACTGGAAGTCGTGCCCTTCCCGAGCCCATTCGCTTCCCCGAGCCTCTTCACCTCGGCGCTTCTGGTGCGGGGACCTGGCTTCGCATTGCTTCCCTGTTGATCCCCGCGTTACCGCTTGCGCTTTGGTATGCATATCACTATGCGCGCACTCGATACATCTTCGGCAATCCGGAATTCTTTCGCTATAACGTGGCTGCGACCTTGAGCCCGACGCGGTTTTTACTGGCGCTGGCGATGCGGATTTGGCAAGTGGCCGGATATCTGCATTTGTGGGTATTGACTGTGGCGATGCTGCTGGTGATGTGGATGCTGCCGCCGCAGCGGGATTCAGGCTCCGAGCGGCCGCGAATAAGTATTCCGGTACAAATGGTTTTTTACGTCATCATCGCTACTTATGTAGTGGCGATGGCGTTGATCGGGGGGGCGGTGTTGGCTCGTTATATGCTGCCAGTGGTCCCTCTAGTCATTATTCTTTCCGTCTCGACTTTATGGCGCAGGCTGAGTTTTTGGCGCACGACCGTGGCATGTGTTGCGTTGGCCTTTGTTGCCGGATGGTTCTGGAATCCTCCCTACGGATTCTCGCCCGAGGACAATCTCGCTTACCGCGATTACATTGTGCTGCACGAAGATGGCGAGCGTTTTCTTGAGGCGCGTTATCCCATGGCGCGAGTTCTCACGGCCTGGCCTGCCACGGATGAGATCACCCGTCCCTGGCTCGGATACACGACACGGCCCATGCGCGTGGTACGCGTGGAGAACTTCTCGCTGGATGAAGTTCTGGCCGCGGCCGACTTTCGTTCGAACTATGAAGTCGCTTTAATTTTCTCAACGAAATACGAGCCCGGGCCTGCGCTATGGGATCGCTGGAGGGCATTCACAAAGATCCGGACGGCGCTGAAGTCGCGTTACTTCGGCTTTCACCGCGACCTGCCGCCAGCCGCTGCAGCGCAGATTCTTGGCGGACGCGTCGTGTTTTCAGAAGAACGGAAGGGGCAATGGATCGCCGTAATCGAGATGGAACGAGTCGAAGAAGCGCGGACTTCGTCCTCCGAGGTTCAGCTTCAGGCTCGTTCTCTACAGCCTATTTCCCGACCGCGTCCAACACCGCGTCGTTGATCGCATATACCGTGCCATCGGCTCCGATCAGCGTCGGTGTGTAGGCTTCGCCGATGCCTCCAGAAAGCTTGATCCGCTCCGAGAGCGTGTTGCTGGTCAGATCCCAGCGGTAGAGTTTCCCATCTTCACTATTGGCTATCACCGATTTTGTGAACGGATCGACCACCGCGGTATTGATGCACCACTCTCGAACGGCCCCGGGAAAGTTTGGGAAATCGGGATCGGGTGTTACTCCCAATTTCGTGATCACTTCGTTCATGACCTTTGTGGTGGGGATCACCGGATCATCCTCGGTGGCATTGGGATCGAGGATGGCGATGCGATTGTGGCCGTCTCCGGTGCCGACTCCGGCATAGTTGTTGTACTTCGTCATCAGCAGATACTTCGACGTGCCTTGATAACCGGCAACCAGCGAAGCGTCGACGATCGAAGGCGTGTCATCCCAGCCGAAGCTGCCGGGAATTTTCTCTTTGGAGAGATCGCTATTGAAATGGAGCATCCAGCCGCGATCGTTGTGGCTGGGAAAAGGATTTTCCAGAACTCCGTAATAAACGTCGCCATCGGGGCCCACCGTGGGAGCGGCGCTGCTCTCGTCGATGACGATTGCATCTTCACCCGAAGCGGGGTCAAGTAAAAGAACGTGGTTCATGGGTGCGAGCGTGGTGCTGTTGACGGCAACCAGGTAACCGTTTCCGACGTTTTCATCGACAACTGCGACGTAGAGCGTGCTGCCGTCGTTCGACAGAGCGGGGGCGCAACTCATGGCAACGTTGGTGATCGCCGAGTCGCCACTGATCGTGGCCGCGGAAACCCACGTGCCCGTGCCGTCGGGAGCGATGCG
>JBAPQU010000183.1:0-6303 GCA_049280795.1 Candidatus Sulfotelmatobacter sp.
GATCAGCGCGGAGAGCGCAAAGCCAGCCAGCGCCGCAATCTCCAGCCAGAAGGCGTGCCGCGGACCAAAGTGGCGAATCACTCCAAAGGCCAGCAGAAATACGCCGCCCGAAACTGAAGCCAGCGCGATCAAGCCCACGTCAATCATGCGGTGCATGCGCTGACGGCCGCGGCAGCGCTCGCAGCCGGCAAAGTGGCTTTCGTAGTCACCGCACATCTCCGGCGCCAGGCCGGAAATGTCGTAACGCCAGCCCGCCAAAATCTTGCCTACGATTGGATCAATGCACAGCTGACTCATAAGGGACTACAACTGAATCGGTGGCAAAACTTCCGACTGCACCGCCACCAGCACGCGATTCTGAAACAAACCACCCCGCTCCGCCAGCGCCTGTTCCGCTTCCCTGCGGGCAATTTCCGGGTGATTGTTCTGTTCAGATAGATGCGCCAGCACTACAAAGGCTGCACCATTATCATAGTCGCCGGTAAAGAAATCGGCGAGCTTGTGGTTCGATAAGTGCCCTACATTGCTGGCCACCCGCTGCTTCACGGACCACGGGTAAGACCCCCCGCGCAGCATCTCGACATCGTGATTCGATTCGATAATCAGAATATCGGAGCCGCGCAAATGGTCGCGCACATTCACCGGTAGATACCCGAGATCGGTCGCCACGCTCACCTTCGTTCCTTCCACGCGGAAGGTGAAGCCCACCGGGTCGGCGGCGTCATGAGGAATGGTGAAGGGTTTCACCTCAATATCGCCAATCTGAAAACGATGCCCCGATTCGAAGCGCTCCAGTTTCTCCAGTTGCGGCCGCTCGCCCTTCTCATTGCGCAACGCCCGCGCCCACGCCGCGTGCGTCGCCCCGGTCATAAAGATTGGGATGCGCAGCCGCTTCGCCAGAGTTGCTAAACCGTAAACATGGTCGGAGTGTTCATGAGTGATAAGAATTGCCGAGAGCGATTGCGGATCCTCGCCCAGCGACTTCAGCCGTTTGAAAGTCTCGCGGCAGGAGATGCCTGCGTCGACCAGAATCTTTGTCCGCGCGCTGGCCACAAACGCACAATTCCCCCGGCTGCCACTGGCCAGCATCGAAACCGTCACACCCATACCGGCAGCATACGCGCCCGCCCTGTGGATTCGGAAGTAACTTTATAGGCCATCCGCTACCTAAGAGCAGTAGCCAGTACCCAGTAGCCAGTACCCAGTGATTAAGGTTCAGTAATGAGTGCCAGCGTTCAGTGCCCACGATGATTTGTCCTGGCCACTGCCCACTACTCACAGGCCACTAGGTACTGGGTACTGGCTACTGCCTTTCACTTTCCCGCCCGCAGATTATCAATCACTGCCCGCATCACAGACCCTCCGTAAGCGCCCGCCATCCCCGGCAGCGCCGTAAGGAATGATCCATATACCTGTCCCCGCGTCGGCTTCACGCTCATGATCAGATAAGCCGCCAGCTCGCTCAGAGGAATGAATACCGACACCACAATCACCCACCGCCAGGGCCAGCGCGGCCGCAGCAACCCGAGCAGCATGCAAGCCGCCAGCACCAGCAACGCGGTGAAGAGCAGATCATCAACGGCAACATCGGCCAGCCCGGTCCCGATGCCGCACAAAGCAGCCAGCAGGTAGAATGGCGCATCGCTGCGTCTAGGCGGAACGCTTGTCTCAGGCGTCATGAGGTTCGCGGATTTTCACTGGGTACTGGGTACCAGGTACTAGCTACTCGAGATTTCAATACTGATAAAATCCCCGCCCACTCTTCCGCCCCAACCACCCCGCATCCACCATCTTGATCAGCAGCGGACAAGGCCGGTACTTCGGATCGCCCAGCCCATCCAACAGCACGCGCATGATATCGAGGCAAACGTCGAGCCCGATAAAATCCGCCAGCGTCAACGGCCCCATGGGATGCGCCATGCCCAGCTTGAACACCTCATCCACTGCCTCCGCCGTAGCCACACCTTCCATCACCGCATACATGGCTTCATTGAGCAGCGGCATCAGCACCCGGTTCGAAACAAATCCCGGCGCGTCGTTGACCTCAACCGGCGTTTTGTCCAGCTTCAGCGCCAGGTTTCGAGTTTCAGAAAATGTCTCCTGCGACGTGGCCAGCCCGCGAATCACCTCCACCAGCTTCATCATCGGCACCGGATTGAAGAAGTGCATGCCAATCACTTTGTCGGGACGCTTGGTCAGCGCGGCAAGTTTCGTAATGGAGATCGACGAAGTGTTCGAAGCCAGAATCACCTCGGGCCGCGCCAGCCGGTCGAGATCGCGAAAAATCTCCGTCTTGATCTCGAATTTTTCCGTAGCCGCTTCCACAATGAAGTCGCAGTCAGCCAGCTTGGAGCGGTCCGTCACCAGCTCGATCTTCTTCAACGCGGATGCCTTATCTTCCGTAGAAATCTTATTCTTTGCGACCTCGCGATCAAGATTCTTGGCAATGGTAGCCAGCCCGCGCTCCAGAAAGCGCTGCTCCACATCGCACAGAACTACGTTGTATCTGCTGCGGGCAAACACGTGGGCAATGCCGTTGCCCATGGTCCCCGCCCCAATCACCCCGACACGTTTGATATCCATGATTAAAGAGATCCCCCGGGCGGTCCGCCGCCCAGCCCTGCAGCACCCCTAAAAGTGGGTGCCCCACTCTTGCGCGTTATTTGCGCAAGGGTGGGAGGCAGTCGGCCAAGAGCTCGGCCTTTACTCCGCATACCCATCACTGATTAAAATAACAGGTATGTCGAACTCAACCGAGAAGGTGATTGACTCCTTTGCGTCGAACCTCAAGGTTCTCGGAGTCCCCCTACGAGAGGAAGACAACAGACTGCGGCTCGCTTTGTTCGAGGAGAAGCTGCCAAAGTGACAGCCGCGGTCATTTGCATACCTTCTATCGCGCTACTCATTTCGCACGTTCGACGTAGGTGGAATCTCGCTGTTTGAATGGGATTCTGATTCGAACGCCTACACTGAGGAGGCGTCCGCAAACTCGCGCCTACGGCGAGGTGTAAAATAACTATGAGACCTACGATTCAACGTAGCCAGATTTGAGTAAGGACTTTCGAAAGGATTTCCCATGGCAACCCTGGAAGCCCCCGTCCGGCCGCCGCGCCCCGCATCGCATCAAGGCCCTTTCATCAACGAGCCCTTTTATGATTTTCGCCACGAAGAAAACGCCCGCAAGATGCGCGCCGCCATCGAACGCGTCCGCGGGCAGCTCGGCCGCGAGTATGATCTCATCATCGGCGGCCAGCACGTCAAGACCACCGACAAAATCAAGTCGCTGAATCCCTCGAAGCCATCCCAGATTGTCGGCATTCACCAGAAGGCGAACAAAGAGCATGTGGAACCGGCGATGGCCGCCGCGTTGAAGGCGTTCACTTCCTGGAGCCGCACTTCCATGGAAGAGCGCGCCGCGCTGCTCTTCCGCGTGGGCGACCTGCTGCGCGAACGCAAAATGGACTACATGGCGTGGCTGGTTTTTGAAGTCAGCAAAAACTGGGGCGAGGCCGACGCCGATATCTCCGAGACCATCGACTTCTGCGAGTTCTACGCGCGTGAAGCGTTGCGCCTTTCGAAGGCGGAAACCCCGGTGCAGATGCCCGGCGAGCACGATTCGCTCACCTACGTTCCGCTCGGCGTGGGCGCGGTGATTCCTCCGTGGAATTTTCCCTGCGCCATCATGGCCGGCATGACCATGGCATCGATCGTCAGTGGCAACACCGTAATCCTGAAACCCTCGAGCGATTCCCCCACCATCGCCGCGAAATTTGTCGAGTTGCTCGAAGAAGCCGGCATGCCGGAAGGCGTGGTCAACTTCTGCCCCGGCGCGGGCGCCAGCTTCGGCGACGCCGTGGTCGCGCATCCCAAAACCCGCTACATCGCCTTCACCGGCTCGCGCGAAGTTGGGCTACACATCAACAAAACCGCCGCCACGCAAGCCCCCGGCCAGGTCTGGATCAAGCGCACCATCCTCGAAATGGGTGGCAAGGACGCCATCATCGTCGACGCCGATGCCGATATCGATTCCGCCGTCGAAGGGGTGGCCCAAGCCGCATTCGGCTTCCAGGGCCAGAAGTGCTCGGCCTGCTCCCGCGCCATCGTCGACGAGCGCATCTACGACAAGTTTCTCGAACAACTCAAAGCCCGCGTGGAAAAAATCACCGTCGGCGATCCCGCCGAGAACGCCAACATGGGCGCAGTGATCAACGAAGGCTCGATGAAGACGATTCTCGAATTCATCGAGCAGGGCAAAAAAGATGGACGCATTCTCACCGGCGGCAACCGCGCCACCAACGCGGGCGAAGGTTATTTCATCCAGCCCACCGTAATCGCCGATATTCCCGCCAAATCGAAACTCGAGCAGGAAGAGATCTTCGGCCCGGTGCTCGTGGTGATCAAAGCGCGCGGTTTCGACAACGCGATGGAAATCGCCAACGACACCGAGTTTGGCCTCACCGGCGCCATCTACACCAAATCGCGCGACAAGATCGACCGCGCCAAGCGCGACTTCCACGTCGGCAATCTCTACATCAACCGCAAGTGCACCGGAGCCATGGTAGGCGCGCACCCCTTCGGCGGCTTCAACATGTCAGGCACCGATTCCAAATCCGGTGGCCCGGATTATCTGTATCTGTTCACGCAGGCAAAATCAGTGGCCGAAAAAATTTGACGGCATCGGAGAGCTGAAAGTGATTGAGAGTGGCGTTCTCGTCAGCCGCGATAACAAGCAGTGCGCTCGCTACTACAAGTGGTGGCGCAAGTACCTGCTTCTGAAATATGCTTGCCGGGCCGCTTGGGGGCTCTCAGGCCTAGCTTGGATGGTTCAGCTTCGCTACCACGATCTAAGATATTTGCAGGGGGCGCTCCTCCTAGTGGCACTTTGCCTGACGCTGTGGTGGGGATTGTTGAAATGCCCAAAATGCGGTGAGAGGTTTTACACCGGATCGTCAAAAGGGAAATGCCACAATTGCAGTTTGAGCCTCGTGGAACTCTCAGAGATCGGGAAGGGCACGACTTTCAGTCGTTCCGTTAAGTCTTGAAATATGTAGCCGCGCTTCAGCGCCTGAGGTGCGCTCATCTTGCCGCGAAGATGATAACGTTTTGCACTTCGCTCAACTTATCAAGTCGACTCCCGAAAAGCGCTCACAAGCATCCACCAACGCCTCCTGCCGATCGATATCGCGAGTAACCGGAATCGGCGCCCGCAGGCGCAAATGGTAAAAATACTCTCCCGTGACTTTCGCACCCGCATCATCACTCACCGCCAGCCACACCTGGGTCCGATGCCCGGCATCCAGGTTATCCGTCGCGCCCGGGCCCCCCATCTTGGTGGCGACCCAGCCCGGCTCCAGCGCATTCGAAAAAACTTCCGGCCAGCGCCGCGCCACCGCAAACGCCAAAAGCACATCATGCAGCTTGGTATCGGAGTAGGCCTGCAGCCCTTGCCATGGACGCTGCTCCCAAACTAGGTCCTTCAAACTGGCATCGCCGTTCCGGTGGAGGCCGGAACTCAAATACACCAGCCGCTTCGGTTTCTTGATGAGCGCAGTCAGGATGTAAGGCGCAAGCGTATTCACGGCGAACACATGCGACAATCCATCTTCGGTCGCAATGCGCTGAGCTTCTCTGTAGCCGATTCCCGCATTGTGAATCACCGCGTCGAAGGCGCCGAGAGCGTTCACTTGTTCAGCCACTTTGCGCGTTTGCGCAATGCTGCTCAGATCGCCGATCACCACGGCTTCCGCGCCAGGCACGGCTGCCATCGCCTCCTGCCCGCGCTTCTCACTGCGGGCATGCAGAACCACGCCGTGCCCCTGCTCAATGAGAAGTTCCGCGGCCATTCGACCCAGCCCATCCGACGATCCCGTGATGAAGACGCGTGCCATTTTTTATTTCGCAGCCAGCGGAACCGGCGCTGGATTCCGCTCCAAGAACTGCCGCTGATGCCAGTACGGATAAACCGGCGTCACATCGCTCGCGGCATCCAGCTTCGCAATTTGCTCGGCAGATAAATTCCATCCTACCGCGCCCAGGTTCTGCCGCAACTGCTCCTCGTTCCGCGCCCCAAAGATCACAGTTGAAATCGACGGCCGCTGCACCACCCAGTTGAGCGCAACTTGCGGCACGCTCTTGCCTGTCTCTTTCGCAACCGCGTCCAGGGCATCGACCACCTTATACAAATGTTCATCCGCCATCTGCGGCCCTTGCGCCGCAGTTTTGTGCAGCCGGCTCTCCGCCGGCAACGGCTTCCCCCGCCGGATTTTTCCCGTCAACCGTCCCCATCCCAGCGGACTCCACACC
>JBAPQU010000184.1:0-5201 GCA_049280795.1 Candidatus Sulfotelmatobacter sp.
TCTTCAGCATTGCTACGAAATCTTCTTCGGTTCCGTATTCCAGAATGTCGCTTAAATCCCGCTGGAATTCCCGCTCACGGCGAACGGCGTCCAGGTCGACACGTTCTTCTTTCGGGGGTTTCCAGCGCCTCGGCATACTGTGACCACTTTCTCTAGTTGGCTCCCGAACGCTTTACGCTCGAAGGTTCCGATTCCAAGTGTTCGAGCGGCAGCGTAACCTCGAACATTTTCTCTTTTTCGTTCCAAATTATCGACATCGTTTCGCGTTTATGTGCCTTCCAGCCGATATGCCCGAGAAATGATTTGGCTCTGAGACTTCCTGAATGGCTCGCAGCAACTATTGAAAGTGCGTAGGAATTCTTGTCGCCCCTTTGCGCCGCCTTGAGGGCCAGCCTGTGATTGACCCTGTCCCAAAGCAACAGTACCGACGTTATCCGAGCGTCCCTTGCGATTCTGACTGCTGCCGCATTTATCGTAATTCTGCCGTCTGGCGTGATGGAAAGCATAGGCGTTTCGACTCTCGCCCCAGTCCTCTTGAACACTTCATAGGCCATATCATTGCCGCCAAGCTACGCTTATATTAGGCCATTTAAATAGCCTACGCAAGCGTTTAAGTAGCCATAAGTCTAGCCGTTAAAAGACCAAAAAGACAACATTCAGGCCGGAACTGCGCCCCAATATATTCAATGACCACTCATCGCAGTCCTCCATAATTGCAACCCCCTTCCCCCGCATGTTAGCCTCAACCTTCGGAAGGGGATAGGCCTTGCAGGCAAAGGTTCCCGCCGGGCTGGATCGCAAGGAAACAGAAATCTACCGGCAGCTTGATCCAGAGCGGCTCCCAAGACACATCGCGATCATCATGGACGGCAACGGGCGCTGGGCAAAACGGCGCCACATGCCGCGCGTGGCCGGACATCGCGCCGGCGTTGCTGCGGTGCGTTCGACCGTCGAGACGGCGGCGCGCATCGGCATTCACGCGCTCACGCTCTACGCCTTCTCCGAAGAAAACTGGAAGAAGCGCCCCAAGAGTGAAGTCGACTTCCTGATGCGCCTGCTCAGCCGCTATCTCAAGGCCGAAGTTCCCACGCTCAACAAGAATAATATTCGGCTGGAATATATTGGGCGGCAGCACGAATTGCCCGAAGATGTTCAGGAGCGCATGGCCTGGGCGCGTGAGAGTACGGCGCACAATACCGGCACCGTGCTCACGCTGGCGCTCAACTACAGCGCGCGCAGTGAACTGGTGGATGCGTTCCGGTCGATGGTAAACGCAGCCTCGCAGAATGGCGGCCTCGAGCATCTGCGCATTGATGAAGATACGGTGGGGAATCATCTTTACACGCGGGAGCTGCCCGATCCCGATCTGGTGGTGCGCACCTCGGGCGAGATGCGGCTGAGCAATTTTTTATTGTGGCAGTTGGCCTATGCGGAGATCTACGTGACGCCAACTCTGTGGCCCGATTTTCGCGGGACACATTTGCTGGAAGGCATCGCCGAGTACCAGAAGCGCGAGCGGCGGTATGGCGGGCTGAATCATCCTGGCTGACTCAGGGCAATGCGCACACACATCGAGACAGAAAAGAACAGCAGGTTCCTTACCGAGCTTTCAGCTCGGTTCGGGATGACAAGAATTCTTTAGGGATCGAAGCTGACTTGCTAAAACGTATCGCGACCGCAGTCGTCCTCATTCCGATTGTGATGCTGCTGGTGCTGCGCGCACCGGTGCCGATAGTCGCCGTCGTGGCAGGCGCAGTGGCGCTGATCACGGTGCAGGAATTTCTCAAGCTGACGGAATCCTATGGCGTGCAACCGCTGCGCCTGCCCACCTACATCTTCATCGGACTGCTCTTTCTTCTGCTGGCCGCGAGCGCAGCCACTGAAACGCCGCAGCTTTCCACCCTGAAGTTCGTGCTCGGCTTGGCATTTGCCTCTGCACTGGCCCCATTTATTTTCCTGACCATCGCCATGCGCCGCGCGGAGATGAGCAGGGCGTATCCGGCGGCAGCGGCCTCGGCATTCGCCTTCGCCTACATTGCCCTGCCCATGGCCATGCTGGTGCAACTGCGCCAGCAGTGGGCGGGAGCGTTCTGGCTGCTCTATCTTCTTCTCGTCGTGTGGGCCGGAGACATCTTCGCCTACTTTGTGGGCCGCTCCCTCGGTCGCCACTCGATGGCGCCGCGCATCAGCCCAAAAAAAACCTGGGAGGGCACAGCGGCTTCGCTGGCCGCCAGCCTGATGGTCGGAATTCTGCTCTTCAATCATGCACTGCAGATCAGTACGTTCCTGTTGCGCGTGGGCTTGATCGAACGCCGCGACGGCCTGTTCGGCCTAGAAAAGCCGGAGCTGTGGCCGATCATCCTGCTGACCATTGCCCTGAATATCGCTGCGCAACTCGGCGATCTGGTGGAATCGCTGATCAAGCGCGGCGCAGGCGTAAAGGATTCAGGCGCGATTCTTCCCGGCCACGGCGGCATGCTCGACCGCATCGATGCTCTACTTTTTGCAGCGCCGGTACTATGGATGTGGGCGGCATGGCGCGTGATGCAGTAAGGGTTTCACAATGGTAGAATTGCCTCAGTATCCTCCCCTCAAATCACTTCATCCGGATAGTTCTCTGAACGCAGGCAAACTCGCAAAAATGGAGCAGCTTTCGACGGAAGCGCTGCTCGCGTCGCTCGGGCCGGGATTACGAGACTGTCTGAAAACGCGGCCGGATGGAACTATACTGGATGGACATCATCGCATTCAGGTTCTGCGTAAGCGAGGCGTGGATGTCGACCGTCTTCCGCGCGACATTGTTGTGAAGGACTAACAGAGAGACGAAGAGATGAGAAAGGAACTCTATTGGCTCGATGAATCCTGGCCTGGCAGGCTGGCCGTCGGCCCCCGTCCGCGTGGAGGCGAGTGGCTGAAGGACGATGTCTCCAACTGGAAGCGAGCACAGGTCGATGGCGTGCTTTCGTTGCTAACGCCGGACGAGGAACAGGACATGGATCTCCGCGATGAAGCCGGCGCGGTGCGAGCCCAAGGCATGAGCTTCACTTCGTTCCCCATCTTAGATCGCCAGATTCCAAAGTCAGAATCAAAGTTAGCCGAGGTCTTGGAAAGCGTTACTCGCGATCTATCGGTCGGCAAGAATATCCTCATACACTGCCGGCAAGGAATCGGGCGCAGCGGGCTGGTGGCGGCGTGTCTACTTGTGAAAAAGGGAATGAGTCCTGGCGCTGCAATCGATTTGGTTTCGGAGGCGCGCGGGGTACCTATTCCAGAAACGGCTGAACAACGAGATTGGATTGACCATCACGCCACCGCACTGTCGAAATGAAGATGTGCAAGTTCCTTGCGAATGATAATGATGATGAGACGCATCTCCATCCTCGGCTCCACCGGCTCAATCGGCCGCAGCACGCTAAGCGTGGCCGAGTCCTACCCCGACCGCTTCCAAATCGTAGCGTTAGCCGCAGGCAGCAATCTGGACGCCGCCTTCGAACAAGCCCGCCGCTGGCATCCGAAACTCATTTCAATTGCGTCAGAGTCCGACGCTGACATCCTGCGCGCCCGCCTCCAGCAATCTAGCCTGAGCGAGATCGAAGTCGTCCACGGAACCGCCGGCACAGTGAAGGTCGCGACTCATCCCGAAGTCGACTTCGTGGTAAGCGCCATCGTCGGCGTCGCCGGACTTGAAGCCACGTACGAAGCAGCAAAAGCTGGCAAAACTCTCGGCCTCGCCAACAAAGAATGCTTAGTCGCCGCCGGCGAGTTAATCACCGCCGAGGCGCGCCGCCAGGGCAAACCACTCTTGCCCATCGATAGTGAGCACAACGCCGTGCACCAGTGCCTGCGCGGCGGACGCATGGAAGAGGTCGAACGCATCTGGCTCACGGCCTCCGGCGGCCCATTTCTGAATACGCCACGCTCGGAGTTCAACTCCATTACGGTAGAGCAGGCGCTCAACCATCCCACTTGGAAGATGGGGAGGCGCATCACCATCGACTCCGCCACTCTAATGAACAAGGGTTTCGAGGTGATCGAGGCGTGCAGGTTGTTTCACATGCCGCCCTCGAAAGTGGAAGTGATTGTCCATCCTCAATCCACAATTCATTCCATGGTCGAGTTTATCGATGGCAGCATACTTGCTCAATTCTCGGTAACCGATATGCGGCTGCCGATTTTATACGCGCTAACATATCCCGAGCGGATTCAGTCGGATATGCGCTTTCCGGTAGGTAACTTGCGGCATCTGGACTTCTGCCCGCCAGACATGAGTAAATTCCCTTGTCTTCGTTTAGCGTACGAAGCGGCGGAGGCAGGCGGGGCCAGGACAGTCGCGCTGAACGCAGCCGATGAAGTCGCGGTAGCCGCCTTTCTCGAAGGCAGCATCGCTTTCGATGAGATTCCAAAAATCATCGAAGATGCGGTTTCCGCATCTAATTCCGGGAAGCTGGAGTCTATTGCCAAGGTGCTTGAAGCCGACGCCGAAGCCCGCCGATATGCTCAACAGCGCGTTTTGGGAATAAAGAAGAAATCGGGCCGTCCGCAGGCATCTGTCGTCTAGTAGCTGAATCTAACAGGGGAGCTGTTTCGTACTTCTTATATGTCTGATTTCCTTATCTCCGTCGCCGCCGTCGCTGTCGTTCTGGGCTTCATGATTCTGATCCACGAGTTCGGCCACTATGCCGTGGCGAAGTTGCTGGGAGTGCGCGTAGAGGTCTTCTCCATTGGCTTCGGCAAGCGCTTGATCGGCTTCCGCAAGGGAGACACCGACTACCGCATCGCCGCTATCCCCCTCGGCGGCTACGTGAAGATGAGCGGCGAGAATCCCATGGACGACCGGACCGATGATCCGGCGGAGTTCATGAATCATTCCCGCTGGCATCGCTTTCTGATCGCCATTGCCGGCCCGGCCATGAATATTCTGCTGGCCATCTTCCTTCTGACCGGCGTTTACATGGTGCACTACGAGTATCCGGTTTATCTCGACAAACCCGCCGTCATCGAATACGTCAAGACCGATTCCCCTGCAGCGCGAGCTGGCATACAGGCTGGTGATCGCATCGCGGGAGTCGACGGCATTGTAAATCCCACCTGGGAACAGCTACAGCCCCGCGAATGGCTCAGTCCCAACCAGCCTCTCACGGTCTCCATCCAGCGCGGCGATCAGACTTTCCAGAAAACCATCGTGCCCGAGGCCGTTACCA
>JBAPQU010000185.1:0-11792 GCA_049280795.1 Candidatus Sulfotelmatobacter sp.
TTCCGCGAAGAGAACGAGCGCGTGATCAAGGAAGGCGGCAAGCCGGCCACCGGACGCCCGCTGCTCCTCGGCATCACGAAGGCATCGCTCTCGACCGACTCGTTCATTTCGGCGGCGTCCTTCCAGGAGACTACGCGCGTGCTCACCGAAGCCTCGATTCAAGGCGCGGTCGACCACCTGCGCGGCCTCAAGGAGAACGTCATCGTCGGCCGCCTGATCCCTGCCGGAACCGGCATGGAATATTACCGCAACGTGCGCCTCTCGCCAGAAATGGAAGAGGCTGCGGCCAAGGTACAGGCGGAAGTCTCGGCGGCTTACGAAGAAGCCGAGCGTGCTCTCGAAATGATGCGCCACGAGGGTGAAACCGAGGAGCTGGCGGCGGAGTAAAACAACCTACAGTAAACTTCGGGGGCGAACTTAGTTGGACAAACCGTTCGCCCCCGAACCTGTTTTAGGCTACTAACTAATCGATGCACGCCAACCCAGAGCGATTGCACTTCGAGGAACCTGCTGAACTTCCTTGTTTGCGTCCTGCCCCTCCCGGCCCTAAGCTAGGGCCAGCGATGCTCCGCTTCCTACGTCTTCTGCGGCTGGCTTTCTGGCGTGCCTTTCAGCACGATGCCTTTTCTACCGCCAAAGCCTCCGCCTATTCCTCGATTCTCACGTTCTTTCCGGCGCTGCTGGTTGTGGGATCGGTTCTCGCCACGTCGCGCAAAGGCGCACCTTACCTGCGAGAAGTTTCCTATGCTTTGTCCCGTATCTTGCCTGCGGGCAGCAACACCGCAATGAATTTTTTGCGCGGCGCGTCGCAACGCCCGGTAGGGCTGCTCATCACAGCGTCTCTGCTGACCTTGTGGACCGGCTCCGGCGTTATGACCTCGTGGATGGAGGGCTTTCGCCGTTGTTATGAACTGCCGAAAATCTGGGGACTGGTGAAAGAGCGAATGATTTCGTTCCTGCTGGTAATTTTCGCTCTTGTTCCAATGACATTTTCCACGTTGCTGGTAGCCTTCGGCAGCAAGATCGAGACCACCATCCTGTTCTACACGGCGCACGAATTCAGCGCCTATATCCTGCTGATGTGGACTTGCCTGCGCTGGCTGATTGCCACTCTGACGAGCATTGCAGTGATCGCTCTTATTTATCACCACGCAGTCCCGCGCACCCAACCCTGGCACACCGTAATCCCGGGTGCAACGCTGGCCACAGCGATGTGGTTTTCTTCGACCCTGCTGTTTGGCTGGTATCTGCAGCACTATGCCGATTACAGCCTCATCTACGGGTCGCTCGGAGCCGCCATCGCTCTGCTGGTCTGGATGTACATGGTTTCTCTTGTCATCCTGGTGGGCGCTGAATTCAATGCCATGCTGTTTCCACGGGCAATGCTGGGAAAAGAGTTGACTGCAATCAATCACGTGAAAGTGGAAGCGCGCCAGGCGAACTAAGAGCCCTGCAGAAAAACCGGAATCCGCCGATCTTCTATTAATCCGCCATGGTCGGGACAAATTTCCAAATGAATGCCATCGCATGGTTTCGTGGGCATTCGTGCGAATTAGAACTCTCAAACAAATTACAATAGTCTTCTATAAATATTGACGAGCTGCCGAACTCAAACTTTGTTGAATAGGATCTCAGTCTGGAACGAATGAAACTAAGCAAGCCAAAACACTCGATAGAAGCTTCCCTCGGAGATGCTACCCCTCTATCCCGCGCGCCTGGCGGAGTCCCCGCTGGCCGCCGCGCCAAGATCATCTGCACCATCGGTCCAGCCTGCCACTCTGAAGCTGCGATGCGCGACCTGCTTCGCCTCGGCATGGATGTTGCGCGCCTGAATTTTTCTCATGGCACGCACGAAGACCATGCCCGTAACATCGAACGCCTGCGGAGCGCTGCCGAAAAAGAAAACCGGACGGTCTGCATTCTGCAGGATTTGCAAGGACCCAAAATCCGTACTGGACGGCTGGAGCGTCACGAACCTGTGGTAGTGAAGAGCGGTTCAACCCTATTGATTACGCCGCGGGAGATCGCCGGAACGGCGACGCGCATTTCCACTACCTTTCAGGATCTTGCCGGCGAAGTCAGCGTGGGAGCCCGCATTCTGCTGCGCGATGGGCTCATTGAACTGCGAGTGCGAACCGTCCGCGGCAAGGACGTAGTCTGCGATGTGTTGAATGGTGGGACCTTGGGTGAGCATCAAGGCATCAACCTGCCGGGTACGGCGTTGTCAATTCCCGCTTTAACAGAGAAGGATCGCAAAGACCTCGAATTTGGCCTGAAGCATGGCGTGGATGCAGTTGCGCTTTCTTTCGTTCGCACCGCGGCCGATGTAAATATGGTCAGGCAAATTGTGGCCGGCCTGGGCTGCGATACTCCTCTGATCTCGAAGCTGGAAAAACCACAGGCCATCGACAACATCGAAGAAATTCTGGAAGCCTCTGACGGCATCATGGTGGCACGCGGCGATCTGGGCGTGGAAATGGCGCCGGAGAAAGTTCCGGTCATTCAGAAGCATGTGATCCGCCGCGCCGCGGTGTGGCGCAAGCCGGTAATCACGGCCACGCAGATGCTGGAATCGATGATCGAAAACCCGCGCCCCACGCGCGCCGAAGCCAGCGACGTGGCCAACGCCATCTTCGATGGGTCCGATTCCGTCATGCTTTCAGCCGAAACCGCCAGTGGCTGCTATCCGCGCGAAGCGGTCGCCATGATGGCACGTATCGTGGTCGAGGCCGAGAGCAACATGGGAGACTTTACGCACACCCGCCGCCGCCGCGACCGTCACGGACTTTCCGTTGCTGAGACCATTTGCGAATCCATCGCGCATGCGGCGGAAGACCTGCCTATGGGTGCGATCGCCGTTTTCACCGAAACCGGCAACACCGCCCGCATGATTTCGAAATATCGTCCACTAGCCGCGATTTATGCTTTCACTCACAATCCGGCTGTAGCGCAGCGCACGCATCTTTATTGGGGTGTGCATCCCATAAAATGTGCGCAGGGTCTTTCCACGGAAAACATGGTGGATATCGCCGAGAAGGAATTGCTGACCCGCCGCGCGCTCAAACCCGGCGACGTGCTGGGCGTAGTGGCGGGCACGCGCCAGGCTTCCGGATCCACTAACTTCATGCGGTTGCACACGGTCACGCCCGAAGAGGTGGGAGCGGCGGCTCGCTCCACTCGCAAGCGCGCATCCACGCGCCAGAAGCTATAATCGCGGAGTATGTCGCAGGAACATCTGTCCGTGGCGATCTGGGAGCCTCTGCCGAACATGGAAGAGCCGGCGCTCTCGACCATCCGCGAACTCAACGCCATCGTTTCCCGCAAAGGATATGGCCGAGACCTTCTCTACCGCAGCGGCGAATCTCACTACATGCTGCTTCGTTACTGGAATTCCGAGGAAACCCGCCGCTCGGCTCTGGAAGATTCCGACCTGCTTCGCTGCTGGGCAAGATTAGCGAATGAGATTCAAATTCTGAAGGTCTACGACAAGCTGGAGGAGATCAACCTGTAGATCTATTGCGGCTCCATGGGGGACAGCCGCCATCGGCTGTGCGCCGAGCGCAGCGAAGCACGTCCATCACAGGCCAGTATTAGGATTACCACGAAGTCCATCATGTCTTCGGAATCCAGCTCGCAGGTTTTCACCGATGTCTCCGTAGACCCATTTGTGCGCGGACTCCTGCATCGTCCGGCCACTCCCAACGGCAACGGGCTCGTTCTCACTCACGGCGCGGGATCAAATTGCCAGGCCCCGCTGCTGATTGCCTTGGCGGAGACTTTCGCCGATGCAGGTTTCACTGTGCTGCGCTGCGATCTTCCCTACCGGCAGGATCGATCCTTCGGTCCGCCCGGTCCGGGCGACGCCAAGCGCGACCGCGCTGGACTGAAGAATGCGGCAGCAGCGCTCAGTAATGTTGTGCGCGGCAAGATTTTTCTCGGCGGCCATTCCTACGGCGGACGCCAGGCCAGCATGCTGTGCGCCGAACTTTTTCCTGAAAAACCAGTTTCTGAAAAATCCGCCCCGGAATCGCAGAAACTCGCTGCTGGCCTGCTTCTGCTGTCCTATCCTCTTCACCCGCCGCGCAAACCGGAACAGCTTCGCACCCAGCATTTCTTCCATCTGCAAACGCCAGCTTTGTTCGTCCAGGGCGCGCGAGATCCCTTCGGCTCGATCGCGGAAATCGAGCAAGCGTTAAAACTTATTCCCGGGAAGACGAAGTTGCTGACCGTCGAAGGCGCTGGTCACGATTTAGGATTTAAGGGAAAAGCGAAGCGTGGAGAATTGACAGAAAAAATACTGACGGAATTCCACTCGTTTTTCGAAGATTGATTTTCGGTTTGTAATCCGTGTGCTCCGCGAAAATCCGTGGCTAAATAAAATCCGGGCCAGAGCCTAGTTCACCCACCCCGACTTCGACCCGCCGTTACCCTTGCGCGGATCGTCATCCGGAGGAATGTAATTGCCGTGCTCGTCGAAGTGGATGTCACGATCATGCTTGCGCATGTAGACTTCGAATTTTTTCGCCGCCTTCCGCCGCTTCCATCGGTAATAGGAATTATTCATTCCGTAATACCACTCCGAAAGCGAGAACCGTCCTGACATGCCGCGCGAAGGCGCGAACTTCACGTACAAATATCCGAAAAACAAACCACCCAGGTGAGCCATGTAGGCCGTCCCGCCGCCGCCGCTGATGGCAAATGCGACGGTCACGACGATCAGAATCAGCACAAAATATTTCGCCTTGATCAGAAACGGGAACGGAATCAGCATGATTTCGTTGTCGCCGAACACCATGCCGAAAGCCATCAGGATGGCGAAGACGCCGCCGGAAGCGCCGACTGTCCCGCCGTCAGGAGTAATGAGGATGTGGGCAAAAGCCAGAACGATCGTAGTGAGCGCAGCCCCGATCACTCCCACAAAAAACAGTTCCAGAAACCGCCGCATTCCCCAGGCTGCTTCTAATGTCGAGCCGAACATCCAGATGCCCAGCATGTTCCCGAACCAATGCCAGAACCCCACATGGATAAAGCTATAAGTGACAAGTTGCCAGATCGCGAAGTGGAATACCACGGTCCGGGGTACGAGGCCGAGGTTGGCGTACACCCACTCGATACCCCCGCGTGACCCGAACGCAGTCAGCCCAAGAAAGACCGCCGTATTGAATGCCAGCAGCCAGATCACCGCCCGAGTGAAGGGCGGGAAGCTCAACGTCATCTCTTGACCGCGACTGCGCAAGATTGCACGCTCCCGTTAGCAGTAGATACCCAAACTCAGCGTTCCGGCAAGGGCACTACCGGCGGACTCTGGTGTCCCTGGGCATCCACGGCTCTCACCGCAAAGATGACATTATCTTTCGAAAGTTGCAGCGTAATACGAGTGGCGTTGCCAACCTTTTGGACGTACTCCCATTCCGGACTGGTCGTGGGCCGCCATAGAACTTCGTATCCCGTCGCCAACCCTCCCGGGGACGCCTCCCAAGTCAGCGTCGAATCATTCTCCAGATCCTTCGCCAGCAGACGCACGTTAGCCGGAGGCGCCGGTGCCGCTGCCAGCGAAGCCAGCGTGGCCGCATTCAATCGCGCCACATGCGCTACGTAGTCGAAGTCGACAAATTTCATCAGGTCACCATATTGGATGCCGTTCTCAATACGCACGTTCTGGTGCTGATGATGGAAGTCCTCGCGAAATTCGGTAAAACGTACCGCGGCGAATCCCTGCTGGTTGAACGAATAATGGTCGCCTCCGCGCAGATACCGGTCCAGCCGGAACACCAGCATCGGCTTCACACCCACATCATTCTTATATGCCCGGCCCACATCGGCGATATAGCGCGCCAGTTGCCGTGACGCGGAATCGTTCTCGCCGCCGAGCCCGCGAATCCGCCGTATCTCCTGCTCCGTGGCTGCGGCGGGAAGGCCCTCGGAAAATACGCGCACCACGGAGTGATCCTGTTCCGCACTCTTGTCGCCGCCCACAATATCGTTATTTAGCGCGGCTTCGATATTCCAGCCCTGCTCTTGCGCCATTTGTGCGAAGTGATGGCTGCCATTCAATCCCTGTTCCTCGCCGGCCACTGTCAGAAAAATAATCGTCGCTGGGAACTTCAGCCTGCTCAAAACTCGCGCGCACTCCAGGCTGACCGCTGTTCCGCTGCCATCGTCATTGGCCCCCGGAGCGCCGGCTTTCACGTCAAGATCATTGCTGGGACGCGAATCGTAGTGCCCGGTTACCAGCATGATGCGCTTCGCGTTTTCCGAATCCGTCCCCCTCAAAACCGCATAAACATTGGTGATTACGGTGGGCTGCGGAATCCGGTCGGCAGCCGGTTCGGTGAAGCTGTCGGTCTTCACCTCCAGGCAACCGCCGCAATCTTTGGAGTAGCGCTCGAACTCTGATTTGATCCACTCCCTCGCCGCGCCAACCCCGCGTCCGGCCGCAATCGACTCCGGGTCCTGAGCGGAAATCGTGAGCCGCGTCCCGAAGCTCACCAGCCTGTCAATATTCGCCCGAATGCGCTCCGCCGAAACCTGCTGCAGTGCGGACGCAATTCGACCGTCCACGGCCATGGCCTCCTTACTGGTGCTGCGCGCCTTCGAGTCTGCGTGGCCCTGGGCAATCGCTGTCCCACCAAGTGTCAACATGAGCGCAACGACAAAACAACACGATCTTCCCCTGAGCGTAGAAATCACGTCCCCTCCATCACGAGAAATGTCAAGGTCAGGCAGCAGTTCCTGCCGGATGAAAAATTTCATCATCTACAGTCCCCGCCCCTTGACCTCCGGCGGGGAAGAATCTAAATATTATCAGTGGTATCTAAGGATGGTACCGAATGGGCCCGTGGAGGAGTCATGGTTCTTTGTCCTGAATGCGAAACTGATCTGGATGTGGAGGAAGAAGAGGTCGACGAGGGCGAAATTGTTTCTTGCCCCGAGTGTGGCACAGACTTCGAGGTAGTAACCACCAGTCCGCTTGAGCTGAAGGCAGTCGAAGAGGGCTACGTGGAAGAGGAAGAAGAAGTGGAGACCGAAGACGGTGACGACGCGTAGCGCTGGCGGCGCTCATTTCTCCGCACGAATCTCCGCTCGGCGCCCCTTCTTTTGGCTCTTGCTTGCGTTCGTCTTTTCCGCATTGAATTCTCATGTCGTACCGATGGCGAATGCCGCTCCCGCGGACAAGAATCTAAAGCCGACGGACCCCTATGCGCTCATCTTCGGCACGGTCTGGGGACCGGACGCTCGTCCCATCTATGGCGTAAGAGTGAATATTCGCCGCGTCACTGACAAGAAGCCCAAGTGGCAGCTCTATTCCGACCACTCCGGCGAATTCGCCCAGCGCGTCGCCGCCGGCAAAAACGACTACATCGTGGGGGCCGATCTCAAAGGCGTCAAGACTACCGATGGGCATCGCTTGCATCTGGTGGAAGAGGTTCCGGTCCACGTAGAGTATGATGAACGCGTGGATATTGGCTTGCACCTTACGCTGGAAAAGTAAACAAAGATTCAGTACGGAAGAGGAACAGCCGTAGCACCATTGCCACAACGACGATTGCCTGAAATGACCGCCAGAACCATGACTGCCAGACCACTGATGGCAAGAGCATCGATCAAGAGCATTTTCCTTATCGCCTGTTCGCTCCTCCTCGTCTTGTCCATAACCGCCCACGCCGGCGACAAAGATAAGTCACAGGGCAAACTGCTTTTCGGCAAAGTACTCGATCAGCAAGATAATCCCGTGGTTGGCGCCATTGTTTACCTGACGAACACGCGCACCCACGCCGTGAAGAGCTATATCGTCGGCCAGGACGGCACCTACCGTTTCCCAGCGCTCTCAGCCACAGTGGACTACGAGGTCTACGCCCAGCACAACAAGGGCAAGAGCGACACCAAATCCGTAAGCCAGTTCGACGACCGGTCCCAGGTCTATATCGATTTGAAGATTGATACGCGTTAAGATCGCCTACGCGCTAGGCCTAGGGCACGCGAAAAGTGGCTGGCCTCCGTGCAACTTTTTGCCGCCGCAAGGGTTCAATAGGTAAGGATGTTCATGTGTGGGAGGGGAACCTTGAAAGTATTGCGCTTATTTCACAATAAGAATCGCCGCGCCGTGGCTACTGGAACATTGTTCGCCAGCCTGATTCTGACTGCCGTTTGGGCTGTTGCTCAAGGCGGAGCTATGAGCCCTTATCAGGGCGAAGGCGATGGCGTCAGCGCCGGCGGCAAGTGGATGGAGTTTCGTTCGGAAGACAAGATGACCGGCGCGAAAAAGGTCCGGTTTGAATTGCTCTCAAACAATTATCTGCGGGAAGACCCCGATTACAAACCGAGGGTTGAACTCGTGTGCACCAACGGCAAATACGATCACGCGTCCTTCAATCCCGGCGCCCGCTTGGGAAGTCCGGATTATCCTGGCTTCTGGGGCCAGCCGAAGATGGAGGTGCGCATTCGCATTGACGGGAGCCACGATAATAAGGGTTGGAATTGGGAGCGCGACCGCTTCCTCTCCATGGATAAGGGCACGATCCGCGGCGCTATCGGAGCCGAGGTGTTCAATGTGGAAGTGAAGACGAGGACCGGTTATGCGATCGCAGAGTTCTCACCGGCCGGCGTGAATTTGGATGAGGTGAAGCACGCCTGCGATATCACTCCACATAAGCCGTAAGTAGAATTTATCGTTTGCGCGCCATGAAGGGCTGAGCCTGCTGCGGGCTCAGCCCATTTTGTTGTCAGGCAAAAATTCGTGACCTTGGCGCTGCTCCGTCAGTTACTTGCGCGGCTGGCGCATCTGCTGTTTTATTGGAGGCAGTCCTGCAGTTGAGGTTTTGCGGTGCCATGCAGGCGAGGATCTAATCAAGATGGGCAGCAACGTAATCACCGGGGCGGCATTCCTGCTGTTTGTGGTGGGAGTGCTGGTCTATATCGTCATCCTCTACAACGAACTGGTGCGCCTGCGCAACGACAATGATCGCGCATGGGCCAACATCGACGTGCTGCTCAAGCAGCGCCACGACGAGATTCCCAACCTGGTAGAGACGGTGAAGGGCTACATGCAACACGAGCAGCAAACGCTGCTGGCCGTGACCCAGGCGCGGGCGGCTTCCATGAACGCGGCCAGCATCACGCAGAAGGCTACGGCTGAATTGACCATGACGGTAGCGCTGCGCTGGCTGTTCGCCGTTGCGGAAAATTATCCGCAACTCAAAGCCAACGAAAACTTTCTCAAGCTGCAGGCGCGCATCAGCGAACTGGAAGAACGCATCGCCGACCGCCGCGAGTTCTTCAACGACGACGTCAATACCTACAACACCCGCATCGGCCAGATCCCCGAAGTGTTCGTCGCCAGCTTCATGGAACTGAAACCTCGCGCCTTCTTCAAAGTTTCCGACGAAGACCGCAAGCTAGTAGAGGTAAAGTTCCAGGGAGCGGCGGGAGCGTAGGGTTCTTTCGCGGATTGCGTTCCTGGAGTTTCTTTCGACTCGCTAAAGCAGGAGTTCTGTTAGCGTAGGAGCCATGCGCCCCCAGCCCCTCATCTGTGTCACGGATGTCGAAGCCAGCAGCCGGTGGTATCAGCGCCTGCTGAGCTGTCGCGGGATCCACGGCGGCAGCCAATATGAGCAGTTGGTGAAAGATGGCCGGCTCATCCTGCAATTGCACAGCTTCGAAGTCGAACACCATCACGGCCCCATCGGCAATCGCGCCGATAGACCCTACGGCAACGGTGTGCTTCTTTGGTTTGAGGTGGATGACTTCGACGTGGTAATGCAGCGTGCCGCCGAAATGGGTGTCGAGATTGCGCGGCCCCGCCATCGCAATCCTCCCAATGGTAACGACGGCGGGCCCAACCATTGGGAGTGTTGGATGCGCGACCCGGATGGCTATACCGTCGTGGTTGCCAGTCCTTATGGAACCGCCGACGGTACCTGGCGCCCGGGACACGATCTATTCACGTAGACTGCCTGCGTTTAGAGATTCACCGGACGAAGAACCGGCCCATCAGAGGCTTTGCCCTGTGCTTACTCTGTGTCCTCTGTGGTTAAGGTTTTCTCTCAGCCAGTGCACTCATGACTTTTTCCAAGCGGGGAACTTAAAGTCAAGCGCAGCCTAAGCCAAGAGTTTGGCCGCATCCTTGGCGTAATAAGTCAGGATAATGCTCGCCCCAGCCCGCCGAATACTTTGCAGCGATTCCATCATGACGCGATCACGCTCGATCCACCCATTTTGGGCGGCGGCTTCGATCATGGCGTATTCACCGGAGACCTGATAGGCGGCCAGGGGCACATCGAAACGCAGGCGGGCGGCGGCGATTACATCGAGATAGGGCATGGCCGGCTTGACCATGATCATGTCGGCGCCTTCCTCGATGTCGCTTTCGATTTCGCGCATAGCTTCGCGCAGGTTGGCGCCATCCATCTGATAAGAACGGCGGTCGCCGAATTGCGGCGCGGAGTCGGCAGCTTCGCGGAATGGCCCGTAGAATCCCGAGGCGAACTTCGCGGCGTAAGAGAGAATCGGCGTGTTGATAAAGCTGGCATCGTCGAGAGCCCGGCGGACGGCGGCGACCCGGCCGTCCATCATGTCGGAGGGAGCGATAATGTCGATGCCGGCCCGGGTAAGAGAGACCGAAGTGCGCGCCAGGAGTTCGAGGCTGGCGTCGTTGTCGATTTCGAATTTGGAAACCGCCCCAGCCACGATCGATGCCAGCTCCTCAAGAACTTTTTCTTTTTCATCCTCATTCTTGACGACGACCGCTCCCCGGCGGGCAGCATGCAAAGCGTCTCTTGCCGCAGCGCCCAAAGATTGCGGCGAAGTGCCTGGCTTTACGATTCCACAATGTCCGTGCGACATGTATTCGCAGAGGCAGACGTCGCCCATCAGGATTAGCTCAGGCACAGCGCGTTTCAAGGCGCGGGCCGCTTGCTGCACGATGCCGTCGTCGGCCCAGGCGCCGGTGGCCACGTCATCTTTTTTTTCGGGAAGACCGAAGAGAATCACCGCAGGCACGCCCAGGGAGTAAACTTCCTCAGCCTCTTTCACGGCCTCATCCACCGAGAGGTTGAACACGCCGGGCATGGAGCGAACTTCCTTGCGAATGCCTTCGCCCGGGCAAACAAACATGGGATAGACAAAGGCGTCGGGAGTAAGCCGCGTCTCGCGCACCAGGTTGCGAAGCTGGTCAGTGCGGCGGAGACGGCGAAGACGGGTAACGGGAAAAGCCATAGACACCTGAGGTTTCTAAGCGTGGAAGCAGGCGCGGCCGCTCCACACCCAGGCCAATTCTAGCAGGGTGATGGAGGAAAGGACTTGCGCGGATCAAGTCTTGCCGCGGCGTACAGGGTATTCATCATGCAAGCTGTGTGACGAAAGTAACCTGCTGAACCCTGAAAGCGGTCTGGGAATCCCTGGTTTCTTCCATAAAATGGAGGCGGATGAGTCTGTCTGGACGCTATCGGTGGTTTCTGCTCGCAAGCGGGGTAACGCTGGCGTTCGCCACAGTGTCGTTAGCCGTGTCGCGCGGTCCGGTATTGACGGCGATGGCCGACGTTGCATATCTGGTGCTTACGCTCGGTGCGGGCGGCGTTATGCTGGCCAATGCATGGTCGGCACGAGACGCGAACCGTCGGTTCTGGGCCCTGATGGGCTGGGGCTGCGTTCTCTGGGCGTGCAATCAAGCGGCCTGGGTATATTTCGAGGCTTTCCGCCATACAACTTTCCCAGATCCATCATTCATGGATTTATTTTTGTTTTTGCACCTGGTTCCGATGATCGCTGCCGTTGGGTTGCGTCCACATCGGAGT
>JBAPQU010000186.1:0-1601 GCA_049280795.1 Candidatus Sulfotelmatobacter sp.
AGGTCTTTTCTGGCTTCGTCAGTTCCTTGACGCACTGCGTCCGTGGCATGCCCGATATTGCCCCTAACCATTGGCTTTTGCGCGGCCGCAATAAGGTGGTACGGTCTCTCTGCCACCAGGCTCAACGTGGTCATATCGACGTACTCCAGCATCGCTGCCAGCACTTCGAAGCTAAAGACGTGGTGATGCATGGCGCGAACCGAGTAATTATTCAGACACCGTTCTTTGAACCGCTGGAATGTGCCGGCGGCAGGATCCAAGCGGAGGTCGTGCAAACTCAAAATCTCGTTTAAGTGGGTAAGATCATCTTCAGCAGTGTTCATTCGAAAATCCGACTCTATGTGAGCGAAAGACGTAAACGGACGCTTGTGGTCGAAGGTTCCCCATTTATGCGGTACAACGATCAACAACAGCCCCCCAGGGCTCAAGAGCCGCCTCCATTCCTGAAGGGCACGCAGAGGATTTGCAATGTGCTCCAGTACGTGAGACGCAAGCATAAAATCGTAAGTGCTGTCCGAGGCCTCCGAGATTGCGCACGCATCCGACACATAGCGCATTGAAAAAACAGAATCAATGCTTCCATCCGCCGAGGCGCCGTCCCAGATCGTTCGCTCGGCAAAATTGCAATTATCGATTTGCCCGCAACAATCGTAGACAGGAATCAGTTTGCCAAGATGAAAAATGGAACTTGGCCCTCCGATTTCCAAGCCTCGCTTGCCCGTCACCATTGGTGCAATGAGCGAATATCCCTTGCACGTCCTGCGCGTAAGCCGCCTGATCACACCGAACGGCAGTTGGCGGAATTGGGCGAGATGATACTGGAGGTGAGCCATGTTTCGATGTTGAGAACAGTCTGTGTGGGCCAAGCGCGGGAGGGCGATGGTAGAGTCCGTTTACCGATACACGCGGAGCATCATCCAGTAGAACCTCCTGGGAAGTTTCATGCGGCCATCGACAAGTATCTTCAGCGGTACAAGGAGCAGCCCGAGGGACCGGGCAAAATAACGTTTTAGACGGGAAACAGAATTGTCGGGTTGAAGCGAATAGTAAAACCGTCCAGCCTCTTTCTGCTTGAAAATCTCTCTCGCTGACATCGCCTTCCTGGCCCGGCCGCAGGCATCATCAAAGGAAATGTATTGAGAGTGATACGCTTTAGCCTTCGGGTTGTACATCAGCCGCATCCCCACCTTCCTCAGGCGATAAGCTAGCTCGATGTCTTCATAGGCCGCGATCTTGAAATCCTCATCGAAAGTGCCGTGGTTTCTCAGGAATTGAACCTTCAAGCTAAGGTTGCAGGTATAGAAGTCGATGTAGTCAAGATCGGTCTTGCCATGGAAATGACCGTACGCAAACAAAGCCCCATCGGAGCCGTACCATTCCATGAACGGCGTCGGCCCAACGTTTGGATCCCAATCCACGTTACCAAGAACGGCAACCTCTTTCTCTGGGTGCTGTTTGTGCCATTCAAGGTGTTCCGCCACCAACGTCGGACGCGGAATGATGTCATCGTCGGTAAAGAGAATGAGTTCACTGCTAGCTTCTCGAATACCCACATTCCTGGCTGCCGCGGGTCCCTTGTTTTGCTGGCGAAAATATCGAAT
>JBAPQU010000187.1:0-7137 GCA_049280795.1 Candidatus Sulfotelmatobacter sp.
CGATTGTATTTGGTGGCTGGCATCCCAGCCTGGCAGTAGATCAGACGCTGAGCGAACCTTTCGTGGATGCCATTGTGCGAGGCCAGGGTGAACTAACGCTTCTGGAACTCGTGCAGAGGATCTCCGAAGAACAGGACTGGCACGGCGTTCGTGGCCTCTCTTTCAAAGATGGTGGCGATGTTATTCACGAGCCGGAGCGGCCGGTGGCGAACATTAATGATTTGCCGGCGCCCGCCTATGACCTTGTGGACCACGGAATCTACGCCAAGCATTCAGGCATTCGTCAACTGGCATACACCACCAGCGTTGGTTGTCCCTATCAATGCAACTACTGTACCGATCAGGTTTTCTACAAACGACGATTCAACGCATATCCCGCGGAACGCGTGGTCAACGATCTGACGGAATTAGTTCCTCGCTACAACATTGAAGACGTGCCGCTTTTTGACTCGAACTTTCTGGTTGATAGAAAACGTGCGCTCGCCATCGCCCACGGGATTATCGACAGCGGGTTGAAGTTCCGTTGGGATTTTCAAACTTCAACCGATTTCTTGGCCAAAATGACGGAGGACGAGGTGCAGACGCTAGCTGAGAGTGGCGTCTACCACATTGGTTTTGGCACGGAGTCGGGATCGCAGGAAGTCCTGAATTTAATGAACAAGCGCTTTCAGCATGTGGAACAGATGGTGGAGACCGCTCGTAAAGCTGATCTTTCCGGTATCCATGTGGTTTTCAACATCATTTTGGGATATCCCGGCGAGACTGAGGAACAACGTCAGCAGACGTTTCGCTTCATGAGCGATATCGCGAAGCAATATTGGAACGTCAGCTTTTCTCCCAACATCTTCACCCCTTATCCGGGTATTCCCATATGGCCCCAACTAAAAGAAATGGGAGTGCACCAACCGGAGTCGTTGGAGGAATGGGAAACCCTGGCACTTGGCGTCAATGTTCTTCCCTGGCTGCAAGGAGAAGCATTACGAAGGCTCAAGCGAAGTCTGGAATACTTCCTGCTCAACAATCAGCTTAGAAAAGCGACGAAGAAAATACCGTGGCTCCGACGAAACGTCCGCCGTGCACTCGGAGCCCCAATCCGTTGGCGAATTGGCAAGAATCGATATTCATTCCCATGGGAATTGTGGGTGTCGCGAACCGTGGAGAAGGTTGTGACGCGGCGCTCACTGCTGACGGGACAAGCGCTGAACAAACAGAGCCAGGAAGTCTGTTGATGTTCTTACTTTCAACTGCGAGGGACGACCGGCGTGGCTGACGTTCTGTTAACACATTCTTATCATCTCTACTATGACCGAAAGCAAACGCGGAAGATGCGGCCTTACCCTCCGCTTGGCACGCTGTACGCTGCCGCTTTGCTGCAACACTTCGGGATATCGGTCGCCTTTTTCGACACCATGCTCAACGATCCGGCGGAGGGCTTCCGGTCAGCCCTGGAACAACACCGGCCCAGGATCGTTGTAGTTTACGAAGATAACTTCAATTTTCTTACCAAGATGTGCCTTACGCGCATGCGCGAGGTAGCTTACGACATTCTTGACGCGTCGCGGAAAGCGGGCGCGATCGCCATCGTCAATGGGTCGGATTCCTCGGATCACGATTTGGATTATCTCCAAAGAGGATTTCGCTGTGTGCTGCTGGGCGAGGCTGAATGGACGCTGCTAGAGGTAGTTCAGAGCTTGCTGAGGAACGACAAGGCTGGGTTTAGCCGTATCAAGGGATTGGCTTTGCTTGGAGACAAGTCCAATGAAGTAGTCCGTACCGGAAGCCGGCCACTGATGCGCGACTTGGATGCCTTGCCATTTCCAGCTCGGGAATTGGTGAACCTTAATCAGTATCACGACTCATGGAAATCCGCCCACGGCTATTTTTCAACGAATATTGTTGCCAGCCGCGGGTGCCCGTACCGGTGCAACTGGTGTGCCAAACCCATCTACGGCGACGCATTCTCAGTGCGATCAGCCGCCAGCGTGGCGGAAGAAATGCGGCGTCTGAAGTACGAATGCCATGCGGAACATCTTTGGTTTGCCGACGATATTTTTGGATTGCAGGCGAAATGGGTAAACGACCTTGCCGAACAGGTTGAGCGGCTCGACGCAGCCCTGCCTTTCAAGATGCAGTCACGGGTGGACTTGATGACCCGCAATACCGTGCAGGCTCTGCACCGGGCGGGTTGTGCCGAGGTCTGGATGGGGGTCGAGTCTGGTTCGCAAAAGATCCTCGATGCGATGGAAAAGGGTACCCATATCGAGCAGTTCTCAATTGCCAGGAAGAACCTGCGCAACGAAGGAATTCGCGCGTGCTATTTCCTTCAGTTTGGATATCCCGGAGAGACCTGGGAGGACATTCAGAAGACGGTGGAAATGGTTCGCACCACCCGCCCGGACGACATTGGTGTATCGGTCTCATATCCGCTACCTGGTACTAAGTTTTTCGAGCGGGTGAAGATGCAAATCGGACAAAAAACCAACTGGTCCGACAGCGAAGATCTTTCCATGATGTTTCAGGGCGCCTACACCGATGAGTTTTACCGCGCGTTACATGATGCACTGCACGCGGAGGTTGACGCCAGCAATGCCTCATCAGAGCCGCCGCAGATACAAGAAACCACGGTTTCGCCGGAGACACTTTGGAAAAAAGTCGTACGACTGGAGCAATCCTGCCGCAACCCCCGTCCAACGCCTCCCGTTGTTTGTGACACTGCTCCGTTGGTGCAATTGCATGCCGACGTAAACATCGCGAGTGGCGACGACTAAATCGATGCCTCCCTACTGAACAGCATGGACCTACTTCTCACCCACGGGTATTTCCTTTACGAAGATCCCAAAGAGCTTCAGATCATGAAGCCTTATCCGCCGCTTGGGCTTCTGTATATTTGCTCGCATCTTCGCGAGAAAGGCATGGACGTTGAGGTTTTCGATTCCACATTCTCGTCTCGCAAGCAACTGTTTGCGTTGTTGCAGCAGGGACCTCCGAAAGTGCTGGGCGTTTATGCCAATCTCATGACCCGGTCCAACGCGATCGAGATTTTAGCAGTGGCGAGGCAAGCCGGTTGGCAGACCGTGGTCGGTGGACCGGAACCGGGCGCATACGTCTCGGAATACCTGGATGTGGGGGCCGACGTTGTGGTGATCGGCGAAGGAGAATTGACCATGGAAGAGTTGGTTCCAGCACTTCGCTTGCGAAGTCTGGACGCTCTCCATCAGGTAGACGGCATTGTGTTCCGCGACGCCGCCGGTTCGATCGTGCGGACAAAGCCGCGGCAACAGATTCGCGACCTTGATGCCCAGCCCTGGCCAGCCCGGCAATCGATCGATTTTCCGCAATATGTCAAGACTTGGCGCGAACACCACGGCCAGGGTTCCGTGTCTCTGATTACAGCGCGCGGCTGCCCCTACCACTGCCGCTGGTGCAGCCACGAGGTGTTCGGCAAAACGCATCGCCGCAGAAAGCCGAGTGCCGTTGCCGACGAGCTCGAATGGCTAGTGAAACAATATCAGCCCGACATGGCATGGATGGCAGATGATGTCTTTACCATTCATCACGGATGGCTGTTCGAATACGCTGAGATATTAAAACAGCGAGGCCTGAAGGTCCCCTTTGAGTGTATCTCCCGAGCAGACCGTCTGAATCCGCGCGTAGTGGAAACCTTGGCCGATATGGGTTGCTTTCGGGTATGGATCGGATCTGAAAGCGGGTCGCAACGGATTCTCGACGCCATGGAACGAGGTGTCACGGTTGAGCAGGTTCGGTCCGCGGTGGCATTGTGCCGTTCGCGCGGTATCCAGACTGGCATGTTCCTCATGTGGGGCTACGAAGGCGAGGAACTTTCAGATATTGAGGCCACAGTCGAACACGTCAAGAGAACTGATCCAGATATTTTTTTCACGACCGTTGCCTATCCCATTAAAGGCACACCCTATTTCGTCGAAGTAGAGGATCGGGTCAAGAATTCGAAGCCATGGAATGTGGGATCTGACCGCGAGGTCGGGATTCGTGGACGACACTCGCGTCAGTTCTATAGCCATGCCGACAAGTTGTTGCGGAACGCGGTCGAACTGGAGCGTCTGACGAAGGCGGCGGTTAGCGACCCGTCCGCGGTTACGGCGTTGCAAATAAGAATCGCTGAAGCACGCGCGAATCTGAATGCGACAGCAGCCGAAGTGGAGGCCTGAGCGGATGTTGTCCGTACCCAAACCGCTCTACAATGCCCCTTTTGACGCCGTTGCCGAAGACTACGACGAGTTGTTTACTACATCGAGAATCGGCCAGGCTCAGCGCGTATCCGTGTGGACGGAACTAAAAAAGACCTTCCGCTCCGGGGACCGCGTGCTGGAAATCGGCTGTGGCACGGGCGTTGATGCGTGCTTCCTCGGGAGTCGCGGCGTGCGGGTGATGGCATGCGATAGTTCTCCGCGAATGGTGGCGGTTGCCACGCGCCGGGTGAGAGAAACCGGAAATTCGGAATTTGTGCAGCCTTATTGTTTGCCTGCGGAAGAACTTAGTCAGCTGCGAGAAGAACGCACTTTTGATGGAGCATTCTCTAATTTCGGCGCCCTTAATTGCATTAGAGATTTGCGGCGCTTGGCCTCGGACCTCAGCCAGGTGCTTCACCCAGGTGCCTCCGTGTTGCTTTGCCTGATGGGGCCTTGCTGTCTTTGGGAGCTCATTTGGTATCTTGCCCACGGTAAACCACGAAAAGCGTTTCGGCGTTTTCATCGCGAAGGAGTCGACGCGCGATTGGCTGACGGGGCTGTTGTTCGCGTCTTCTATCCGTCGGTACGATCATTGACGCGCACGTTCGCACCGGAGTTTCTGCTGAAGTCGGTAAAGGGAATCGGCGTCTCAGTGCCACCCAGCTATCTCGAACCATTGGCACTCCGCTACCCGCGAGTGTTCGCCCTACAGAAGCAAATCGATTCCTTGCTGGGAGAATGCCCGGGGATCCGCTTGCTTGCCGATCACATTCTTCTAAGGTTTGAGCGCACTGCGTGCGCATGAAAGCGCGATGAATACATTCGTCTCGATATCGCCGGTTGGGAATACGGTCGCAAGCGATACTGTGAATCTTATCGCCCATGAAATTCGAAGTCTCCCGGTGATTGTCATCTCACCTCACAATCAATGTAATTGCCGATGTGTGATGTGCGACATCTGGAGAATTAGGGAGCCTGAGGAAATAACGAAGGAGGATTTGCAACAGCACATGACTTCCTTCCGGGAGCTAGGAGTTCGTTGGGTAGTATTCTCTGGCGGCGAACCTCAAATGAACAGCCAGTTGCCCCATCTGGCTCAAATGCTTCGATCTGAAGGTATTCGCGTTACGATCCTCACCGCGGGATTGCTGCTCGAGTCTCAAGCAGAAACTATCGCGGCAAGTGTCGATGATGTAATCGTGTCCCTTGATGGTCCATCGGCCGTACATAATCACATTCGCCGTGTCCCCGGCGCCTATGAGCAGATGGCAGCGGGGGTTCGGGCGTTGCGGCAAGCCCGCGCTGCAATAACGATCCGCGCCCGGTGCACGGTGCAAAAGGAGAATCACCGCTGGCTTCGTGCAACCATTTCTAGTGCAAAAGAAACGGGATTGGATTCGATTTCATTTTTGGCGGCCGATCTTACCTCGGGTGCTTTTAATCGGCCGCACGGATGGAGTGAAGAGCGACAACACAATGTTGCTCTTAACACCGAGGAAGTCGAAGCGTTGAACTTAGAGATCGAGCTGTTGATAGGCGAGTGTAGCGCCGAGCTGAACTCCGGTTTTATCGTTGAAACCGCGAGTAAGCTGCGCAAAATCGTCCATCATTTCCGCGCCCACGTTGGTCAGGTCCCTGACGTGGCGCCGCGCTGCAACGCGCCCTGGGTTTCCGCCGTAATTGAGGCATCCGGCGAAGTGCGCCCCTGTTTCTTTCATTCCGCGATAGGGAACATCCGGATCCGGAGTCTGCCGAATATCTTGAACGGCCCAGAAGCGTTGCGGTTTCGGGCGAACCTCGATATCGCGACTGATCCGATTTGCCGACGCTGCGTTTGTTCTCTGTACATCCCTCCAACTAGGGAATAGGGAATCGGCGCGCTCCGGGACCTCAACGGAATGTCTCTCACTCTCCTGTCAAGGTCTACTGTTTGAGGCCTTCGTTTTGTTCGTGGCCTTTTCCCTCCTTACCGGCTTGCAGCTCGACATTGAAGTTCTCTTGCCAATATTTCTGGGCAGCGGGCGGGAGTTTGTGGATCTGGGAGAGAAACGAAGTGATCTTCCACATGCCACTTTCGGCGATGACGCCATCCCAAGCCGGCATGCCTGTGTAACGGACGCCGGTCCGGATCGTGAAGAAGATGTGCCACTCCGGGTCGTCCGGCGGATCAGAAATCAAATTGGGAGCGGGCGGATAGAAGTTCTTGGCCAAAGCAGCGGGCTTCCTGTCAAGTCCGCCATGGCAAACGGCGCAGTTAACATAGTAGATCTTCATGCCGTCGATCAGGTTCTGGTCGCTCGGCGGCAGCGGATTGAGCAGGCGGGGAGCGTGGCGCTCCATGGAGGCGTCGAGCGCTGTGCTGGCTAGGCGCTGCTCGAGACTGGGCGGGGCCGTGTTCGCTTTGGTCGGAAACAAACCCAACATGGCAAAGCCGAGTCCGCCCAAAACCAAAACGGCAATCGTGATAATCACGCCCAGAATGAACTTGCCCACAGGTCCTCCGAAGCGACTATTGCGGCAATATTGCGTGCTTCTCGGTTAAGCAGGAGGCCTATCTGTACCCGACGGTAGTAGCCGCTCCGGGAAAAAGTCCGACGTGGAATAGAATTGTTCAATTTTCCTCCGACTTTCTCCATTGCTAGAACAACTGCCGCGTCAAATCGAAGCCCACGAACAAGCCGCCCGGTTTGTCCGCCGCCGGATCCTGCAGGAAAGTCGCACGCGTGCCTCCCCGCTGCGAAACTATCGATCCCGGCCCATTGGATAGGCCGAAGGTGAAAGCATGCCGCCAGATCTTTTTCTGGATACCGAAGGCATACTCGGGCCGATGAATCGCCAGGTCGCGAGCGTTCACTAATGTAGGTGTGACTTCACCGACAAGCGCCACCGTGGGCCGGATGTCGACCGAGACTGCGGCGGCTATAGAAAA
>JBAPQU010000188.1:0-9124 GCA_049280795.1 Candidatus Sulfotelmatobacter sp.
CCTCGATACCTATCAGTTTCAACTGGAGCCGAAGAAAGTAGAAAACGGCAAAAGATATTTCATCGGACGCATTTGGGTAGACGCGCAGGATTTTCAGATTGTGAAAGTGTGCGGCAAGAGCGGCCCAGATAAAGTACAAGTTAAAAAGAAAGAGCGGCCGGACCTGCATCCCTCATTTGTTACCTATCGCCAACAAGTCGATGAGAAGTACTGGTTTCCGGCATACACGCGCTCGGATGACACCCTGCAGTTCAGGTCCGGATCGGTGCGCGTGCGAGAGATTATTAAATACACCGCTTATAAACGGGCCGGCAGTCAGTGAAGTCGAGAAGAAATTCTTGAACCTCCGGAATTACTGTGAAGGAATTTGCACAGTTGACAGCGGTGGGGAATGCGATGAGAATTGTCCGCGTCTTGTTGTTCCCTTCTTCTACTTACGCTGGAAATTCAACAAGCCTGTTCGTGAAATTCACAACCTGATTGGGCTTTCAACTTAAAGGAGATTCGTATCTATGAAACAACGATTCACTGCGCTCAACATATTCGTTGCGCTGCTTGTGGTGGCGGGCATGACTTGCGCCGCCTTTGCCCAGGATTCATCCGATACCCTACCCGCTCACCCTCGCTACGCGCGTCTGACTCCGCACCTTCGCAGTGATGTCGGCACTCCGGCCGCTGCGCTTACCACATGGAACGGACAGTTCTCCTATGGCGGTACGATCTACAAGTACAACATGGTAGGGAAAAGGCCTTCGACGGGCGCATCGCTAACCGTTCCTACGTTCATTATTCCGGTCGTATTGCAGTATACGAGCGGCGGAACGACGACGACCTTCACTCCGTACACCAAGCAGAGCAACGGTGCAACGGCACTTGCCAATACGATCAACTCGCCGATTTTCCAGGATATGGATTGGGTGAGCCCGGAGGGAACAGACCTGGGTACCACGCAATACGAAGACGCCTTCCAGCGCGGGAATTTTTGGTCACAGGTCAAGACTGCAACCGGATATCACGTGCTATTGGGAACGCCGACGGTAACCGCGACCCTGAAGTTAACGGTCCCGGCAGGCGACGGAAAAGTCGGATCTGAGTTTGGAGTAAAGGTGGGATTGGCGGACATCAACTGGTTCGACGCGCAGCTCGAGGCGTTCATCACGGCTCACCCAGCAATTAGAACCAACACCTTTCCGATTTTCATTACCTACGACGCGTACTTGACCGAAAGTGGTGAATGCTGCGTCGGCGGCTACCATAATTCGATGGGCACCACGGGTGCACCGCAGGCCTACGCGCACTTCACCTACATCGGCAAGACTGGCACTTTCGCTCAAGATGTTTCGGCTTTGTCACACGAAGCCGGCGAGTGGCTGGATGACCCGCTGGTCGTAAATACCAACGGCAATCCGGTAGCGTGCGGAGTACTCGAAGTGGGAGACCCGGAGGAAGGCTTCAATGAGGACGGAGCCGCCTACGGCGCCTTCCCATACACTCTGAGTGGGTTTACCTATCACCTGCAGGATTTGGTGTATCTGGAATACTTTGGCGCACCGAAAACCACGTCGGTAGATGGTGGCAAAGAGTCGTTCCACGATAATCCTTTCGGTCTGGGCATCTGCAACAACGGTGGTTAGTAAAAGATTGTTCTAAGCAGGCCCGCTCCGTAAAGGAGCGGGCTTTTTTATTTGTGCGACCACAAAATGTACAAATCCGATAGTTGCCGCGTGGAGAGTTTGAGCAGTTTAGGTTGAGCTGGGAACTTCGATGGTGCGCTTGCTCCCGTATTTCTCAAAGACCGAAGCGCGCGAGACGACACCTTCCAAATGACGCGAGTTGGCGCGATTGACGACCGGCACAAGCGGATAATCGTTGACATAGCGCAGAGCGGAATCGAGCGGAAGATCGGGGTAGAGACTTGGAAGAGATGTAGCAGGGAGAACCGATCCGAGAGTGAGTTCTCCTTTGCCTTCCTGGAAAAGCCGCTGCAGCCGGTCACGATCGATGATGTTCCAGCCACTGGGATGCATGCGCACTAGAAAAGTAGAGTCCGGGGAATCCTGAATGCGACGGGCGTTCGCGTCGACGTAATCCTGGGCGCTGAGAATCGTGGCCGGAACAGGGAGCATGGCGTCTTCGACACGCAGGATGGCTTCTTCGCGGTCCTCTTCAAGCGAAGGCAGGATGAGGCCGTCCTGGCGGGTGAGCAGATCGAAGATGGGAACGCTCTGGAGGCTCCGCGAGATGAGATAAGAAAACGTGTTGGCCACGATGACGGGGACAATGATCTCGTAATTGCCGCTGACTTCGAGGACCATGAAAACGGAAGTCATGGGAACGCGAAGAAATCCGGCAAAGAGAACACCCATGCCCACCAGTACGTACGTCCCTGTGGACCCAGTGAGATGAGGAAAGTAGAAGCGCTCGATATCGCCAACAGCGCCACCGAGCATGGCTCCAATGAAGAGCGTGGGCGCGAACATTCCACCGGGAGTCCCGCTGACGAAAGAGAAAGTGGTAGCGATAATTTTCAAGAGCGCGAGGACGGCAAGGACTTTCCAGGCGTACTGGCCGTGCATGGCCTGGTCCATGGAATCGTAACCGGCGCCCATGATTTGCGGAGCGCCGAGGAAGGCGATGAGTCCGATGAGAAGTCCGGCGAGCGCGGGTTGAAAATACTGCGTCCAGCGCGGCAGCGCTTTGAGGCGCGGGCGCAGATAGCCAATGGACTTGGCAAATGCCACGGAGGCCAGGCCGCCGACAATGCCGAGCACGGCGTAGGCAAGTAGCTCAGTGGGCCGCTTGAAGGTGGTAACGGGAATGCGGAAGAGCGGTTCGCTGCCAAGAAACCAGCGCACGATGACGACACTAGATACGGCGGAAAGTACTACGGAGCCGAGGATGCCGGCGCTCCAGCGTCCGATGACTTCTTCGATGACAAACAGCACAGCGGAAATGGGAGCGTTGAAAGCGGCCGCAAGGCCGGCGGCAGCGCCGACCGGGGCCATGAGTCGAAGTTTCTCGCGCGAGATTTTGAGCTGGCGCCCAAGAGCAGAGGCGATACCGGCTCCAATCTGGAGAGCTGGATCTTCAGGTCCAAGCGATTGGCCGGAGCCAATCGCGAGCGCGGCGCAGATGAATTTTCCGACCGCAGTGCGAAATGGAATGAATCCGTTGAAGATGTAGAGTGCGGCTTTGGTTTGGTTGACGCCGCTGCCGCGGATGGTGGGAAACACGTGCAGAACGAGGATGGCAATCACGAGGCCCGTAAGCGAGGGGACCGCGAACAAGCGCCAGCTATGAGTCTGCGGCAGTGGTCCGAGCAGAGCGAGATGCATCCAATCGATCGCTAAGCGGAAGCAGACGACGGCCAGCCCGGAAAAGATTCCGATGAAGACGCAGAGAATAAGAAAAAATACTTCCTCATTGAAGACGCCATCCAGCGTGGAAAACAAACGGCTCGGATTTGGGGGTCGCGCCTGTGAGGCCGACGACGATGCCGCTGGAGATGTATAGGTAGGGGCCAGATGGCTCATTGACTCGCAGCCTCGCGCTTTTGCGAAATCAGAAGTAGCGCCAGATCGAGACCTCTGGGCTGTCCGCAAACTGCAGATGTCTGCTGCTCGATTTGAAAGACCACATCCATGATCGCATCCGGAAGATCGGTTTCCCCGGGAGAGCGCAGCCGAGACAGGTCAGGCTTAGCCGCCGTCCAGCGGGATTGCAGGGTGAGAAGCGGGGATACAGATGAATTTGTAGCTTCACTCGTGGTGGCGCTGGTCTTCGCAGTGGCCGTTTTCGCCGCAGGTGCGGTAGTGAAGCTGAGATCCACGCCTGTCTGCTGAGCACACTCGCTTAGCCGCTCTCCGGCCCGCGCGAAAGCGGCGGCGATACGGCGGTTGCGCTCGGCATCGGAGATATGACTGACGAACGGATTCACGCGAAGAATCAGGTCGGCGGTTTCGAGAAGCTCGCGCGCGTTAGCATCTTCGCGATTGGCGTTGATGGCTGAGCGCAGATAACGCTCGGCGGTAGCATAATTACCAGAGCGGTATGCGGCTTCGCCGGCTCCGGCCAGCGCCGAGGGATTGTCAGGATCGAGGCGGAGAACCTCTTCGTACTGAGCAAGCGCATTTGTGTAGTCCTGAGCTTGCGCAAAAAGTTGCGCAGCCTGAAGATGCGCCGCCGGATTTCTAGGCAATGCCGCGGCCAGGGCCATGATTTCCGATTCGGCCTGGACCGTGACATTTCTCTTGAGCAGGAACTGGATGAGCTCAACCCGCGCCCGGCTTCGGTTCGCGTCCTGATCGGAGTTCCAGACTCCATACATGGCATTGTGGTAGTAGCGGGTAGCGTCTTCGATGGAATCGCGGTGGGCTTCGACGCGGGCGAGCGCAAGATTCACGGCCGCATCCTGAGGAGTCCGCTGCCAGAGAGCGAGCAAATAAGATTCAGCCTCGTCGAGGCGGCGGGGATCGTTGCTATCTCGCAAGGCTCGGGCCAGACTGAGCTGATATTGAGAGTTTGTGGGATCGCATGTGAGTGCGGCGCGGAACGCAGCGATCGCGTCATTGTAATGGCCGGCACCGGCGGCAACGGCTCCCTCCCGGTAGAGCTGGCGGGCGCGCGCCTGCTGATTTAGGTTATAGCGGGTTACCAGATGGCTCACCCCGGCGAAGCCGGTGGCGGCGGCAAGAGTGAGTATGAGAAGAATGACGGGCGCGGAACGCGGAATCAGTTTGGAAAACGTCCACGACATATCTCGTATCACGATACCATCTGCGGGGCGGAGCAGCGAACGCTAGAGCAAAATTGGACTTGAAGGAGCCCGGTTCAGGTAAGATACTCCGTCTGCCGAAGAGCAGGCGGAAGGCAAATCGATCCACCATGAATCGCGGATTCCATAAGGGATACAGCCAGGAGCTCCATCGGGAGATGGAAGCGCTGGTATTCGGTCACGCGGGCACGCCGCTTCTGGTGTTTCCCACTTCCATGGGAAGATTTTTTGAGTATGAAGACCGCGGAATGATTGGAGTCCTTGCACCCAAGATCGAGCGCGGCGAATTGCAGGTATTTTGCCCGGACGCCGTCGATACCGAGAGTTGGTATAACAAGGGCGTGCACCCCAAGGTGCGCGTGTTGCGGCACTTGCAGTATGAGCGCTACATTCTGCACGAGTTTTTGCCGTTTATCCGCTGGAAGAATCAAACCCCGCGCCTGGCGCTGACCGGGTGCAGCTTCGGCGCTTATCATGCGGTGAATTTTGCGTTGAAACATCCCGATGTAGTGACGCATTGCGTGAGCATGAGCGGGGCCTTCGACATTCATCAGTTTCTGGATGGATATTACGACGACGATTGCTATTTCAATTGTCCTCCGGATTATCTGCCGAATCAGAATGACGATTGGTTTTTGAGCCGCTACAGGCAGATGAAGATCGTGCTGGGGTCGGCCGATTGGGATATGTGCCTGGACCAGAATGTGAAGCTTTCGGCGATTTTGAATGCAAAAGCGGTACCACACTGGCTGGATGTTTACGGCGACAATTCGAAGCATGACTGGCCATTGTGGCTGAGGATGGCGGGGAAATATTTTTAGAACGGTCGCGGGAGTTCTTTAGGCTCCCCAATAAACAACTTGGAGGCTTTACATGAGCAAATATCGAAACGTGTTTGCTGGAATCGCCTTCGTGATTTTCGCATTTTGCTGGTGCGCGGCGGCGGATCAGCCAACAGCACCACCGAGCGCACAGACCCAATCTTCCGCAGCAAACGCTGCCGCTTCTGCGATCCCGGCTGAGGGCTCAGCCCGAAAAGTCACGGCATACACGTTGCCTCCCGATCTTTATAAAAAAGCTCATGACAAAAGCAGGATCGATTTTCGGCTACAGTTGATCGGCTTCGTTTACGGCGTGGTAGTTCTGTGGGTCATCCTGCGCTGGAAGCTTGGCGCAAAATATCGCGATTGGGCCGAGCGTTCATCGGGTAAGCGGTTTGTGCAGGCTCTGATATTTTCGCCGTTATTTGTTCTGACGGTTGCAGTGTTCACCCTACCGCTCGATATCTACTCGGAAACGATCGAGAAAAAATTTGGCATCTCAGTACAAGCCTGGGGCTCGTGGAGCTGGGATTGGATTAAAGCAGAACTCATCTCGATTGTGATTTTCACACTCCTGACCTGGATTCTTTATGTCGTGATCCGGCGGAGTCCACGACGATGGTGGTTCTATTTCTGGCTGGTTTCGCTGCCGATCCTGATCTTTGTATTTTTTATCAGCCCCTGGGTAATTGCGCCTTTGTTTAACAAGTTTGAACCGCTGCAGCAAAAAGAACCGAAACTCACAGCCGCGCTGGAGCAGATGGTGCAACGCTCGGGAGAAGACATTCCGCAGGAGCGCATGTTCTGGATGGGCGCCGCGGAGAAAACCAACGCCCTCAACGCTTATGTCACAGGGATGGGATCGTCGAAACGGATCGTGGTTTTCGATACGACGATCGCCAAGATGAATACGCAGCAGATTGTGTTCGTCGCCGGACATGAGATGGGGCACTACGTTCTGCATCATGTCTACAAACTGCTGGGATTCTTCGCGCTGGTTTTTCTATTTTTCTTTTACCTGGGCTATCGATCAATCGGATGGGTGTTGACGCGCTGGGGAACAAATTGGGGAATTCGCGGCCTGGAGGATTGGGCATCGCTCCCGGCACTGGTGCTTTTGTTATCGGTGTTCGCGTTTATATCGAACCCGGTGCTGAACGCTGTCAGCCGGCATTATGAACACCAGGCGGACCAGTATGGGCTCGAGGTCACGCACGGGTTGACGCCGGATTCGGGGCAGGTAGCGGCGCAGTCGTTCCAGATTTTGGGGGAAGTGGATTTGGCGGATCCGGACCCAAGTCCAGTGGATATTTTTCTGTTTTACAACCACCCGAGCATTCCCGACCGGATTCAGTTTAGCTTGACGTATGATCCGTGGGCGGGCGGAGGGACGGGAGAGTTCGTAAAGTAGTTGAGGCGTTGCTTGAAAAGCAGGTTCCTCACCGCCGCTGCCCGGCGGTTCGGAATGACAAACTTTTTATAACCATAGAACTTTTTATGGTGAATGCAAAGGTCGTGTGATGAAGAAAATTGGGATTTTGTTTGGCATGGAGAATACATTTCCGCCGGCGGTCGTCGAGACAATTAACTCGATGAAGCTCGACGACGTCACGGCGGAGTTTGTTTCGATCGGCGGGATTCGGATGGACGAGCCGAAGAAATATGACGTTATTATCGACCGCATCTCGCAGGATATTCCGTTCTATCGAGCTTGGTTGAAGAATGCAGCTCTATACGGAACGATCGTGGTTAACAATCCATTCTGGTGGACGGCGGATGACAAGTTTTTTAATTACGCTCTGGCGCACAAGCTGGGCGTGGCGATTCCGCCTACCGTGATTCTGCCGCATAACAAACATCCGGAAGGAACGACTGACCGGTCGATGCGGAATTTGATCTACCCGTTGAACTGGCAGGAGTTGTTTGATTACGTTGGCTTCCCTGCTTTTCTGAAGCCTTATTCCGGCGGTGGATGGAAGCACGTTTATCACGTGCATTCGCCGGAGGAATTTTTTCAGCACTACAACCAGACTGGCGATCTGTGCATGACGCTGCAGCATGGCGTGGTGTTTGAGGAGTATTACCGGTGCTACGTGGTGGGGCAGGAGAAAGTGCACATCATGAAGTACGACCCGAGGCTGCCGCATCATGAGCGCTATGTGAAGGGAAATCCGCCGCCGTCGTCAGAGGCCTTGCGGGCTCGAATTGAAAAAGACGCGCTGACTTTGTGCCAGGTGCTGGGGTATGACTTGAACACGGTAGAGTTTGCGGTGGAGCGTGGCGTGCCGTATGCAATCGATTTTCTGAATCCGGCACCGGACGCGGAGATTACTTCCGTGGGACAGGAGAATTTTGATTGGATTGTGAATGCGGTGGCCGAGATGGCGGTAAAGATGGCAGCGACCGGCGAAGATCCTGCGCGGGAGTTACGGTGGGCTGGTTTTCTGGCGGGGAAGGTGCCATCGAAGCAATCGCGTAAGGGAGAGCCGGCGTGGGTGGGCGAGCGGAAGCGAGGCAAGACGGCGAAATAGGGGTCGCCAATACGGGTTTAGCGGAGAGCAGGGATCAGCCGTTCCACGCAGGATGACAGAGCTTATACTATAAGGAATGTTTGGCCCTTCCTGGCACGAAGCATGCGGCAGGGATAAACATTCGTAATCCTGGTTAGATTTCGCCGGCGAGGGCGCCCGCGCCACACATCCAAATGAAACCCACTTTCACCATCGGGATCGAAGAGGAATATCAGACCATAGATCCGGAGACGCGGGATCTGCGGTCGCATATTCAGGCGGAGATTCTCGAAAAGGGCCAGTTGATCCTGCAGGAGCGGGTGAAGGCAGAGATGCACCAGTCCGTCGTAGAGGTCGGGACTGGGGTGTGCAAGAACATCAAGGAAGCCAAAGCAGAAATCAAGATGCTGCGGCGGGATATTGTTCGGCTGGCCAAGGAGAATGGACTGAAGCTGGCGTCGGTGGCAACGCACCCATTTGCCGACTGGCGGGCGCAGGAGATTCATCCCGACCCGCGCTACAAAAACATTGTCGAAGACATGCAGTTGGTGGCGCGTGCAAATTTGATTTTTGGTTTGCACGTGCACGTTGGGATTGAGGATCGCGAGACCGCGATCCACATGATGAATCATGCGCGGTATTTTCTGCCGCACCTGCTGGCGCTCTCGACGAATTCTCCGTTTTGGCTGGGAATGAATACGGGGTTGAAGTCGTACCGCTGCAAGGTGTTCGACAAGTTTCCTCGCACAAATATTCCTGATTATTTCCCGAGCTGGGGCGAGTACGAAAACTTTATCAAGCTGTTGATCAAAACTAACTGCATAGATAATGCGAAGAAGATATGGTGGGACATCCGGCCGCATCCATTCTTCAACACGATTGAGTTCCGGGTGTGCGATATTCCCATGCGCGCCGATGAGACGATCGCGCTGGCGGCGCTGATTCAGGCGACGGTAGCGAAGCTTTACAAGCTGTATTCCGCGAATCAGGGCTTCCGGCTGTATCGGCGGGCGCTGATC
>JBAPQU010000189.1:0-5761 GCA_049280795.1 Candidatus Sulfotelmatobacter sp.
TCGCAATACTTTCCCACATTAGCCGCCGCGCCGTCGATCACCCACTCGCGATCCTCGGCAAATGTGGGAGCAGCAGCGGCAAGCACGACCGGCACTGGCACCACGACCACGACATCGACCACTACCCCGCAACTGCAAAGCACGCTGTATTCACTGCCGCTCGAAGCCTCCTGGGAGCCTGACCTTTGGGGCAAAGTCCGCAACACGGTGCGCCAGGCCCAGTACGCCGCGCAAGTAAGCGCAGCCGATCTCGAGAACGAACGGCTGACCGAGCAGGCCAGCCTAGCGGAGTTTTTTTTCGAGATCCGCGGCCAGGACAAATTGCAGCAAATCTTTGATGCCACTGTGGACGCAGACCAGAAAGCGTACGATTTGACCCGTTCGCTTTATGAAGCTGGTATCGACGATCAGATCTCGGTGGTTGAAGCGGAAACCACGCTGCGAAGCGCGCAGGCAAGCGCAACCAACGTGGGTGTAGCGCGAGCGCAGTATGAACATGCGATCGCCGTGCTCATAGGCCAGACGGCCACCAATTTCTCCATTCCAGTAAAGGCTATGACCGTCGCTCCGCCGCCCATCCCAGTAGGCGTGCCCTCGGAATTGCTGGAGCGCCGGCCGGACGTGGCCGCCGCTGAACGCGTGATGGCCGAAGCCAACGCGCAGATTGGCATCGCCTACGCGGCCTATTATCCGAACCTGACTCTGAGCGCGGATGGCGGCTTTGAAAGTTCATCTTTCAAGCGTTGGCTTGACTGGCCGAGCCGATTCTGGTCGGTCGGATCGTCGCTCTCGGAAACTCTTTTCGACGCCGGCCTGCGCCGCGCCACCGTCCAACAATATGTAGCCACGTACAATGCCGACCTCGCCAGCTATCGTCAAACGGTACTGGCCGCGTTTCAAAACGTGGAAGACTCTCTCGCCGAGGTTCGCATTCTCTCGAAGGAAATCCAGCAGGAACAGCAAGCAGTCGATTCCGCGCAAACCTTCCTGAAGCTCGAACAGGGCCGTTATGACACGGGCATCGATCCCTATATCGACGTGCTCATCGCCCAGACCACGGTGCTGGCGGACCAGCAGACTCTGAATGCTCTTCAGGTACAACAGATGACCTCCGCTGTCGCACTGGTAGAAGCCCTGGGTGGCGGGTGGGAGCGCTCGCAATTACCGGACACGCACCAGGTGACGCAGAAACCACCCAAATCGGAGACGGTAATCGAGCAGTAGCCGAAATCGTTGCATCCAGTCGAGAACTCCGGTAGAAGACGATCATGCACATTCCTGATGGTTACCTCAGCCCGTCCACTTGTGCAACGCTGTACCTGTGTGCAGCGTCGGGCTGGTACGCGGCGCTGAAACGCATCAGGCGACTTCTTGCTACGCGCGTCATCTCGCTGATCTCAGTATTCGCGGCATTCTGTTTTGTGGTCATGATGTTCAATGTTCCGTTGCCTGGCGGAACCACCGGTCATGCGGTTGGGGTTGGCATCGCAACCATCGTGCTCGGTCCCTGGGGTTCGATTCTTGCGGTTTCAATCGCGATCGCGATTCAAGCGCTGTTCTTCGGCGACGGGGGAATTACGACGCTGGGAGCGAATTGCTTCAACATGGCAATCGTGGGATCGTTTGCAGCCTACGCGACATACCGACTGGTTGCAGCGAAATCGGATCTAAGCTCACGCCGCAGAGCGCTAGCCGCGGCAGTTGCCGGTTATGTTGCCATCAACGCCTCGGCTCTAGTTACTGCTGTTGAGCTCGGCATTCAGCCCATGCTTTTTCACGATGCCAGCGGCACGCCGCTTTACGCGCCGTATTCGTTGCATGTGGCGATTCCGGCAATGATGATTGGCCATTTGACTTTTGCTGGACTGGCCGAAGCGGTGATATCGGCGGGAATGGTTTCTTATCTTCAGCGATCTGACATAGGTCTGCTGCGAGGAGTCGGTGGCTTGACCCAGACGCCAGCGCCAATCATCGCGGGCACAAGCGCGAAACGTTCTCCGGGACGATTATGGTGGGCGGTAGCTCTCCTCATGTTATTCACTCCTCTTGGCATCCTGGCGGCAGGCACGGCCTGGGGTGAATGGTCGTCGGCTGATTTGATGAATCCGAAAACGCGAGAGCAAATTGGAGCCGCATCTGGGTACCATGCGCTTCCATCCTCCGTTCCTGCCGGAATCCAAAAATTGTCGAGCTTATGGACGGCGCCGTTCCCCGGCTATGCGCCGAGGTTCGTCAGGAGTCCGGGACTCGGCTATTTGTTATCGGCGATGTTCGGAGTGGGCATCCTAGTGTCGGCTTCGCTACTTACGAGAATGATTGCCAGAAAATCCCCCGCGCGGACGCTGCGATCATGAGCCGACATTCGTTCCTCGATTCGACGCTTCGCGGCTTCGCCCGAGCGCTGTCGAAGGCCCTGCAATCAGAACATACCGCGGCGCAACCGGGATTATTGCAGGCACTCGATCCACGCGTCCGCGTCGTTGGAATATTCGCTCTGGTTGTCTCCGTGATCCTGTGCCGGCGGCTGGCGGCGATTGCAGCCATCTTCCTGGTTGCAATTGCGCTCGCGCTCGCGTCGCGAGTGAGTCTCAGGTCGCTGGCAAAACGGGTCTGGCTCGTGGTTCTGGGCTTCTCGGGCGTGATCGCGCTGCCAGCGTTATTCCTTACTCCCGGAGAAGCACTCTTCGCGGCACCCGCGTTGCACCTTGCCATTACTACGCAAGGCGCGCGAACGGCCGCGCTGCTGCTATTGCGGGCTGAGACGGCCGCTACGCTCACAACCGTTCTGGTACTCTCAACCTTTTGGACTCACATTCTGAAGGCACTGCGTTCGCTTCACCTCCCAGCCGAGATCGTGACCATGTTGGCCATGACGCACCGCTATGTTTTCCTGCTGATCGAAACCGCCAACCAGATGTTTGAATCCAGACAGAGCCGCACGGTCGGTATACTGAGCGGTTCTGAGCGTCGCAAAATAACGGCGCGAACCGCTGGGGTGCTGTTGAGCAAGAGCGTCGAAATCAGCCACGAGGTATACCTCGCCATGTTGTCGCGCGGCTTCCGGGGAGAAGTCCGCCTCTTGACCGATTTCCGGCTGCGACCACGCGATTACGCCGGGCTGGCTGGGTTCGTCGCTACGAGTTGTCTCGTTGCATGGATTGGGAGGTAAGCAAGATTTGCCCGCGACTTTCGAAGTGCAGGATATCAGCTTCTCCTACGAATCGATCCCGGCGATTCGCGGGCTCACATTGCGCATCGAAGAAGGTGATCGGATTGCGCTGCTGGGCGCCAACGGCTCCGGCAAGTCCACGCTGTTGCGAATTTTGGATGCTCTCTATTTTCCATCTGCAGGAGCCGTCGCGTTCAAGGGCGACAATCTTACTCAAGAACGCTTCCAGCAAGACGAATTCTTTTTAAATTTCCGCCGGCGCGTCGCGCTGGTTTTTCAGAATCCGGATGCGCAACTCTTCAATCCCACTGTATTCGACGAAGTCACCTATGGTCCTTTGCAAATGCAGTGGAGCAAGGAAGAAGTGCTGAGGCGCGCGGATGAAATGCTAAACTTCATGTCGATTTCGCATTTGAAAGACCGGCCGCCTTACCGGCTCTCAGGCGGCGAGAAAAAACGAGTCGCCCTGGCATCCGTCCTGGTCCTCGATCCCGAGGTCTTACTGCTCGATGAACCTACCGCGACGCTTGATCCGAAGAGCCAGTCCCAGGTTGTAGACCTTATTCAACAGTGGAAAGGTACGGCAAGAACCGTCATCACCGCTACTCATCAATTGGAGATCGTCGAAGACATTGCGGATCGCGTTTTAGTGCTCGAAGCGGGCGCGGTGATTGCTGAAGGAACGCCGTCGGAAATTCTTTCAAACTCCAACTTACTTCTCAGGGCCAATCTGATTCACGCCCATCGTCATTCTCATGGCGACGTTGTGCACTCGCATCCGCACATTCATGGGCATTCTCACCGGGAACACGACCACTAAACACAACCGCATCGGGAACCCATCGAAGGAAGGTCAGATAGCAGAGATAGATGTCACCGTTAATCTGTCTCCGCTAAGAGTGCCGACAACTCTGACGCGTTGTCCGGCTACCCGCTTGAATAACATCTGATCGCCCTCGAGTCGGTAGATCGTGTCGCCATCGACGAGGGCGAATTCCGCGCCACCGTGCACACAAGCTCGCGCACAATCAGCCGCCGTTTTGCCGATCGCAGCAGAATGCTTGGCCCCGCAGTGCGTGTCGGTGACCACACCCTCATATGTCTGCAGGTGCTGATCGGATTGCTCCGCGACAGCAGCAACTCCCAAAGCCGCAATCAGGATCGCTAAGACACAGGCTATCGCGGCAGGCGCTTTGGCCAATCGTCGATTGAGCATTTAAGAGACCGGCTCGATGCTGAGGATGTGAAGGCTTTCGCGGGTCGCATCCAGAATTCCACTTATTCTCACCTGTTTGCCTTCGTACGGTTTCGCCTTCTGTTGCTCAGCAAGTGGATAAGCAGTACTGGTCGAAACCTTTAGAACGTATGTGCCGCCATCTCTCATGATCATGCCAGTGAACGTTTGCGAAGCCGGTTTCTCTTGCTGAGTGGCTATCTGTTGCAGCGGCTGCGGTGACTGGAGTTGCGACCACGCAATCAATTGCGGCCCAAGAACGACGGGAGGAAGTACGGGATCGGTTTGGCTTTGCTTATCCCGAGCGAACAGCGGGATGGTCACTGACGCAAACGCCAGCACAACTACTAACGCCAAAACTAGACCGGTCTCTCGTTTCATAAACAGGCCTCCGAAAGACGAAGCGGCTGACGAGTAGCTTGCGGCCCATTTTTACCTTTTGCCGTGCCTGTCGTCTATACGTCGTTTCCTGTAACCGGTCGAAAATCACGAAAATCCCGCCGATATCAACTCATCGGCTCGGGGGAAAGCCAAAATATCGGATTTTTCTCGCGAGAATACAAGTTTTACAGTATGGGTGCTGATCTGTGTATTTCGTTACTCTAGAACCCTACTCGAAAGCCCCCCATCGAGCAGGTGCCCGATCTTCAGGGAGAACAGGCACCTGCTCCCTTTCTCAATAAAGTTCTCCGGATCAGTACAGGTTGCGAAATCGCAAAATACATATTGAATGGGATTTGTCGGAGCCTCTTGCACGGCTATTGTCGGCACTGGCACGATCAAGCACCAAGGAGGGGTCAATGCTTTACTGGACGCTGATGTTCCTCGTGATAGCCGTGATCGCCGGAGTTTTGGGTTTCACCGGCGTAGCGATTGCAGCTGCGGGTGTAGCCAAGGTGTTGTTTATCGTTTTTCTCGTGCTCTTTTTGATCTCACTTGTCACCCATCTCTCGCGGCGAGGCAGCAGTATCTAGCAGCGGGAATGAAGAGACGTTGGGCCGAGCTAGTGCATATCCATGTAAAAGGAGACAAAAACTATGAAACTTACAGGATTGATCAGAACGTCACTTCTGATTTCGCTTCTGGGCATGACCGCGATGATCTATGCGCAGGATCAGCGCGACGACGCCAAGCCGCAAGACCCTCGCCCGGAAGCAACCAAGCCGGCTCACGACGACGCCAAGCCCGCCCGGGAGCAGGATGCAAAGCCACAGGACGATGCCAAGCCTTCGAAGCAGGAAGACATTAAACCATCCCACAATGAAGAGAAAAATGAGAAACAGATGGACACTAAACCCTCCGCGCAGGCTGAGCATCAGGAGAAGTCATCCGAGCATGCGCAGCAAGCCGGCGGCCAG
>JBAPQU010000190.1:0-1794 GCA_049280795.1 Candidatus Sulfotelmatobacter sp.
GGTCGAGGTTGTGGCGATGTGGGCCAAAGGCGAGGAACCGGTTTGGCACATGGCGATCGTGCAGGATGTCACCGAACGCAAACAGAGCGAAGAGAGGCTGCGGGAATACGAGAGAGTCGTCGAAGGATTAGAAGAGATGATCGTAGTGGTGGACCGCGATTACCGGTACGTCATCGCCAATCGCGCATACCTTGGCTACCGAGGCATCGAAAAGTCGCAGGCGATAGGGCATCGGGTTGATGAAGTGGTAGATAAGGAGCTTTTCGAGACGAAGATCAAGGCGAAAATAGATGAGTGCTTTCAAGGCAGAGTCGTCCAATATGAGATGGAATACGAATTTTCGATGGCGGGCAAACGACACATCTTGGTGTCGTACTTTCCCATTGAGGGTCCAACGGGAGTCGATCGAATCGCGGCGGTGGTGCAGGACATCACGGAAAAAGTAAGGCGGGAAGAAGAGCGGAAGCTATCGGAAGAAGCGCTGCGCCAGAATGTGACACAACTGCAACAAGTCACGGAAGAGCTGCGGCAAACGAAGGAGAAGCTGGCGGAAGAAAAGCTTTATCTCGAAGAAGCCATCGACACTGAACTGGGATTCGGGGAAATCATCGGCCGCAGCGGCGCGTTGAAGGAGGTTATGGCGAAGGCAGCCAAGGTCGCTCCGAGCGATGCGACCGTGTTGCTGCTGGGCGAAACCGGCACGGGCAAGGAACTGGTGGCACGCGCCATCCACCGCATGAGCAACCGCCGGGAGAACAGCTTCATCAAGCTGAATTGCGCCGCTATTCCGTCAGGCCTGCTGGAAAGCGAATTATTTGGGCACGAGAAGGGGGCGTTCACGGGCGCGGTAGCGAAGAAGCTCGGGCGCCTGGAGCTAGCCGATGGAGGCACGCTGTTTTTGGATGAAATCGGGGAGATTCCTCTGGACTTGCAGCCCAAGCTCCTGCGGGTGGTGCAGGACCAGGAGTTTGAACGGCTGGGCGGCACGCGGACTTTGAAAGTGAACTTCCGACTGCTGGCCGCTACCAACCGGGACTTGCTACAGAGCGTGCGGCAGAATGAGTTTCGCAGCGACTTGTACTACCGCCTGAATGTGTTTCCCATCCGCATACCGCCATTGCGCGAGCGGCGGGAAGATATCCGGCTGCTGATTGAGCACTTTGTGCGGAAGTATGCCAGCCGAATGAACAAATCCATCACCAGCATTCCAGTGAAAACCATAGAGACGCTGGTGCAATGGTCATGGCCGGGAAATATCCGCGAGCTGGAGAACTTCGTGGAGCGTTCGGTGATCCTGACTCCGGGTTCGGTCTTGCAGTCGCCACTTTCGGAGCTGCATACGACGGCTGACGAGGCGAAGCGCAGGAGCAGCGTGACTCTTCGCGACCAGGAACGCGAACGAATTCTGCACACTCTTCGCGAGTGTAAGGGACGGCTTGGCGGACCCGACGGTGCGGCCGCGCGCCTTGGCTTGAAACGCACCACTCTGCAATCAAAACTCAGCCATCTTGGAATCAAGCCCAGCGGTTACCGCGATTGAACACCAACTGAACTCCCTGAAACAGTGTATGACGCGGTCGCTCATTTAACGGTATTCTTTCTTCATGACGCCAAAGTTCAAGCGAATACTGGAGGCCGCAGCCTGGTTTGTTGTGGGCTTTGTAACTCACATGCTATTGATTCATTTCCATAATCACCCGGGCTAGCCTGCCGTGAGTCACGGGCCGCAATGAGTACCTCAGAGGCTAGCTTACTCATTGGGGAGCGCCGGGCGGCGCGACTGAAGCCGAGCCC
>JBAPQU010000191.1:0-1782 GCA_049280795.1 Candidatus Sulfotelmatobacter sp.
CCAACTATTTCGAGAAATACAAAGGCGTCCGCGCCTTCATCGATAAGACGCTTGAAGAAGCCCGCCGCGACCTGAAAGTAAAAACCCTCCACGGTCGCATCCGCCCCATCCCCGACATCAACAGCAAAAACGCAAATCAAAGAGGTTTTGCCGAGCGCACCGCCGTAAACACCCCGCTACAGGGCACCGCCGCTGACTTAATCAAAGTAGCGATGATCCGCATCGACGCCGCGTTGCAGGAACGCAAACTGAAATCAAGGATGACTCTCCAAGTTCACGACGAGTTAGTCTTTGAGATTCCAGAAAAAGAAGTCGAGACGATCCAGTCGCTAGTCCGTGAACAGATGGAAAAAGTTTATGCGCTAACGGTCCCGCTGCTAGTGGAGATTGGAATCGGGCCAAACTGGAGAGATTTGTAAAATGCCGCGACGAACGCCAAAGCAATGTCATGCTGAGCGGAGCAAGATTGCCCGAAGGGCAACCTTGCGAAGGCGAAGCATCCCTACGTCCATTCCCAAATCAGACGTATCTTCGTTGCTCGCTAAGTGCGATTTCAAGTTACAACGATCAACAGAAAACGAAGAATGGCTTGCAAGTAAGCCGATAGGCCGTGAGCTCATCTAATCACACTCCCAGCGCCTTCTGTATCTCCCCCGCAATCCCCGCCGTAAGCGCCCGCATCTTCTCCTCTGACTCCGCCTCCACCATCACGCGCGCCAAAGCCTCGGTCCCCGAATACCGCACGACGACCCGCCCATTCCCATCCAACTCACGCTCGGCCGCCTCAATAGCCCGTTTTACATCAGGAATATCAGCAAACGGAATCTTCTCCCGTACCCGCACATTCTGAATTTTCTGCGGAAACACTTTCAGATCGCTCACCAACTCCGCCAGCGTCTTTTCCGAGCGCACAATCACATCCATCACCCGCAGTGCAGTCAGCAAACCATCACCAGTGGTCGCATCGCCATCGCGAAAAATAACGTGCCCCGACTGCTCCCCACCCAAAGTCGCGCCCGTCTTCAGCATCTCTTCGAGAACGTATTTATCGCCCACATTCGCCCGCAACATCCGAATGCCCGATTTCTTCAGCGCAATCTCCACTCCCATATTCGACATCGTCGTCGCCACTACAGTCGATCCGTTCAGCTTTTTCTGAGCCTGCAAATCCCGCGCCGTCAATAGCAACACGCCGTCTCCATTCACAACCCGTCCCTCGGCATCACAAAACAAAGCCCGGTCGGCATCGCCGTCAAACGTCACACCCAAATCAAACTTCCCACCAGACGCAGCCACGGTTTTACCTAGAGTTTCAGGGTGCAGCGCCCCGCATCCTTCATTAATATTTTTCCCGTCCGGCGTCACATGCGTGAACGTCGCCTGCACGCACAAGCTGCGAAACAATTCCGGAGCTTCCGCCGCCGCCGCACCATTCGCGCAATCCACCAGCACTCGCACCCCGCTCAAATCGGACGAAACACTCCCCGCCAGCGACTCGATGTACGCCTTGCGCAGAGCGGCTTCTCCCGGCCGAGACGGCCCGGCAACCCTCAGCGCGGTATCGTCCATCGCTCCCGGCCTTTCCAGCAGCGCAAAAATATCTTTCTCGATCGCCAATTCCCGCGCATCCGTCAGCTTGAATCCATCGCCAGAAAACACTTTGATCCCGTTATCTGTCCACGGATTGTGCGACGCCGAGATCACCACGCCCGCGGCAAACCCGCGCGACCGCGCTAGATAGGCAACTCCGGGCGTCGTGATCACGCCCGCGCTGTGCACCTC
>JBAPQU010000192.1:0-10943 GCA_049280795.1 Candidatus Sulfotelmatobacter sp.
TCCCGAGACTGTGGATGTAGTCAGCCATTACCTTGATGCCGTCGGTATCTCCCTCGGGCGGGAATCTCGATGGGTCTGTCACCCAGCGGCCATTAGCGTCGACGTTCGGACCTTGCGCTCCCGGACACTGATACCAAAAGTCGTCGAGGTTTACGTATTGGTACCCGAATTTCTGCAATCCAGAATTTTGCAGGGCGAGCGCCTGAGCTTTCACCAAGGCTGCCGTGGGATGCTCGCGGAGGAAGCTCCAGCTGCTCCAGCCGAGAACGGGCGTGCGTTCGAGACCGTTATCCTCTGCGCTGGCGTTGCGCAGAATTCCGCCCGCCAATAACGCGATCAGCAGTGCTGCCCTGAAACCGTGTGTACATTTCTTCGAAAAAATCATTCCTTTCTTTATCACAAGCGGGGCGACAAAAACAATTACGCATGGGCGAGTGGCGGCACATAACTGGTAGTAGAGCGGGCGCCCACGCCCGCTTCTCGCCCAATCGCCGGAATCATCAGCCCATCCCAGAGGCAGCGTGAACTTAACAGAGTTGATATGATGTCGGCCACCAGATTCCGCCCACCACAACGGATTCCAACTCTTATGCGCAAAGTCATTTCGCTATCATCCGTTCTCCTTTTACTCACGACCTTCGCCTGGCCGCAGGCCACCAAAACGCCAATCACCCATCATGGACCCAGTGTCGCCACCGGCAGCCAGGGCGTAGTCGTTTCCGGCAGGCCTGCCGCCACTGCGGCCGGCATCAAGACTCTGCAACAGGGCGGAAACGCCGCCGATGCAGCCGCCGCCACTCTTCTCGCACTGTCCGTTACCTATGTAGGCGCGTTCTGCGTGGGAGGAGAGGTTCCTATTCTTGTCTACAGTTCCGACAAGAAAAATGTGAAGCTGCTGGAAGGACAAGGCGAGGCTCCTCGCGATCCCAAAGCCATCGCCTGGTACATGCAACACGGAATCCCGGACGGTGACGTTAAGGCCGCAGCGGTGCCCAGCACCATCGATGCGATCGTTACCCTGCTGAAACTTTACGGCACCAAAAGCTTCGAGGAAGTCGTGCAGCCCACGCTGGCCATTCTGGACGCTGGCGGCCCTACTTGGTATATCGATACCGGCAGCGACCAGAAGATCGAAACCGGCGTGCACTGGCAGGCCGATATGGCCGTGACCTTTCGCAAATTAGTCGCGTCCGAAAAGGACGCAAAAGGTACGCGTGAGCAAAAGCTGCAAGCCGTCTCGGACCGCTTCTATCGCGGCGATATCGCCGACGCCCTCGAAGCCTGGTATATCGAAAAAGGCGGCTTCCTTCGCAAGTCAGATCTGGCCGCGCACAAAACTCCCGTTGTCGATCCGCTCACAACCACGTACCGCGGCTACACGGTCTATAAGGCCGGTCCGCTCACACAGGGCCCTTATCTTTTACAGACGCTGCGCCTGCTGGAAGGCTTCGACCTGAAGAAGATGGGCTTCAATTCGGCGGATTACATCCACACCGTGATCGAAGCGGAGAAGCTGGCGCTGGCCGATCGCGACGAATATTACGGCGATCCGAATTTTACGAAAGTCCCGATGCAGCAGTTGCTCTCCGATCAGTACACCGAAATGCGACGTCGGCTGATCGATCCGAAAAAGGCATCTCTCGAACTCCGCCCCGGCGACCCCTACAATATGAAACCGACCAAGCCGCCCACCATCACCGGCCCCTGGCATGGCGGGACCACTGTCATGTGTGTGACGGATAAGTTTGGGAACGTCATCGCGGCCACTCCCAGTGGCCTGTCAAGCACCGCGGGTGTGGCCGGGCGCACCGGCATTATCCACGGAGCCCGGCTCAGCAGCCTGAACACATTTCCCGGAACTCCCAACGTAATCCAGCCCGGCAAGCGGCCGCGAATCACGCTAAGCCCCTCGCTGCTTTTCCATAACAACGATCCTGTGATGGCGATCTCGGTAGCGGGAGGCGACCAGCAGGATCAGGCCGCCATCCAGGTCATCCTCAATTATGTGGACTTCGGCATGAGTCCCGAGGAGGCGTTCAAAGCGCCGCGCTTCTCCACCACGCATTTCATCAGTTCCTTCGGTCAGGACCGTGCCAACCTTGGCAGCCTCTCTGTGCCGAGCACCATCCCCGAAGCAGTGCAGACCGACCTGAGAGCTCGCGGCCACGTAGTCACCGTCAGCCGCGAAGGCGTAGGCGGAGTGGCGCTGATCGGCATTGACCCCAAAACCAAGCAGGCCACGGCTGTGGGCCCGGCCGCTGGCAAAATGGAATAGAGCCCGGGTACCAGAGTGAAAAACGAGGTTGCCCTCGAAGTATGAACAATCCTCACTCGAGCCGCGCGCGGGCTCGATACGAATCAATACATGATGGTGCGTGTCAGGTGATGCGGCCAGGTTGTGGTGTGATAGTGCGTCCATAAGCGCGCATCAATCTGCGGAATAATGATCTGATTGTCCGCCGGTCGCAGCTTGTTGATTTCGTCCGTCAGCAAAGCCGTCGCATAAAGGCAATGGGCGCGGATTTCAATCTCCTGCGAGCTGTCACGGGGAATCATCTGATAGCTGTTGATGGCGTGTTCCAGTTCGCTCGAGTAGCTGGTCATCCCCATGAGCCGCAAAGCTACGGGAACAATGTAGTCGGCGAATGCGGTCATCTTCTGAATATCTTCTACCTTGAAAACGTCATGTGGAAGTCCTGAATAGATCTGCCAGTACCCGAGCTGTGTCAGTTTGTAAAATTTGATTTCGTGCTTGTCGTATTCGCTGACGTCGTTGTAGCGGGGGAATTCCGCGGCAAGCCGTTCCACCAGCCCATTGCCATTATCGTAGAGGCGGGGTGAGCAGGCGCGGATGAAGTTGTAATAACGGCCATCATATTTCGAAGCGAGGATCGCGCCGGCCTGGTGAAAGAGCGCCATCTTTTCTTCGAGCATCGGCATTTCAATATTTCCGGCAAAAATCTTCTCCATATCCGCTCGCTTCAAATTTGCCAAAAACTTGCCATCGAGCACCGGGATGCCGTTATCCATTGCGCGCTTCACGCAGGCAAACATCGCCTCCGAGTCGGAAAGATGCTCGCCGTTGTAGTCAATCTGGAACTTCACGTGGGTCTTAAAATCGGTAAATGCCGTATCGATGGTGTTGCAAACCATGATGAAGTCCATGGCTACGTCAGGCGTCTTGTGCAATCCGTAGGGCACGGTGAGGTCCGGCATGGGCAGTTCTTCGTAAGCCATCCATCCCGCGACCTCAACGACCTTGTCGTAATGAGTACGTACGTCGCGAGAGTTTTCGATCACCGGGCGCAAGCTGTCAATGACCGGGCTGCCCATCGTCTTCGGCCATGGTAGTGGATTTCCGGGCCGATCGCGCCTGCCTGGGATAGAAGCAAAGGAGGATGGAATCAGACCGCCTACTGCTGCGGTTGTAGAAATTCCTTTCAACATCTGACGGCGAGTAAGATTCATTTGTGGTTCTGGAAACCTCCTTCTACCGCGCAGGATAGTAACAGATGGCCGATAAACCTAACAAAGCGGAACTGAAATTTTGGCTTTCGTCTCCACATTTGCGCTTATATCAGCGTTCGACGCAATCACCCCGATGGGCTCCGCGATCTGCAAAATTCCCCTGCCTTGCGATTGTGACAAATCGCCGGTTCACTCATCGACCTGTCCTTCACGAGCGCTCGCACCCCGCACCATCGCCGGAATCATCGGCCCGTACGAGCATCCGGCCTTCTGATGTTTTAATTTGCTCCATTCGCCACACCATACATACCAGTCGGTGGAGAAGACATGAGCGCACTAAAACGTTTGCGGAATTTCTGGGTACCGTCGATTACGACGGTTGTTCTGGCTTGCTTCAGCAATGCAGCCGCTCAAGCGAGCTACAAAGTTCAGGATTTGGGCGTGCGGCGCCCTGACAACCTAGGCATGGCCATGGGCCTCAATAATTACGGCTGGACGCTGACTATGGATCAGCTTCTGGATCATTCCGTCATTTCCACCCTCTTCCCGGCCGTGTAAGGCACGGTGAGGATCAGCATCGGCGATCTCAACCTCGAACTCGGCACGCTTGGAGGAAAGAACAGTTCAATCAATTGGAACGGAATCAACGATCCCGGGGAAGCCGTCGGTATGTCCGAAACATCTGTTTTAGATCCGAATGGCGAAGACCTCTGCGGTTTTGGCACACACGCTACGTGTCTTCCCTTTCTTTGGCAAAACGGCGTCATGCACCCTCTCCCGACGCTGGGCGGCAATAACGGGCAAGCCAGTGCCATCAATAACAGCGGACACGTCGTAGGATATGCGGAAAATGGCATCGTGGACTCCACCTGCCAGGCTGGCGTCACGAATAATCGGGTTGACAAGCCGGTGTTGTGGGACAAAGACGAAGGCAAAGAAAAAGCCCAACCTCTTTCTACGATCGGAAACGATCCAGATGGGGTCGCATTCGGCATCAACAATCAAGGCCAAGCCGTAGGCTTCTCGGGAACCTGCTCCGCAGTGAATTTCGCCGTACTGTGGGAAAACGGCACTGCCACCCCGCTTCCGGACCTCGGAACTCCGGGCGCCATAGCCTACGCCATTAACGGCCACAACCAAATTGTTGGGCAAGCCGTCAACTCTGAGGGCACAGCCTTGGCCGCTATTTGGGAAAACAATACAGTCAGAAGTCTTGGCGTCCTTCTGCCGGGAGATGCTGCCGCTTTTGCCACCAGCATCAACAACCGGGGCCAGGTGGTGGGAAGCTCCTTCGACTCCAGCTCCAACTGGTCCCACGGCCTCCTCTGGGAGAACGGGAAGATGTTCGACCTTAACCAGCTATTTCCCGCTAGCTCCAACCTCTACGTAATCTCGGCTAGCAACATCAATGAGAGCGGACAAATCGCGGGTATGGCGGTGGAGATGGCCGGGCCGCACGCGGGAACGATCGTCCACTCCTTTTTGGCAACCCCGGTAGACGAAGACCAGGGCAAGACGGTTGCAGACGTCGTAGGTACGCTTACGAAAATCACCGTGCCTGCGGCGAATGTTTGCAAGCTTTCGCCGAAATCCGCACACTGCTCGATCCAACGCTAAAGGCACTTTCGGAGCTTCCGCACCATGCCTTTCGGCCATGCGGCGTGAAGGCAGAAGATCTTGAGATTGTTGCAGAACACCTGGGTCACGCGAAATATTGCTGTGACCCAGAGTGTCTACCGCGAGAGCTACTACTCGGGAACTTGCACCTCAGCGAATCACGCCGTACGGTGGGAAAAAGACGGCACCGCCATTCCGCGCCTAAGCCAAACCCCCGCTGCTTCAGTGGTACGATATTCCCATGATCAGACGTGATTTCCTGCGCCGCGTGCTCTATGGCGGCACGGCCCTCGCCGCAACAAAAACCGCCGCCAAAGCGCTCATGCCACGCATGGATCATGATGCAGCCTTCGCGCTCGATCCATTGAATCTTGATCCATTAAATCTAACCAGCACCAGCCCGCAACTTCCCACCCGCACCGCCATCCCCTTCCGTCTTGAAGATGTCACGATCCTCGATCCCGATCTGCTGCGGATGCGCGAGCAAACTCTCAACTATCTCCTCGCTCTTGATTCTGATCGCCTGCTGCATAACTTCCGCGTCAACGCGAAACTACCGTCGACGGCCGATCCGCTCTATAACCGCGAGTCTCCCACCAACGGATGGCGCGGCCATTACGTCGGCCATTATCTTTCCGCCTGTAGCCAGATGTATGCCTCCACCGGCGATGTCCGCATCAAGACCAAGGCCGATGCCATGGTCTCGGAGCTTGCCAAATGCCAGGCGCAGCTCGGCGACAAAGGCTATCTTTCCGCGTTCCCGGAATCGGGCTTTGACGACCTTGAACAAGGCCGTCCCGCTGCGGTCGTCTGGTATGCGCTACATAAAATCATGGCTGGCTTGCTCGATGTCAACGATCACATGCAGAATGCGCAGGCGCTGCAGGTTCTCGAACGCATGGCCGCCTGGACAGACTGGCGCACCGGTCGTCTCCCCGAAGATCAAATGCAGCGCACCCTGCAAATCGAATTCGGCGGTATGGGCGAAGTTCTGGCCAACCTCTCCGCCGTAACCGGAAATCCTCGGTACCTAGTGGTTGCGCAACGCTTCGATCATCACGCGGTGATGGATCCTGCCGCCGAGGGCCGCGACACGCTCACCAAGCTGCACGCCAATACTCAAATCCCTAAATTCATCGGCGCAGCCTGCGAATTCGAACTCACCGGCGACCCGCATTACCGCGACGCCGCGCTATTTTTCTGGCGGCAGGTCGCGCTGCACCGCAGCTACATTACCGGCGGCAACAGCGCCAGCGAACATTTCCGCACTCCGCCCGATGTGCTCGCCTCCGAGCTTACCGACCTCTCGCAAGAAACCTGCAACACTTACAACATGCTCAAGCTCACCCGCCAACTCTTCACTTGGCAGGCCGAACCGCAATACGCCGACTATTACGAGCGCGCTTTTCTGAACCACATCCTCGCCACGCCCAACCCAGCCGATGGCTCGCCGCTTTACTTCCTCGGAATGCAATCCGGCCAGTGGAAAGTTCACTTCATTCCGCACGAGGGCTTCTTCTGCTGCTGCGGTACCGGCCTGGAAAATTTCTCGAAACTCAGCGAGGGATTTTATTTTCACAACGAGCAGTCACTGTGGGTGAATTTATTTTTCGCCTCGGAAGTGAACTGGCGGGAGAAGGGAATCGTTGTCCGGCAGGAAACTCGTTTTCCCGAAGAAGCCGGCACTCGGCTTGTCATTCAAACCAAAACGCCCACTCGCTTCACCTTGAACGTACGCATTCCGTACTGGACCGACGCCGCCAGCGTCACGGTCAACGGGAAGCCTTTCCAGCCCAATCGAAAGCTGGCGCCCTCCAGCTACGCAAAAATCGACCGGACGTGGAAAAACGGTGATCGCGTGGAAGTAAAGCTGCCCATGCGCCTGCATTTGCAGCCCATTCCCGATGACCCCATGCTAGCCGCCATTATGTACGGCCCGCTGGTGCTAGCCGGCGAACTCGGCACCGAGAATCTCGACTCCAAGCGCATCTATTCCGAAGACAAATTTCTGCACGGAGGTTTCCCCTCCATCCCCGTCCCCGAACTAGCCGCCGATCGCAACGCGCTAGATAAATGGATTCAACCGGTCACTGCCCCACTGAGCAAGAAAGCCAGTGAGACAGTCACCCAAAAAGAAGCGGCACTAACTTTTCGCACCGTGGGCGCAGGCCGTCCTCAAGATATAACTCTCAGCCCCTTCTACCGCCTCTTCAACCAGCGCTATTGCGTTTACTGGCGCTTCCGCCCCGCCGTTGAGGCGTGAGCAGGAGCGACGTCTTTGCCGCCATGCTCACAGGACCACCTGCAACCGCCTCACGCTTACTGCATATTCTTAGCCAACTCCATCTTGGCATTCCGTAATTCCGGCCGCTCCGAGTGCTTTCCCTCGTCGCAATTCTTCAGTAGTTGCCCGTAATACGTAGTGGCCTTGGCCGACTGATGCGCCATCTCAGCCGCCCGCGCCGCGCCCGCTAGACCGTTGAAGCGGCTGGGATCGATCTTCATCGACTTCTCATATTCCGCCAAAGCGTTCTCCGGCTGGTTAAGTTCGAGCAGCATATCCGCCAGCATCTCGCGCGCAGGAATGTCGACTTCTTTTTTCCCGACTTTGTCTTGCGTATCGGCAACCTGGCGCATCTGTTTTACCGCGTCGTCATTCTTCTTTTCGGCAAAAGCCAGCCACGCGTTCACCTCGCCGCGCGCGCTCTGCGGTCCTTCGAGCATGTAAGCGTTCTTCGATTTGCGTGTCGCCTCTTCCGCATCGTTGAATTTCCGCACATTGCGTCGCGTTGCTTCCACATCTCCCATGCGTGCCGAGGCAATGGTTCGCGCCCAGTAGGTGATCATCTGCAACTCGGGAGCCGCATTGGCGGCGGGTTCCAGCGCAGCCGCATCGGCCCAATGCCGCATCTCCAGGTTATAGATCGCGGGGAAATGCGCTGTGGCATATCCGTAGTATTCCAGCATCCCCGTGTCATCGCCGTTGGTGGGCGCTGCCGCCAGCACTTGCTTCTCTTGCTCCAGAATGTGCTTCGCAGCTTCATCCTGTCCCGTTTGCAAATAGCCGTATAGCAAAAAGTGCATGGCGTGCAATTCGTGGCCGCCCATATACATGGCATGCGACTGCTGGGTTAAAGCCACCGATTTCAGATTGGCCTGTATATCCTCCTGCCAGTAGCCGAGCCGGGCAAAAATGTGCGACGGCATATGAACCGCGTGCGCCGACGACGAGGCAATTTCCGCGTACCTTCGTGCAGCGTCAAGTCCCAGAGGAGCCAGTTCCGGTGAATCGCAGGAATGAATAATGTAGTGCGCCAGGCCGGGATGATTCGGATCCTGCCGGAACAATGGAGTAAGAACTGCAACCGCCTTTTTCTGCGCTTCGTGTGAGGTGTCATTCGGCGGTTGGGCGGCCAGCAACGATAATGCGTAGAACGCGCCCGCCTCCAAATCCGTGGGATATTGCTGGTAAAGCTTCGCCATCGCATCAGAATATGCGGCGGATTGTTTCAGGTAGTCTTTCTTTTCCGGGTCGCTATAAAATACGGCCAAAGCCGAGATATAGCCGCGTTCGCGCTCGGTTTTTGCGCCGATCTTCTGCGCCTGCTCCATTTCGTCGTGGCCGCGTTTCAGAGTCGAGTCCTCGGGCCGCTCCCAAATCTGGTGAAACAGGCTCATGCCAACACCCCAGTGAGCCATGGCGCATCCCGGATCTTTCTGCGTGATTTCAGTGAACTGTTTCTCCGCTTCCTCGTATTCGAAGGAGTGCATCAGAGCAATGCCGCGCTCGAAAGCGCTCTGCGAAGCAGGCGTGCAGGAAATAGGAAACGAAACCTTGCCCAGTTGCTCGGCGCCATCGTGATGATGGGCGTGCATGTCATCATCGAGGGCTAAAACTGAAAGGGCGGATAAAATGCAAAAGCACAGCAGCAAACATGGCAGCGATTTCAAGCGGAGCATGGTTTCACCTTTCGTTTAGCGCTACTTTCCACTTTAGTAAAGTTCCACCTATTTTAACCACAACGGATTCTAGGTGCGCAGGCCTATTCGGCATTTGTGAAGTAGGGTGCTGGCCGACGCATTTCGTCCAAGCTACCGCGAGCTGGATGCCCCACCCATGGAGGTTTCACGGGTAGGCCGCGATGCCGAGAGGCTCACGAGATTTTGAGGATGTGGAACTCCGCACTCATCGCCTCCGCTGCCAACCGTAAACCACTACTCCGCAAATCCGCCATTACACGGAGTTTTACACCAACCCGAACGGAACGGTGAAGCCGGCCGAGCAACTGAGCGAACAGTTCGCGGGAATGGCATCTACGGTGAGGGCCCAAGGCTTTGCCGGGCTTCGTGCTTCTGGGGCCGTTAGCTGGATCAATAACGAGGAGAGCATGTCCCGCTTCATGGATTACGAAACCAAGGTGAATTGTGCGATCCAGGGTTCCCGCATAATGGCCGTCTGCACCTATCCCGCTCGAACTGCCGGCCTGCACCGGTGCAGAGAACTCATTCACAACCACGGCAAAATTTATGTCAAGCGTGGCGAATGGGTACACGACAATTCCCGGGACGCGAAAAAGATCGAGGCCGTCTTCGCCTCGCTAGCCAGCCAGTTATCGAACTAAGCTACATGCACCAGTTGCTTCCGCCGCCTGTCTTCTGACTGCCGCTCCGTTTGATCCCCGCCAGAGCGCGAACCCGCAAGTCGTAAGGCCCTCTTCAGCCTTTGGTTATCTTGTACTCATGAACCTCTCGATAGATTCTTGAATAACCCTCCTGTGGAGGGTCTTCCTGACACCCCTTTGAGAGGCCTAGTAGATGTCTTGGCGCATACCCGGCTCGGCGAAACATAACTATCCGACTCGAACCATTTTCTTTCAATGCACAGCTCTGATTACGACCCTGTTTGCGCTGCTCTTGTCTAACGCATGTTCAGGCTTCTCTACGCCCGCCGCCAGCTCAACCACCACCAACCCGCCCGTCACCAACCCAACTCCTAGCCTCACCATTTCATCAACACTTCCATCCGCCACTGTCGGGTCGCCTTACGACTCCACCCTAACCGTAACCGGCGGCACTGCACCTTACAGTTTTTCACTGAAGTCCGGCGCGTTGCCTGCCGGCTTGCTCCTCGCGTCCACGACTGGAACGATCTCCGGGACACCCACGGCAACGGGAAATTTTAGCTTCGCCATCTTGGTTTCGGATTCGAAGGAAATATCCAAGCAGCAATCCCTGCAAATAACGGTCGCCAGCGCTCCAGTGACGACGCCCCCAGTCACGACGCCCCCCGGCAAGACATTCCCCAACCTTCAACAAAGCGGCGGATGGACAGGCTACGGCCTAACTCCGCCAAGCTACGCAACCTGTTCGCCATCATCCTGCGATGGAATCATTTATTCAATGTCTCAGGGGGTTGCCTCCCCTTCGATGAGCGGGAACTCGACGCAATTTAGTCTGAGTGGAACCACCGTTTATGCCGACGCCCTGTTTAACAATCACCTCATCGGCGACTTTTCCTCGCAGGGCCTTCCCGATAACAACCACACGCTGGTCCCCACTTACCACAACTTCACCTACGATGTGTATTTCTACGGGACCAACCTTGCACTTTCACAGGCGCTTGAATTTGACATCAATCAGTTCTTTGACAATCAGGGTTTCATCTGGGGCCACGAATGCCGCATCGCGGGCGGCCACGAATGGGATATCTGGGACAATGTCAATCAGCACTGGGTTCCCACTGGGATTGCCTGCAACCCGAACAGCAATTCATGGAACCATCTAACGATTCAGGTGCAGCGTACTTCCGACAATCAGTTGCTGTTTCAGTCCATCACTCTGAATGGCGTGACCGACAC
>JBAPQU010000193.1:0-3872 GCA_049280795.1 Candidatus Sulfotelmatobacter sp.
GCGAGGTACTCACCTTTCGCTGTAGGAATTCTCTCCAATTGAGAAACGTCAACCCCGGCCTTCCGGGCGAAAGCATGGGCCGCAGGGGTAGGCTGACCATCTTTATAAGCAACGCTCGCGGAGGGACCTGTGACCTGCTCCGTGACATCGGTCTGCGCCGCCGGAATACTCGCCGCGATTACCGCTAATCGTCGCGGCGTATCGAAACCCGTGACCCCGCCAGACAGCAGCCGTTCTCGGATCAGCAACGCGCTCACACGTTCGCGCAACTCCTGCGAGGCGGCATCAATCATCCGCGCCGGAATTTCTTCGCAACCGATCTCGAGTAAGAAATCTGGCATATTTTCAAACCGTAGCGCCGGCGTCCCGCCGGCTATCCCGAGAGGTCATCCCGTCCTCGGCCGCCGGGACGGCGGCGCTACAAATTCACGATCCCACAGCCGACAATTTTCCCTTCACCACTCGCTTCTCGCGCACAGGTTCAGGTTCGTCGAGCTTCTCGGCCGCGGCAGACTCGCTCTTCTGCTGATCCACCCAGGCCTTCGCAATACCCACCGCTAATGCCCGCACACGTGCAATCACGCCAACGCGTTCGGTCACGGAAATTGCTCCACGAGCGTCGAGAATGTTGAATAGATGCGAGCACTTCAAGCAAAGGTCGAGGGCCGGCAATGCCTGTTCTAAAGGTTCTCCGAAGTGAAGAACACCTCGTTTGACGCCGCTAGCTGGAGTCGTCAACCGAGCGTTAAAAGGTTGAGCGTCGGCTTGCTCCTCCCGAGAGATGTCTTGTTTCGGATCAAAGCGAGCTAGCCCTGCAGAACTGGAACCTGTCTTCATCAGCCGAAAACGATATTCCTGTTCCGGACTGAGGCCAGACTCGACGTGGCTTCCAGCCGGCACAGTAATGTATCTCCTCATGAGGGGCGTCCGAAGAACTTGTTTCTCCCAGGTCCACGTGATCGAACTCGGAGTTGCTTCATACTTGAATCCGCTAGGAAGGAGTGTCTTGCACTCCGCCTCATACAACTCGAAATGCTTCCACGCCTTCTCCACGTCCGCAGCCTCGAAGTTGTAGACAGAGAACTGCTGCTCATCCGCCAGCCGCACATCGCCATACTTCACTTCACGCCCCGTATCCGGCTCGCGCGCCCACACGATGTCATAAATCGAATCCACATCCTGCAGGAACGCTGCGATGCGCTCCAGCCCATACGTCAGCTCGGCTGAAATCGGAAACAAGTCCAGGCCGCCACATTGCTGGAAATAAGTGAACTGCGTGATCTCAAGGCCATCGAGCATCACCTGCCAACCCACGCCCCACGCGCTCAGCGTAGGAGCTTCCCAGTTGTCTTCTTCGAACTTGATGTCGTGCTGGCGCAAGTCAATCCCAATCGCGCCCAGCGACTCCAAATACAACTCCTGCACATTCTCCGGCGGAGGCTTCAGGATCACCTGCAACTGCATGTGCTTGAATAGCCGGTTCGGATTCTCTCCGTAACGTCCATCCGCCGGACGCCGCGAAGGCTGCACATACGCCACCTTATAAGGCTTCGGCCCCAGCACGCGCAAAAACGTCTCGGGCGCCATCGTTCCCGCGCCTACTTCCACGTCGTAAGGCTGCTGCAGCACGCATCCGCGCTCGGCCCAAAAAGCCTGCAGGCGCAGGATGAGCTCCTGAAACGTCAACGAATTGGGTTTGGCTGGATTCACAGGCTTGTTGGGAACCCGAGGTTAATCATTGATTGTAACGGAAGCGGCGGGAACCGTCAGCTAGCAGGGTACCAACACGGCCGGGACCGCCGTTAACTGCGATCCCCATTTCTTCACTACTTGTTCCTATCTTTGCGAACCTTGCCCGGACAGCCTTCGCGTTACCTTTTCGTCGCATGAATTGTTTGGTCGACATGCAACGCTTTGCCGAATTCGCCGCCATACAACGTTTGCGTGAAAGAGGCCGGACTGATGTCGGCAAACACCTCTTTGAAGGTGAACTTTTTGCCGTTGACTTCGTAATCCTCAGACAGCACGAGTTGTGTGCCTTCCCAGCGGACAACATTCTTGAAGTTGATGCAGCCGCCCGGATTCGTGCTGTCACACCAGATAGTACGGTAACCCTGCGCTGCCTCATCCCACCAGAACACTCCGAGTCCAACGACTTCGCGGGGACCTTCCCTCGATTGATAGTCCTCAATAGCGGAGAATCCTCCCGGCCCTGTGCGCCACACAATACCTCCCTCGCTTTTCACTTCGTTCGGCGAAGTGGCGCTGGGCGCAAGCGTCTCTTTAATCGACCAGGTTCCCTCCAGAGCTTGCAACAACTTCTCCATCTGAGGTCCAGGTCTCGGCTCAGCCGGAACCGGCGTCGCAACGACATGGCCAGACGGTTTCCCTTCAGGAGCAGCCGTCTGACTTTGATCAGACTGAGCCGCTAACATTCCCATCGCCGCAAACACAAGGAACGCAATCGCAAACAGTCGAAAATGTCTCATTAGCATCCTCCTCGCTTTATCGCGGTAAAACCGTATCGCAAATTGCAGCGCGCTTCATAAGAAGCCCACCATGCTACAACTGGAAATCCAGAGCGCTAAAACCCGCCCTTCTCCAGCATCCCCGCCGTGACCAGCTTCTTCTCGATATGCCGCTGCAAAGCTTGAATCACAAACTTCCGAAGATCAGCCCCTTGTGCCTTCGGCCATGCTGTTCCCGCAAAGCTTTCCACGGGAGCGCGAAACATCTGCGCGGCCAGCGCGCGCGATTCTTCTGAAATCTCGGAGGACGCCAGCCGCTTATCATCGGGACACATCAGTCCATCCGCTAGCGCGTGGAAATACGCGCGGCTGCGGTTCAAACTTCGCCCGCACACGATGCACTCGGTCAACTCGGGCAGGAAGCCAACCAGGCGCGTGAGCCAGAGATCGAAGTAAGTCACCGGCATCCAGATATCGGAGCCGGTCAAAACATGCAGCACCGAGAGCGTCAGGCGGAAGATAGCGTCATTCGCTTCGCGATCCGGCAGCAACTCATCCAGCAACTCGGCCACATGCGCCAATGCAACCGCGCGCGCATAGCTCACTTCAGTCGCCAGCGGAGACTCCAGCACCTCGCAGGAATCCAGACGCGCCAACTCCTGCCGCTCGCGTACATCATAAAATGCCCGCACATAAGTGAGCGGTTCGAGAGCTCCGCCAAAGCGCCTCTTTGATTTTTTCGCCGACTGCGCCACGCCGCGCACTTTGCCTTCGGCGCGCGTGAATAACGTAACCAGCAGATCGGCTTCGCGCAGCGGATAGGTGCGCAGCACAATCGCTTCCGACTCCTTCAGTGGCATGGGGAACCAGCGGTGATTCTAGCGGAAGAGCTGCCAGCCGTCAGCTATCAGAAAAAACACAACCGACGCTTCGATGCAAGTTGAGGCTGCAAGTTGCAACCTCAAAACCAAAGGCGCGTATCCATTCGATGGACACGCGCCCTAAACACCGTCGCAAAACTCAGAGAGATCTCGCCGACAGCTGATGTCTGATAGCTGACGGCTGAAAGCTGACAGCCTCACTATCGTCCGAAGTAAGCTGCGTTCTTCGCGGTGAACTCGTTCCACTTTTCCGGCAGGTCGTCGAGCGCGAAGATGGCCGAGACGGGACAGACCGGAACGCAGGCGCCGCAATCGATGCACTCCACGGGATCGATGTAGAGCAACGTCTCGGTCGCATACTTGGGGTCATCTTTCTTGGGATGAATACAATCCACCGGACACGCGTCCACGCAAGCGGTGTCTTTGGTGTTGATGCAAGGCTCTGCGATTACATAGGTCATAGCGGTCTCGGTCTCCTCAGCTTGCTAATAGATATTTTACTACGGCAATCTCATCTAAAACC
>JBAPQU010000194.1:0-3174 GCA_049280795.1 Candidatus Sulfotelmatobacter sp.
AGCGAAGCGGCCTCGGATTTCACGTTCCTGGGTGGTCCTGGACTGAATGGCTTGAACCCCAACATTCAGCAGCCCTACACGGAATCGTGGAATCTTGGTGTTCAGCAGCAACTTGGCGAAGGACGAGCGCTGGAACTGCGTTACATCGGGAGCCGCTCGGAGCGGCAGTGGCTTAACATAAACCCAAACGAGATCAATATTTTCGGAACCACTCCTCAATTCCCAAACAGCTTTCTTACTCAGTTCAAAAATGCCCAGAACAATCTGGCGATCAATCAGGCAAAAGGAATAACATCCTTCGCGAATAACGGTTATGCGGGACAAGTAGCCGTTCCGATTTTCGACGCCGCGTTTGCCGGGGAAACTTCTGGAGGGCCAGGGATTCCTCTGTCCGATTACGGCGCCTCTAATTTTATTACCCAGTTGCAGACGGGCCAGGCCGGATCGATGGCCAGCACTTTGGCTGGTATCAACGGAACCGTACCTTATCTTTGTAATCTGGTCGGCAGCTCTTTTGGACCTTGTGCGAATAACGTGGCGGCAGGCACGTACAATGCAGCCGGGGCAGGATATCCGATTAACTATTTCCAGGCCAATCCTTACGCACAAAACATCGGTTCAAGCTACACCGTGGCTGAGGGCTACTCGAACTATAATGCCCTGCAAGTTGATTTTCGTCAGCGGGCGTGGCACGGACTGCAATTTGACGCCAATTACACCTGGAGTCATACACTCGGGGTTGCTACTCAAAACAACTGGCAAGGTCAAGGCGCAGTGTTTTCGGTGCGCGATATGCGGTTAAGCTATGGCCCGACTCTTTTCGACCTCCGCAATGTTGTACACATCAATGGCACCTACGATCTGCCATTCGGCAAGGGTAAGCAATTTGCGAATAGCAGCGCTGTGCTTGATCGCGTAGTGGGCGGCTGGACTCTGGGAACAATATTCACCTTCCAGACCGGAGCCCCGTTCCTACTGTTCGGCGGAAACAATACCTTTAACGACTATGGCGACGGCGGAATAACTTTGAGCGGCGTCTCGGTATCGCAATTGCAAAATTCCGTTGGTAAATACCCGATCGCGGGAACGACAAATATAGCGTTCATCAATCCCAAGTACTTGCTTCCATCGGGCGGAGCCAACCCGGCGTTTATTGCCCCCAACACCACTCCGGGTACGTTCGGCCAACGAGTGTGGCTATACGGACCGCACAATACCTATGACGACGTCTCAATTACGAAACACATCCCAATCACTGAGGCGGTTCATTTCAGCCTGCAGGCCGAAATGCTGAACGCCTTCAACCATCCGACCTTCGGGCCGGGTGCGACGAATGGAGGGTCGAATTTCGGCTGGAATGCCATTCAAAGCTCCGCATTCGGGATCAATGGCAACGGGCCTATTAATCCGTTTCAAAATTCCCCTAATGGTGGAGCGCGCGAGATTGAGCTGCGGGCGAACATCGAGTTCTGATAAGCGATTGAGAGCCCGATCTACATTGAGATGCATCCGTCGGTTGTGACAACATCGTCGCCTCCGGCGGATGCATTTTCACTTTAATGATGCTTGCCGCAATCCCGAAAACAATGAGTCACAATCATCGCCTCAAAATCATCGCATCTGCACTGCTGTGCCTCTCGTCATCTCTGGCGCTCGCGCAAGGCACACTCGAAGACTACCAGCGTGCGGAACGTTTTCTCCCAGGAAACGTGCGGCACTTGGTTTACACAGCGGATGTAGCCCCGCACTGGATCGAGAAGACGAACCGTTTCTGGTATCGCAAAGCTGGCTTGCAGAGAACGGAGTTTATCCTCGTCGATGCGGAGCAGAACACAAGTGGTCCAGCATTCGATCACGAGCGTCTGGCATCGGCCCTTTCACGCGCAGCCAAGCAAGATTATGCGGCGTCGGCGTTGCCCTTTTCTGAAATTGAATTCGTAGATGGCGGGAAGGCGATCCACTTTTCCGTGGGCGATGCGCAGTGGAACTGCGTTCTTGCAACCTACGAATGTCAGCGGGACCAGTCGCCGACCAAGCCAGATGAAGTTGCTTCGCCGAACAAACGCTGGGCCGCGTATGTCAAAGAACATAACTTATACCTGAGGGATGTTGTAACGGGTACGGTGCTGCAGTTGACGAATGACGGTGTGGCCGGGTGGGACTATGCGACTCCCCTACCGTCGCTGCGCGTGATGGTTGATCAGCAAACCGAAGACGTGAAGCAACCCGCCGCGGTATTCTGGTCGCCCGATTCCTCGAAGCTGGTTACCTACCGCCTTGATTCCAGAAATTCAGGGCGCTTTACCAGCCTGCAATTTGTTCCCCCAGACCAGTTGCGGCCGCGCGCATTCACATACGTATATCCATTGCCGGGGGAAGTGCTGGCGAAGGCCGTGCCGATCATCTTCGACATTCAATCGGGCAAGCGCATCGACGTGGAAGCTTCTATCGAGCTTCCTTTTCAGGATGGTCCCGGATTTGATTGGTTTCCTGACAGCAAGAGCTTCCACTACGACTACGATGAGCGCGGATTCAAGGCGAAGGAGCTGCGGGTCGTCAATGCCGCCACCGGAGAGCAAAAAGTTTTAGTGCGCGAGCAATCGGATTCTCTTCTCGATCCCGGCGAAACCTTCTACAACTTGGTTGACTCCTCGGGAGAGATTCTCTGGGCCTCGGAGCGCGATGGCTGGAATCACCTTTACATCTACAACAAGAGTGGACAGCTTGAGAATCAGCTAACTCAGGGCCCCTGGGTCGTGCGGCAAATCGAGCACGTCGATGAGAAGAATCGGCGAGTCTACTTTCTGGCTAATGGACGTGAGAAGGGTGAAGATCCCTACCAAACGCATCTCTACAGCGTTGGATTTGATGGAAAGGGATTGCAACTACTTTCTCCGGAGAATGCCGACCATTCTGTGAGCGTCTCTCCAGACGCGGCGTTCTTTGTCGATAATTAGTCCCGCCCGGACTTGCCCGGGCAATCCGTGCTGCGGCGCACCAAAGATGGTTCCGAAGTGCGAGTGCTGGAAAAAGCAGATACCAGCGAGCTCACAAAGACAGGATGGAAATTTTCCGAACCATTTCAAGGGAAGGCCGCGGATGGCACGACGGACCTCTATGGATTGATCTGGAAGCCATCGAATTTCGATCCAGCGAAGAAATATCCGATTATCG
>JBAPQU010000195.1:0-5320 GCA_049280795.1 Candidatus Sulfotelmatobacter sp.
CGGGGCGATCCGGTCGATGATTGGACCTCCCGGGTATCCAAGGCCGAGCAGCTTGGCGACTTTGTCGAAGGCCTCGCCGGCAGCGTCGTCGCGGGTGTGACCGATGTTGTCGTACATCCAGCTCTCATTTTTCTGCGAGGCCAGATACAGATGCGTATGTCCTCCCGACACGACCAGAGCGAGTACGGGAAAGTGCAGCTCATGATTTCCCTTCTGGCGCTCTTCAAGCAGAACCGCATGGATGTGGCCTTCGAGGTGGTTGACGGCAATCAGCGACTTGTCAAGAGCGAAGGCCAGAGCCTTAGCGTAACTGATGCCGACCAGCAGCGCTCCGGCGAGGCCAGGACCTTGCGTGACCGCGATGGCATCGACCGAGTTGAAGGTTTGATTCGCCTCAGCCAGTGCTTGCCGGACGACGGGAACGATGGCCTTCAAATGCTCGCGCGAAGCCAGTTCAGGGACAACACCACCATAGGGCTGATGCGTGGCAATTTGCGAGGCCACCACATTGGAGATGAGCTGCTCTCCGGAGCGCACCACAGCCGCGGCGGTTTCGTCGCAGGAACTTTCGATGCCGAGGATGTAAGCGGAGGGCATAAAGTTCAGTTTCCAGCTTTCGAGGGTGAGTTGCAAGTCGGTGAAGATCGTGGGGAGCGGTCAAGACATCAAGGTCGGCGACCGTGGAGAAATGTTAGAGTCGTGACGCTGTAGACACGCGGGCGAGGGCGCCCACGCCACACATTCCTATACACGATGCTACAGCCAGCCTTTGGTTCTGGCGATGCGGGAGGCTTCGACGCGGTTGCTGGCGCCCATCTTGCTGATGGCTTCCGAAAGATAGTTACGTACCGTGCCTTCGGAGAGGCCTAGTTCGGCGGCAATGTCTCCGCTCTGCATGCCTTCGCCGGCAAGGCGCAGAACCTGACGCTCGCGATCGGTGAGTGGGTCCATCTCGGCCCAGGCTTCGGTGGCGAGATCGGGATGGATGACGCGCAGTCCCTGGTGCACGCGGCGCACAGCTTCGGCAAGTTCCTCGGCACGCATATCTTTCAGCAGATATCCGAGCGCTCCGGCTTCCATGGCTCGCCGCAAGTATCCTGCGCGCGCAAAAGTTGTGAGGATGATGACACGGGTGCTAGCGCGGCGGCGTTTGAGTTCAGTCGCGGCGTCGAGTCCGGTCATAAGCGGCATCTCGATGTCGGTGATGAGGACATCCGGCTTGTGGGCGAATACAGCGTCCACCGCATCTTTGCCGTTGCGCACTTGCGCTACTACAGAGATGTCGCCTTCGATCTCGAGCAATGCTGCAAGGGCGCCGAGCACCATGCCTTGATCCTCGGCGAGTACTACGCGAATGGTCTTACGGTTTTCCTTCGAGGCGGGATTCAATTCTCGGAGCCCTCAGTTTTCACTACGACTTCTTTGAGTGGCAACGTGATGGTGAGCCTGGTGCCAGCGTTGGAGTCACGGGTGAGTGTCCCGCCCAGCATTTCAACGCGTTCACGCATGCCGCGCAGACCGTTACCTTCATTCTGTGGGCCGCCGCGCCCATCGTCTTCTATATCGAGACGGCAAGAGCCGTTCTGCTGTTGCAGACGCAAGTTGCAAGCCCGGGCTTGCGCATGACGCACGACGTTGGTGACGGCTTCTCTGACGGCCATCGAGAGCACGCTTTCCTGCAGAGCGGGCAGCGACAACTTTGCCGCTTCGCACTTCACGGCGACTCCAGCAGTTTCGAGCGTGGATTTCGCGCGCGCGAGTTCAGCCGCCAGCCCTTGCGAGCGATAGCCACGGATCGCATCGCGGACTTCCGAGAGTGCCTGGCGGGAAATCTGTTCGACCTCGCGAATTTCGGTGCCCGCACGCTGTGGATCACGGTCCATCAACTTTCCCGCAAGTTCGGATTTCAGAATGATTACGGAGAGGGTGTGGCCCAGGACATCATGCAGGTCGCGGGCGATGCGCTCACGCTCGGCGACTTTGGCGAGATGCTCAATTTCATCGTTGGCCATGCGAAGCTTGGAGAGAGTCCGATTTCTCTGGGCAAAGTAAACGTTGCTGCCTCCGACGGCAGCCGCTACCCCGCCTCCGTAGAAGAAAAACCAGCCGGGCAGATGGAATACCAACGTTTCGAGTCCGGCGAGTGCCACGATCAGCGCTATCAGGCCGAGTGCAGCTCGCTCCGTTTGCACCGCGAAAGGAACGAAGGCAGCCGCGAAAACAAAGAACGTGTCCGCACCTACATTGATGGGCGCGAAGACAAGCCCCAGGACCACCATTCCAGCGATGTGGAACAACGAGCGTGGGTGCTTCAGCCAGAAGAGGCCAAAATAGAGAGCCAGAAAAATGACCGAGGCGAGGGCGGTCAACGACCATTCCTTCCAGCCGGCATGGTCGAAGATCGGCTGGATAAAAAAGAAACTCAGGTAGGCGAGCCAGATGAAAGGAGCCCAGCCGGTGCCTTTGTCGCGAGGAGAGAGATTCACCTTTTCGCCCCAAGAGACATCCTGCTTGGTGCGAGCTGGCTCGCATTCGCCGAAACCCGGCCCGTCGGGGACCTTACCGTTATCGCTCAAATCTTGTCCTTCCCGCGCTACCTTCTCACGATTCTATTGTCCACCCGTGCGTCAATAGCGGTGCGACGCGTCTGGCGCCGGACACTGGCGATCAGCCATAGAACAACTGCTGCGGGAATCAACCAGCCCAGCCAGCTTGGGCCGCCATACAACGCAAGCATACCGAAGAGCACGAGTAGTGCGCCGAAGCCCAGAGACTCGTTCGAGGTTGTGTTCATGGCAGTTCCCTCATTACTTTACCGGTAGTTCTACGCGATGCTTCCGCGCGATGCTTTTTCTTAAGAGCACTTCTATCCGTAGAGCTTTCCCTGATCACGCTGGAAGCCGATACGAGCGATGCCCAGGCAAATCAGCGTGAATGCAAGCAGAACTTCCCAGTGCGTCGCAACGGACTCATGCCGGCCTGCGCCAACAATTCCCAGCGCCAGTTGCGACAAGTGATAGGGCGGCAGCGCAAGCGCGATCTGCCGCACCAGCTTGGGCAGAAACATGTAAGGCACCCACAAACCGCTGCAGAACGACAATGGCAGATAAAACAGGTTGATGACCGCTGGCGCGGAGTTGGGCCCGGCGAAATAACCGATGGCCAATCCCATGGCGGAGAAAGGTAGCGATCCGGCGACGAGCGTTGCGATTAGCTTTACTGTTTCCACGAGCGGCAGGCGCACTCCGCCGAAGCTGATGCCGAGGACGAGCAGCAGCAAAATCACGATGGTGCTGAAGATCATGCTGAGAATTACTTTTGCGGTAAAGTAGGCGAACGGCGGCATCGGGCTGGCGCGCTTTACCTGCAACCATCCCAGGCCGCGGTCGGCGGCAAGCCCAGAGGCGGTTCCGAATAGCGAAGCTCCCATTACTCCGAATGTGCCGTAGGTTGCGATCAGGTAGGTCGGAACACCCATGCCGCTGATCGCCTCCTTGGAGTTCAATACCAAGCCGAAAAGCACGTAGAACATCAAGGGGAAAGTAATCACCGACGCGGTGTACACCCGGAGGCGAAGGTTTTTCAGAAATTCATACTTCGCTTCTTTTAGATAGATGGTGACCGTGTGGGTGGGGGAGCGCTCGGTCTGCGTGTTGTTTAGAAGCGCTGTGACAGTGCTCATTATCGTTTCCTCGTTTCGTTCACTCAATCGCAACCGGAAAATGTGAAGATCAGTGTTAACGATTAGGGTTCTCGCTGTTGTCCTGAGTGAGAGCCAGGAATGCATCCTCCAACCCTGCACTGGTTATCTCGAGATCGAAGATTGAAGGGTCGCGCGCCAGCAATGCGCGCACAACCAACTCGGCCTCGCCGGTATGGATTTCCATGGCTTCGCGGTCTTGCTTGGCACCGGTCACGCCGGGTACTTGCTGCAGATCACCGATGCTGAGCCTGGTGACGCAACGGATGCGCTTGCCGCTAGTCTGCGATTTAATTTCGGCTGGCGTGCCTTCAGCGATGATCGCTCCCTGATTGATTACGGCGATACGGTCAGCGAGAGCATCGGCCTCTTCCAGATAGTGCGTGGTAAGCAGGACGGTCTTCCCGCGCTCGACCAGGCAGCGAATTTCCTCCCAAAGCAAGCGGCGGGCTTCAACATCGAGCCCTACGGTGGGTTCGTCGAGAAAGAGCAGATCAGGGTCGCCACAGATGGCTAGAGCGAACAGGGTCCGTTGCCGCTGGCCACCGGAGAGATCGCCGAATTTTCGGTCGCGCAACTTCTCCAGACCTGCGGCGGCCAGCACTTCACCGATGGGCAAAGGGCGTGGGTAGTAGCTGGAAAATAGATCAATGTGCTCGCGCACTCGTAGCGTTTCCGGCACGCGGCCCACCTGCAGCATGGCGCCGGCACGCATACGATTCTGCGGACTGGTAGGATCTCCACCGAATACCCGCACCTTGCCGGAAGTAGGCTGCAGGAGACCTAACATCAGCTTCACCGCGGTGGTCTTTCCTGCCCCATTGGGTCCAAGGAGCGCGACCACTTGTCCCGCGCCCACTGTGAAATTCACATTACGCAGGGCGCGGACTTCGCCATAGTTCTGGCTAACGGCTTCAAGGCTCGCCACCACCGTAGCGGAATCCGCGCGCTCCGTGGTTGGCGTTTCCTTTAGAGTTGCGATCATTTGGCCTGCTCCGCTTAACTGGGTGCCGGGTGGTCAATATTCCCCGGTGAAGGGATCATGGCGGAGTAGCGAGCGGCGCGCCAGTGCTGTTCATCACGCTAGCAGCGTGACAAATGTCATGGCAGGAACCTCGGAATCGGACGGGTTGAAACCGGGTTTTGTAATTTTCCCTGGAGTCTGTTACGAAATCCGAACAAACACGCCGATTTGGAAGTAGTCGGGAATCCATCTATGATCGATCCCCCTCGGACGTAACATCACTAAATCCCGAGATAAGACGCGGGTAAAACCTTGTTCGCAAATCGTAACAAACTGGATCGATCTAGAATTTGCCCTAAAATGCTGACACGACAACCGTACTCCCTGCTATGATGTCGGCCTCTTTACTATGATCTCCTTAACTTCCATGGAGGCCTGTTATGCTCCCGGCCGGTAAGAGTCTTCGCACCTTGCGCGAGAAACTCGGCTTGACCATGCGCGATATTGAGACTTCCAGTGCGCGCATGGCTGAGAAGTATCGCAATGAGGAATTCTCGATCCCTCCCAGCCGTTTGTCAGACATTGAGACCAAAGGGGTTTTACCCAGTATTTTCCGGCTTTATACGCTTGCCGTAATTTACCGGCGTGACCTGCGG
>JBAPQU010000196.1:0-10361 GCA_049280795.1 Candidatus Sulfotelmatobacter sp.
CATCTCATGATGCTGCAACCCTCCAGATTGCAGCCACGCAATTCCGACCAGGATCACTGTAGCCATGGTGATAAATGCGGCCAATCCCCACTTCATGAGCGCACCCCGCTGGCGTAGATGCTTTCCGGCGCTTCCCGGGGAAATGGAATCCCATGCTGCGCGCGCCGTGGCTCACCCAACAACCACACAAAAAGCATCGCCAGGATGCTGCTCCCGATGGGCAGGATTCCCCATATCAAACCCTCCCACGGAGCCGGCACAGCGTCGGTTGGGATCGCGCGCGCGGGCACAGCGTCATCCTTGGACCACACGGTGATGGCGCCCGTGTCATAGCTTTCAACCTTCCGCCAGCCGCCAAACACTAACAGTGGCTCGTAGAACGGATCATGCACAAAAATAAACTTCAAGCCATAGTGATTAGCGTGCTGCAGCATGGCGCGGAGCGAATCCATGCCAGCAGTTCCAAAGTACTTCGCGCTGGTCAACTGTGCTGCGCCATAACGCGTCATCTCAGGCAGCAGGCGGGCTGAGTTGTACTCTCCATCGATGCTGTTCGCGTTGGCATAGGTCGAAACCTTGGAGAGAGCGTTGCCGAATCCCAGAGTAAGATAGCGATATTGGTCGTGGCCATCGCGATTGAGGAAGGACACCACTGAATCCACATTGAGCGAACTGGATGTTCGAAAGGGACTCCACGTTAGCCACCCAAGTGCAAGCGCCAGGCTGGCCACGGCCGCTGTACTTACGCCAATCGCACCCCAGCGTGGAGCACGGTCGATGATCCGCTCTACTAGCAATCCCACGATAGGCAGCGCCAGCACGGTCGCCCATAGCGTAAAGCGCTCGTAGGTGAGAATTTCAAAAGCCCGGCCGAAGATCCAACGCGGAACCGGCGTCGTTCCGCCCAGCGCAATCAAGAACGTGACCCAGAACGCAAGCAGCAGCACTCGCAAGCGGGGATTCGATGCGCCCTTGATCACAATGAACGGCAGCGCTAGAAGCAATGCACCATACGGAACGATGAAGTAATTCATCCCGTAGGTCCAGTTCATAAGAAAATTCGACCGGCTTGCGTGCGGAATGGGCATCTGCTCGATGGGGTGACGGATGATCGCAATCCAGTAGGGCAACAAGACCACCCCAACTCCTACCGCCGCAATTGCAGCGAAGACCAGGCCGCGCCCAATAATCGGGGTGCCAGCTTGTGCTCTCTCGCGGCCGTCGTACCAAGCCAGCCACAGGACCGGCAAGGCAAAGAGCACGGAACCAAAGATGAGGGTGACGTGATGCGCCGATGCGGCGGCCAGCGTAAGAGCAATTCCCTTCAGCAACGATCGCCAGCTTGCCGATTTGCACCACGAATAGAAATAAGGTAGCGCCAGAAAGTACAAAGGTGCTGACAACGTGGTAGGGAGCTGCCCTGCCGAGTAAACAAGAAATGCGATGCTGCCAGCGAATACGGCCAGCACCCCCGCGTAACTGGCTGCTCGATCATCCACCCAAAGCTGCGCAAAACGGTAGGTAGCCACCGCCAGCAGAACAACTGCAGCCAATTGCACCAGCATGAAGGCTTCAGTGAGACCAACGATATACGACAACAGCGCAATCCATTGGTGGACGAGCGGAGGATAGGTGGTTTGGGAAAAACCTCCAAACCACTTTTCGTTCCAGGGATTGAACCAGTGGTGAGCATAATGTGACGCAAAAAAGATATGCAGGTTTGCGTCGTAGGACGTGGTTGCCGGCAATTCCATAACAAGCAACGGGCCATGAATCGCAAGCGCTAGCAAAATAATCGCCGCGACTGGAATCGGGCGCTGCCAGAAGCTGGTCCTTGCCGGGAGCACGTAGGTTGTTTCTTGGCTGTCTCTCATTGAGTAAATAGCGGTACTCGAATCGCAGCGTTTGATTCCCAGGATTCGGGCAAGGTTGGCAGCTATTTTTGGCACCCGCGCTTCATCCCCACAATGGTTCGCAACCGCTACGGGAGTTTCTGGCATCTGAAGCCACGACGGAAGGGTAGGTGTGTATCCCTACCCTGCCATCCGGATTTGTTAATCAGGAGGTCGAGGAGAAAGAACGTGCAATTTCCGCTCAGGGAATCGGCATGGCTCGCAATTCTGCTTGTGGCCAGTGCCACTGCCGCTGCCGCCCAGACCTTTGATGTCAATGGCCAGACCTCTTCTTCTGCCACTTCGACGGCGCCTACGAAAAAAGGGTCCGCGAATAAGGAAACGGGTAATAAAGAAACCGGCATGGGTTGGGGCGCGAGCATTGAGGTGGCGCGCGAGGCCCGCGCCGCTCAGACCGCTTTGCAGCACGGTGACGCTGCTGACGCAACCACGCATGCCCAGCGCGCAGTGAACTCTGCGCCGCAGAACGCTGATCTCTGGTTTACGCTGGCCTATGCAGCCCGGTTGAGCGGAAAGAATTCTCTTTCCGTCGAAGCCTATCACCGCGGCCTCGCTATCAGACCCTCTTCGGTGGAGGGGCTCTCCGGCCTCGCGCAAACCTACGCCCGCATGGGTCGCACCGCAGAAGCGCAGCAAGCACTGGAGCAAGTCTTAGCCGCGAACCCCAAGAGTGATCTCGATCTTCAGCTCGCCGGCGAACTCCTGCTCACTACCGATCCCAAGCAAGCCCTTGAGTATTTGCAACGCTCGGAGGCAGCAAAGGCCTCGGCACGAACTGAACTGCTACTCGCCCGCGCTTATGAACGAACCGGTGACAGCGATTCAGCGCATAAAATGCTCGATAAAGCCCGCCGTTCGGCTCCCACCAACCCCGAGGTGCTGCGAGCGGTTGCCTCTTACTACCGCGACACCGGCCACTACGACGATGCAATTCGCACCCTGGAAGATTTGCACGCAAAGGACGCGAACACACTCGCTGAACTGGGATATACCTACGCACTGGCAGGCAACCCCCGCGCATCAGCGCGCAGCTATGCCGAGGCCGCGAACCGCGCACCACGCGATATCGAGATCCAACTCAATGCCGCGCAAGCCATGCTGAATGCGGGCGAGTTCGATAAAGCCAAGGCCACGCTGGACCACGCCGCTACGCTGAATCCCGAACACTACCGCGTATACGCTTTGCGCGGGAGGCTCGATGCAGATGAGCACCGGAATCAAGATGCGATCCGTGAATATGAGGCGGCGCTGCAGCACCTGCCCGAAGGCGTGCCGGAGGGTGTTCTTTATCCAATCTCATTACGCGTTGATCTCGCCGACGTTTACCGCGATGTCGGTGACACTGCGAACGCAGACCGTGTCAGCAAGGAGGCAGGAACAGCAATCAGCGCCATCGATTTGACTGGTCCTGCGCGGCCGGAATTCTTGCGCGTGCGTGCCGCAACCGAAGTGGCGGCAGGTAATGTCGATGCCGCCGAAAAAGATTTAAAAGAAGCCCTGCAGCTTGAACCTCACAACGGTGTGTTGCTTCTCAATTATGCAAATCTGCTCTGGAAGACGGATCGTAAGGAAGAAGCCAAAAAGACTTATCTCGAAGTTCTGGCCATCGATCCTTCAAATTCCGGGGCGCTTGGCTCACTCGGCTTCCTATCGCGTGAGATGGACGATTCCGAGTCGGCTCGCAAATACTTTCTCGAACTCGCCAAAAGGCATCCCGACAATTATGTGCCCTATCTGGCGCTCGGTGATTTGTACAGTTCGACCCGTCAATTTCCCGAGGCGCAGGAGAGTTACGAGCGAGCCTTCAAACTGTCGCCGAGCAATCCGCTCATAGTTTCGGGCGCAGTGAATGCTTCGCTCGAGGCCCACCACCCGGACCAGGCCGAGCAGTGGCTCGCACGCGCCTCTGCCGAAGAAAAACAAAATCCGCAAGTCATGCGGGAGCATGAGCGCTACTTGACGATAATCGGGAACTACGCCGATTCAGCGGATCTCGGATATCAGGTAATCGCAAAGCTGCCAAACGATCGCGAAGGCGTCGACTATCTTGCTTACGATCTGCTTTTTCTCAAACGCCTCGATGAAGCGATGAAGATCGCCGACCACTATCAACCGATTCTTCAACACGATCGCGACCTGTCTCTGATTCAGGGATACGTGCACGCTGACCGCAAGGAATATCAAGCTGCAGTCGATAGCTACACCCAGGCCCTCGAGATCGATCCCACAATCGCGGTGGGTTATATGAATCGCGGCTATGTCTACAACGACATGCGCCTGGCTACAAAGGCGGAACAGGACTTCCGCAAAGCCCTGTCGATCAATCCGCAATACGGCGAAGCGCATCTTGGACTTGCCTACGCGCTGCTCCAGTTGCGGCGTTCAGCAGCCGCACTGAAAGAGGCTGAAATAGCCAGTCGTTTGCTTCCCGAGTCTGAGAGCCTGCATCTCGTTAAGGCTGAGGGTTACCGCCAGCGGGCTATGCTCTCTGCCGCGGAAAACGAGTACCGGCTGGCTCTGAAGATGAATCCCAACTCTGCGACTACCTATCTCGCTTTAGCTGACGCGCAGTACCGGGGACATCAATATGCAGCCTCGGCCGAAACTTTGCGCAGCGGTCTCGCCGTAGCACCGGACAATCCCATGATTTCGGCGGACCTGGGAAGATCCTACGCCAAGCTTCACCGTCCGGCCGAGGCTCTGCAAGCAATCGACACCGCCGAGCGCACCGGCGGAAAAGACTACAAAGTTTTACTGGTGACTGCGGACGCGCTGCGCATCCTGGGCCATCGGGACCGCGCCATGGCCAGTTACACTCGGGCCTTGGAAAGCTCCGACGAAGATCGATTGCAAGTGCGACTGGCCCTGGGCCGGCTATTTGCGGAAGAAGGCAAAACGGCGGACGCACAGCAACAAATTGCACTCGGCTTTGCTGAAGCAAGAGTCGCACCCATCGATGTCACTTCCGCGGAAGATTATCTGAACGCGGCAGATATCCTGATGAACATTCATGAGTATCCGCTGGCGGAGCGCATGCTTGGCCGCGCCCAGGCGCTGGGCGCTGATGACACCGCCGTGGCGATCGGTATGGCGAATGCATCATTGGCCCTGGGTGATACGCGCAACGCGGAGTTGCAGTTGTCCAGCCTGCCCGACGATCCCGAGCGCAAAAACAATTACGAATTTCAAGTCGCGCAAGGCAACGTTTACCGCCAACGTGGCGAGAATGATCGCGCTCTTGCAAGTTTCGTCCGCGCCAGCGAACTGGATCCGCAGGATCCGGATACCCGTACCACAGAAATGGAACTGGCCGCTGAAGAAGGCCGCCCCATCACCGACCGCATCGGCATGGGTTCCGACGTGCGCGTCGGCGCGGTGTTTGAAGACGAAAACATCTATCAGGAAGACGCTCGTCTGCTCGGCGTGCAAAACATTGGAGCCTTGCTGCCACCCCCGCGGCGTACCATTGAAACCTTCGTCGATTCGCGTTTTCAATATCGTCCCGATTCATTTGCTCCGATTCAAGGCTTTGTCGCCGAGCGTAACGCTCAGGGCTCACTTTCGTTTCCAAGCCAGCTTCTGATTCAGAATCGCGATACCTTCGACACCATCTTCAACATTTCCGTGGCGCCGATAATCCGGGTAGGCAATATAAAGCTGAACATCTTGCCCGGAATACAGTACACAGTCCGGCGTGACACACTTTCCCCGCAGTTTATGAATCAGGATCTGTTCCGCCAGTTTCTCTATTTGGCCAGCAGCCCCATCGGAAATTGGTTCTCGTTCTCCGGCAATTTGATCCGGGAAGCAGGTCCGTTCACGGAAGAGAATCTGCACTCGCGGGACGTTTCCGCCACCGTCGATTTTCGCGTGGGCCGGCCCTGGGGCAAAACCGCGCTGCTCACCGGCTACAGCGGTCGCGACCTGCTTTTCGGACCCGCGGTTTATGAGTACTACCAGACAGTTGCCTATGCTGGTCTGGAGCGCAAGTTCGGCTCCCGTATCCGAGTCTCAGCGGTGGCGGAGTTTCTGCGTTCCTGGCGCGTTCAAGCCGCCGACTACGCGATCGCACAAACTCTGCGTCCACGCTTTGGGTTGGACGATCGTATCAACGATCACTGGTCGCTCTCCGCCTCCAGTGCATGGTCCACAGGACGCGGCTTCCACGCCTACGACAACGTCACATCGAGCGTTATGGTCTCCTACACGCGCGAACACAACTGGAACAAAAGCATCGGCGCTGAGACGGCATCTGTCGCGTACCCAATGAAATTTTCTTTCGGCGTGCAACAGCAAAGCTTCTATGATTTCCCCGGACAAGAACGCACTCAAATCATTCCAGCGGCGCAGTTCACTTTTTGAGAACTAAGTTTCGAACTGGCCCGACCGTCAGACCGCGACTCGTTATGACGATGCCTCCGGAAACGCAAGTGATGGCAAGCCCGGAGCACCGCGGAATCCTGCGCGGCCACGTCGTGCGGGGCAGCGCCATCCTGTTGGTGAGCACGGGCCTCGTTGCCGCCACCAACCTGCTCTACAACATCCTGCTCGCCCGGATGTTAGGCGCTTCCAGCTTTGGCCACGCTTCCGCCCTGTACACGTTGCTGATGCTGGTAACAGCGATCACTTTGTCGTTCCAGATCGTGACTTCGAAATTTACCGCCCGCACTTCAGAAATCCTGGTCCGGGCACAAATCTATGCCAGCATGTTGCGCCGGTCCTGGCAGGTGGGGCTGGGAACCGCAGTGCTGCTCGCTGCAGGCAGCGCCTACCTCAAGTCCTATTTCAACCTGCCGGCTCTGCGTGACCTGATTTTGCTGGCGCTTGCGGCTGGAGTATATATACCGCTGGGCGTGCAGCGCGGAAGGATGCAGGGCGCTTACCACTTTCGCGGTCTTGCTATCAATGTTGTCGTGGAAGTAGCCGTAAAGCTAGGTGGGGCTCTGCTCTTCCTTCATTTCGGATGGGGCGTGACCGGTGTCATGGTAGCCGTGCTGCTCTCCATCATCGCAGCATACGTTGCCGGCGAACCGGGCACCGAGTACCGGGCAAAACCGGGACTGATGAAGATCGCTCCTTTTGGCGAGGGTATGCAGGCTATCTTGTATTTCATCGGGCAGGTGATTCTCAGCAACCTCGACATCCTGTTGGTCAAGCATTTCTTTCCGCCCTCAGAGGCAGGTATCTATGCGGCCGTGGCCCTGGTGGGGCGCGTGGTCTTCATGGTGTCGTGGGCGGTAGTGAGCAGTATGTTTCCCGTGTCAGCCAGCCATTCACAATCTAAAGTGGGACACTCGGTGCTGTATACCGCACTACTCCTTGTGGGAGTTCTCATATCGGCCTCCGTCGCCGCGGTAGCCTTGGCGCCGGAGGCGTTGTGGACTCTGCTGCTGGGAAAAGCTTTTCTGCTGGGCACGGCAGAATTTTCTGCGCTCATGACGAAGTATGCGGTCATGACCGGAGTTTATTGCATTGCGGTGGTCTTCATGATGTACGAGATCTCTCGGCGCATCGGCACCGCGGCGTGGATGCAATTTGGCGCGAGCGTGCTGCTGACTGCAGCGATCTGGCGATATCACCACTCGCTTTCTCAGGTAATCCTGGTACAGCTGTTTGTGATGTGCGGATTGCTGGTGGTCGTGACGATTCCACTTTTTCGCGAACGAGGAGCAGAGCCCTCCGCCGTTTCGCAGTCTTTGCCAAATGTCAACTTTACGGATTACGTGCCGCGAGCGTAACCGTGCGCACGTTGTAGCGGTCTCCGTCGAACTCCGCCTGAATATTCACGTTCGCACCTTCACGCAAAAGAGCCAGAGTGCTTGCATCCAGCGACCCGATGGCAAGCTCGCGAACGCTTTGGTCGGAATTGTTCGACAAGGCCACAACGCCCGAACGTAGGTCCACGGCGACAATTCGCCCCTCAAAGGTAAAAGAATTCCCGCGCGCGGCAAAAATCTCAACCTTATTCGCCGCATTTTCCGTTGGAGAGAGCCACACCCGCACCAGCATCCCCGCAGACAAAATCTGCGGCGAAGCAGGCTGGCCCTGGTTCACCACCGTCGCACTGGGAGCAATGTGTAGCGAAATGCCTTCCGGGCTTATAGGATCGCGCAATGTGAGCTGCGACTTAGCTGCGTCATACCGCAAGACCTGCCCATCTAACTCGGCCGTATTGGACGGCCCGGTTCGAACCGAGCGCGCAAACAACTTCCCACCATCGATCACCGTGTCCACCGAGACCACAGAACCGGCGGAAATGCCGGTCATATGTAAATGCGCATTTTCAGGAAAAACTTGAGTGCGCCCATCGAAAGCAACGCGAATATCTTTGCCTCCGAAAGAGTGAATTAAAAGCTGGTCGTGGATCGGGTCCATCCGTTTCAATACGCCGCGCACCAGCCCCACCTTGGCGCGAGGTCCGCCCGGTGGCGGAACATCGGCGGTTGAAGTGCTTGTCTGGGGACTCGCATCACCGGGGGTTGTGGCAGACGGGGTAGCGGTAACCTGCGCCTGTGCATTACCAATCATTAGAATCGCAGAGAAGGTCGCGGCAAAAAGAAGCCTTGTCATCGCCTTTTGATGCTAAAAGCGGCAAAGCCGTCGGCGCATAGGGTATTTACTGTATTAACGAATCAGGGCTTTGAGACATCATAGTATCGGTACGTTACAGCAGCATCACCCTTGAAGCGGACGAACTAATGGACCGAATGAACTTGCGCAGCTTGGGGACTGTCGTTACGATTCTTGGTTTGCTGGCGATGCAGATGTTCGCAGGCGCTAGCCGAAGCTTCGCCGGCGACTTGAAGATTCCAATTCCGCGGAAAGGCGTCTCCACGCCCAGCCAGAAGCTGAACCGCGAAGGTGTTGCCCAACTGAAGCACGGGCATCAGGAAAAAGCTAAGAAGCTTTTCTATCGCGCTTATCTGCTCGATCCGGATGACCCATTCACCCTGAATAATCTTGGCTACGTCTCCGAATTGGAGGGCGATGCCGATCGGGCTCTGCGCTACTATGCGCTGGCAGCTCGGGATCGCACGAATGCAGTGATCGATCAATCCAGCGAAGCAGACCTCAAGGGCAAGCCATTGGATGAAGCATTTCGCCAGGTTGAAGGTTCTAATCAGGCCATCAACCGGATCAACGAGCGCGCGATTGTGATGCTGCAAGAGGGGCACGTATTTGAAGCCCGAAACCTGCTGCAATCCGAGCAACCACACTATCCTCAGGATCCGTTCCTCCTCAACAATCTCGGCTATGCGATGGAGACCGTGGGAGATATCGATGGCGCACTGCGGGCTTACTCCGCTGCGGCAAGTCTGCATTCGACGCAAAAAGTTGTGGTCACTCCACGAGCCAAGTGGCGCGGACGGCCGATCAGCGAAGTAGCAGCGAAAAATGCGGCCGCCGTCAGTGAGCAGATCGCCAAGGGCGAAGGCGTTGAGGCAACCGCCGCTCGCCTCAATCTGCGTGGAGTGGCTGCTCTGAACGATAACCACCCCGCGGCAGCGAAAGAGTTTTTCATGCAGGCCTATCAGAAGGACGCACAAAATGCGTTCACTTTGAATAATCTCGGCTATGTCTCAGAGCTGGCAGGTGACCGCGAGAGTGCAGAAATGTATTACGACGCGGCGCGCTCCGGAAAAGATGCGAAAGCCAAGGTGAGCTATTCCACGCGTCGTGACGCTGAAGGGCAGAAGATCGACACTCTTGCCGATAATAACCAGACAGATGTCGATGCCACACTGAAAGCGGTGCAAGAGACAAAGCGCCGCGAACAAAGACCCATTGAACTAAAGCGGCGCGATGGAGCCCCGGTGAGCAATGAACCCGATGCGACGCCAGTGCCGCCGCTAACGGTACAGCCACCAGCCATGCCATCTCTACCGCCACCGAATTCCGAACCAGAACAAAATTAGAATTAGGAATAAGTGTGGAGTGAGTCCCTTACTGCTTCTGCTGACTTAACGCGGAGCTAGGCTGACGGTCTGGCGATCTCGTCTTCGTCCTGCCATCTTTGAATTTTTTCGCCCACCGTGCGGGCCAGCCCATCTTCTCTTTGGAATTGCCCGGCGCGGCGCAGTTCGGCCGCCAGTTGCAGGGTCTTAATGCGTTCGTGCTGGCGGAAATTGCGGATATACTCCCGCACCACCTGTGGCATGCTCATGGCAACGCCGGCTGCATAACTTTGCCAGGCCATTTCCTTCAGCGCTTCCGGTGAGTTCAAAGCAAGGAGAATTTGTTCGACCAGGCTGCCCGCATCCCCTGGCGTGAAGAACCGCATCGCGATTCCCTCATGATCCGCGAGATCGCGAAAGTCCTGGATTCCCGAGGCGATGACCGGGACGCCATACTGCGCCGCCAGATGTGCCACTCCGCTGGACCCGGCCGATGACGTGTATGGCATCACCGCCAAGCTCGCGTCACGAAACAGGTCGGCAATCGACCCCT
>JBAPQU010000197.1:0-1673 GCA_049280795.1 Candidatus Sulfotelmatobacter sp.
GACGGCGGAAGATCCGGTGAGCGAAATGGCGCGCACATCCCGATGCTCGGCCAGTGGCGTGCCTACGTCGGGACCGAATCCGGCGACGATGTTGATCACGCCTTTGGGCAAGCCTGCGTCGGTGAGCGCGCTAACCAGATTAAAAGTAGAGAGCGGAGTATCCTGCGCCGGCTTGATGACACAGGTGTTGCCGCAAACAATCGCCGGAAGCAGCTTCCAAGAAGAAATCGCCATGGGAAAATTCCACGGCGTAATCATGCCGCAGACGCCGATGGGCTGGCGTACGGCCATGGCAAATTTGTTCGGCATCTCCGAAGGAACCGTGGGGCCGAACAGGCGGCGTCCTTCGCCGGCATTGTAGTAGGCTGCATCGATGGCTTCCTGCACGTCGCCACGAGTTTCCGCCAGCACCTTGCCCATCTCGCGCGTCATCTCGCGCGCGCAATCTTCTTTGCGTTCGATCAGAATTTCTGCAGCGCGAAAGACGATCTCAGCGCGGCGCGGGGCAGGCACGAGCCGCCACTTGGCAAAGGCGCGCTTGGCCGCATCCACGGCGGCATCGACATCGGCTTTGGCCGATTTCTGAAAGATACCGACCACATCGCGCGTGTCGGCGGGATTGCGGTTTTCAAAAGTCTCCTCGGTCGAGGACTCGACCCACTCGCCGTCGATGAAGTTCTTGAAAACTTTGGTGGGGTTGTAGCCCAGAGTCGCAGGGGATGCCAGCGTGTCAGTTGCCATAATTGCTCCTTATAAGTGCCTGGATATTGATGCTACAGGGGGCATGGAAGGTGCTGCAAGGGAGCTCGGGTTCCGGCTTCGGCCACATTTGCCTGTTTGTGCGAATATGCGGGGCACTCGATATTTAGCTTGTGACTATAGTATAATGACCATGATCGAAAGGATATCCCTCCATGAAAAAGATGGCTGCGGGCGCATTCAAAGTTCATTGCCTCGCCGTAATGGATGAAGTTCAGTCGAAGCGCGAATCCGTGCTGATCACCAAGCGCGGCAAACCGGTCGCGAAGCTTGTGCCTGTCGAGAAAGAAAAAGACGACTTCTTCAACTTTATGAAGGGCAAGGGATCCATCGTCGGCGACGTCGTCTCTCCCGCGCTCACCCCGGAAGAATGGGGTGACCTCTATTGATTCTGCTCGACACGAATGTTGTCTTATGGGCGGCCTTTGACGCCGACCGACTGTCGAAGAAGGCCAAAGAAACCATCGAAGAAGCGCGACGAACCGGCCAGGGACTGGCCATTTCTGACATGACGTTGCTGGAGCTGGCTATGCTCGCCAGCAAGAAACGCATCCACCTGGACATAAGCGCGGAATCCTTTTTGTCCCGGATTGAAACCAGCTTTTCGGTCCTGCCGATGAGCGCGCAAATCTGCGCCTGCGCATTCGCGCTGCCACGGAGGTATTTCAAAGATCCCGCTGACCGAATCATCGCTGGCACAGCTTTGACCCAAGGACTCACGTTGATCACCGCGGACCGGGAGATTCGGAAGTCAGGCATCGTTACCACCATCTGGTAATTCTCGCGCCCGGATTGTTTCTGACGCTTCCCCCAGTGAACTCCGCTTTTGCAAGCCTCTGACCTTTCTCTTTCCCCGCGAATCTGCTTAAATCAAAGCAAGCGCAACTTACGTTGCTGGTGTTTCAACAATCGTG
>JBAPQU010000198.1:0-1853 GCA_049280795.1 Candidatus Sulfotelmatobacter sp.
GGGAAGAAGTTGGCGGGTAGCGCCGCCGTCCCGGCGGCTTGCCGGCGAGGACGCCGGCGCTACTCGATGCCGAGTTGCTTTCTGGCTTCGGGGCTTAGGCGTTCGGGACTCCAGGGCGGAGTCCACACTACATTGACCGCGGCGTTGCGGATGCCGGGCAGTTGTTCAAGGCGCGATTTTACTTGAGCGCTGATGTTGACGTGCTCGGGGCAGCCTTGCGAGGTTAGCGTCATGTCGACGGTTACGTCTTGTTTGGCGTCCTCGGCGTTGGAGTCCTCTATCGGCGCGAAGTTCACTTTGTAGATCAGGCCCATGTCGACGATGTTGACGGGAATCTCGGGATCGTAGCAACTCTTTAGGGCGCTCAGGACATCTTGTTCGGTGATTTGAGACATAGGATCTATCTTCAGTTTACCTTAGGACGGCTTTCTTATGCTGGCATCGAGAATCTTTAACACAGAGGGCACAGGGGTTCGCAGGGTAAGTCACGCATGATGAGTGAAGAAGCTAAGAAGAGGATCCAGATTGCTTTGGCGCTGGCCGTGGTGGTGGCGGGAGTGCGCGCGGGATACATTCTTTACCAGCGGCATGAAGATTACGTTGCGGCGCAGAAACAACAGCAGGCCAAAGCCGCCGGCTACTCGAATGCGGAATATTATGTGACGCCGAAGAAGTTGTATCCGTTTGATTTGAAATCGGCGCAGCAGTTGACTTTGCAGCCGGTTTGGACGAAGGAAGGCTACCGGTACACCTATTACAGGTATGTCCCGGTGGTGAAGAGCGTCGATTTTGCCCATGATGCGGGATTGTTGGGGCCGCTCGAGCGGCTGGAGATAAAGGATGTGATGGCGGTCACGGCGCCTGGCGGCAGGAAGCAGGTAGTGGCGACGTTTGAAAAAGATGGGCACAGCTTTGCCGTGCCGATTGGATTTGAAACCGAGGGGCAATACAAAATTTATTCCGATGAAATGTTTTATGTGGAAGATCCGCACGACTTATATAAATTCTGGCCGGCCGATGTGTGGCAGTCGATTGCGCAACATGAAGTGAAGCCGGGGATGGATGAACTGCAGGCGGATTTCGCGATCGGCATGGGAGTTCCGGATGCGGGCTCGTCGGAGGATAAGACGGTGCGATATCCGAACGGTGGAAAGCCGCTGGTGGTGACTTATCGCGAGGGGAAGGCGGCGGAGGTTAAGGCTGGGGCGTAGGGCCGGGAACATTTTCGAAGTCAAAATCTGCCGGGTTCGTTTTTAGTTATAGATATCCTTCGACTGCGGTTGGTTCTTGCGCCGGGCACAAGAACCAATCTTCGCTCAGGATGACAGTTTCTCGATTTCACTTTTATCTATTTCACCGCGGCCAGGGCTTTTGAGACTTCTTCAATATCCGGGACGACGGGGATGTCGTAATTTTTGTGCCAGGCTAATTTGCCATCGCGGTCGATGATGGAGATGGCGCGGCCGGTGATGCCTTTATCTTCGAGATACGCGCCGTACTTGGCGGCAACCGCGCCGCGCGGGTGAAAATCGGCGAGCAGCGGATAGTGGATGCCCATTTTATCGGCGTAGGCCTTGTGCGACCACACGCTGTCCACGCTGAGACCGAGGACCTGGGCGTCGAGGTCTTCGAATTGCTTTTTATCATTGACCATGCAGGCGTGCTCTTTGGTGCAGACCGGACTCCAGTCGAGGGGATAGAAAACCAGGACCACGCGCTTCTTGCCGCGGTAGTCGCTGAGCTTCACTTCTTTTTGATCCTGATCTTTCAGGGTGAATTCGGGTGCGGGTGCACCGACAGTCGCTGACATGATTCCTCCGTTATTTTCTTAGGATAATTTCTTCTTCCATCAT
>JBAPQU010000199.1:0-3383 GCA_049280795.1 Candidatus Sulfotelmatobacter sp.
CCGATGGCGCTGGCCGGCATGTGGCGACCGTCGGATAGCGTTACCTCGATGCGGCGCGCGTTGTGCACGACGTGGCTGTTGGTAAGAATCAGGCCGTCGGGAGTGAATACGAAGCCCGAGCCTCCGCCGCGGCGTTCGCGCGGCTCGCCGGAGCGTGTGCGGCCGGCGGATTGATGCACTTCAATATTCACCACCGAGGGGCTGATGCGCTCAACCGCGCCTGTTACGGCGCGGGAGTAGGCATCGAGCAGGGAATCGTCGCCGGTCGGCGGCGGTTGTATCGACGCCAGTGATGACTCTTCTGCCCAACTGTTTGCTTCGGGTTGATTCACCGAGGCAACATGGACAGGCACTGCAGAAAAAATGCTTCCAACTTCTTCCAGACTCATGCTGGATAGATGTCAGTCGATCTATCCGGGATTCACACGGCTCGTAGGCAAGAAAAAAGCCAGGACCGAAAAAATGGTCCCGGCATTGAGTTGGCTGGTTGCCCGGATAAAATTTTAGCGGTAGCGAAGAGTTTCTGTCGTCCCTTCGGGACTCGTTCCATTTTTTTAAGACTACCCGGCACTTGCGTGCCGGGCTATTATCTGTCGCCCCTGCGGGGCTGGAGCCTGTTCGTCGCTTACGCGGTCCTTCTTGGCCGTACCGTCAAATCACGCACCTGGGTCAGGATGCTGGACATCTGCATTCCATTCAGTTGCGAGACGAACGGCAGAATCTCTGCGATGAACTGGTCTTTCACCAGTTCGCTGATTTCGTCCTGGCGGCTCTTTTCGCCGCCGCTGAGCAGTTCGGGCACGGTTACCTCCAGTGCTCGCGCCAACCGTTCCAGGGAAAACAGCGTGGGCGTGGCTTTTTCGTTCTCGATCTTGGAAACGTAAGTCCGCGGCACGGACATGCGTCCGGCAAGCTGCCGCTGGCTGAGCCCACCGCGCAAACGCAGCGAGCGGATCGACGTTGCCAGGTTGAGGTGTCCACGTCCGGTACCGGGCATGGGCATCATTACAGGCGGGGCAATCATTACTGGTTCAGGCTCGGGCTCCTCGTCCAGGGACGAGTGGCAGCGCCGGCAATTGTTATTCACCGTACGGAATTGAACCAGCAGGCAATGATCGCAACGGACGACTTCCCTAGAATCTACCGGGGCAAGAGTCGTGGCCATCGGGTTGTGGGAGTGCCAGAGCGGGCTACTCCTTCACATCTACTGAAGGAACCTAACAAAAGGGGGAGAGGTTCCAGCCGCAGGGACAATCTGAGGTACAAGGCCTGTGGAAGTCAAGGTTAAAATGCATAAAGCCGTGAAGTTTGCCGGTGAAAACAAAAACGAAGCGGCGAAATCCTGCAGAAAAAGGGTAGAAAGCATGATCGATCGCGAGAGCGCGTGGTGTTTACTAACTGAGTTCACGCAGTCAGAAAGTTTGCGCAAGCACGCGCTGGCGGTTGAGGCGTGTATGCGGGCGTGCGCGGGAAAGTTCGTGACTGAAAACTCGGAAGCGTCGGCACTTGGGTTGTCAGAGGAAGACCTGTGGGGCATCGTTGGGCTCATTCACGATTTCGACTACGAGAAATATCCCAGCCTGGAAGACCATCCCTACAAGGGCAACGAAATTCTAAAGGAGCGGGGATGGCCGGATGTGATCCGCCGGGCCATTATGTCGCACGCCGAGTATACCGGCGTCACTCGCGATACGTCGATGGAGAAAGCTCTCTTCGCCTGCGATGAGCTGGCCGGGTTTATTACTGCCGTTGCGCTGATCAAACCAGGAAAGTCGTTGGCCGAAGTGGATGCGAAGTCGGTGCGGAAAAGGATGAAGGACAAAGCTTTCGCGCGTAAAGTGAATCGCGACGACATTGTGAACGGGGCGGCGGCGCTGGGCGTGGATTTAGATGAGCATATTGCTTTTTGCATTCAGGCGCTGCAGGGGATTTCTGGTGAGTTGGGGTTGGATGGGAGTGCGCTCCGCCCGGGGACAACCGCACTTCATACGGGGCCAAACCTGGATTGAGGAGGCATGCCTTGTTGGAAGCGATCTGTATACGGAGGACGGCAAATCGGGGAGCGCCGCTAGATGTCGGACTTCTTGTGGAAGCTTTGGTGTTCTACCAGAAAGGACACATCGTCGCTGATTCCGGCACGCTGGAATTTCTCATCTCGGGGCCGGGCCCGGACTTTCTATTGGAACTGATAGAGCGCGAGGTGCTCACACTTTCGTACTTGGAGAACATGCCCGGTTGCCTGAAGACACAAAAAGGCCTTGGTCCGAGGTACGACTTCGCGCTGGTCAGCACTCCGAAGCAAACGCTGGAGGCACGCTTGCCGCTTCTGGTGCGCGATGCCGTCAAGGAAGAAAAGCGAGCCGAAAAGTTGACGAGGCGTCTTTTCAGCGCGATCAAAATTGACAGGCACCACGCAACCATTGCCGACCTTGCTCGGGAGGACGCTAGCAACAGTCATGTTATTGAGGGAATGATGCGAGCGCTGATCGAAGAGAAGGCGCCAAACTATGCGATTCCTACTCCACTCGTTTTCCGGTTCGAGAAGGCTAACGAACTGTATTCGATAGAGACTAACCTTGACTTTGCGGCAATCAGCACTTCGGCTCGTCAATCCACTCCTGGCGCGCCCGATGAGGCAATCACTCCCGAGTCCTTGTTGCTAACTCTTCCTGATGTGAATAGTGACCTGCACTTTGCCGCCAAACTGAAAGCTGATCTTTTAACCCGTCCGGAGAACGATCTGATCGCGTACAGCAAATTGGGTCAGATTTTCTCGGGCATAAGAGCGAAGACACAAGCGACGGAAACCTTTCAAGAGGTTCTATTTGAGGAGGGACGTGCAATCAGAGAATCGGTTAATAGTGGCGCGAGAACGTTGAAGGATTCGCTCGCCCTGATAGATGCTTCATCCCGATTCAAACGGTGGCTAAAAGACAAATACCCAGGTGCGGATCTTCTCAAAGAGTATTGCAGGGAAATGAGCAGGCTGGATTGGGCGGACAAGCTGCCAACAAAAACCCTAAGGTGGATGGTATTTGCAGCAATCGGCGTGGCGACCGCTGCGCTGAACCCTCTTGTAGGATTGGGAATCAGCACAATCGATCCATTCTTGGTCGACAGGCTCGTCAAGGGATGGAAGCCGAACCAATTCGTAGAGGGACCGCTCCGGAAATTTCTTGAAACCGGGGAGGGTAGATGAGGAATCGCTCTACCGTAACGCCTCCGCTACCTTCCCGCTAGCAATTAATTCCGCGATCCGCGCGAAGTCTTTGTACATGACGCGGTCTTTGTCCACGATGGGGCACACTGACCGGATTGCGGCGTGGGCCGCTTGTCCGCGCTTCGAGGTTTTCAGCGGGGCCAGGAAATCGATTGCCTGAGCG
>JBAPQU010000200.1:0-9405 GCA_049280795.1 Candidatus Sulfotelmatobacter sp.
ACGAGTCCAAGTATTCCCCCAGAAAACGACTGGAGTATCCCTCGAACGAAGGCAGAGGACCGACATTGAGCAGTTCGCGACCGTAGGTTTGAGCGAAACTGGGATGCGGCACACCAAAATCGTGCGACAAGCGCTTCCAATTGACCTGTTCCGGATGTTCACGAGAGAGAGCCTGCAGTTCCTGGGTTGCCGTTCCCCAGGAGCGGGTTTCTTTCGGGTACCTGCGCTGAAACTCCGCCGTCAGATAGAACGTGTCCGCCGGCGTCACGTGGGTGAGCGTTTCCGAGGAGCGGCCAGCACGCAGCCCCTGCTCGATTTGCTCAGACCGCTTGGGATTTACGCGCTCCGACAGGATGGCCATCACTTTGCTTCGCAGGTCCTCATCCTTCGCGGAAGCACTCAGAAGTTCCTCTCCCGTTTTTTGATATAACGTGACCGCATGAAGCTCGTTCGGGCTGACATCCCACCAGCGCGGCAAGATCGCACTGGTCAACAGGCCCGGCGTCAATTCCTTCCAGATAAGAGCTTGTACATTTTCCGGAGAAATAAAATCCTGCTCCAGATCGGCGAGAACATAGGGCAGATCGGCGAGAGAGCCCACAAAATGAGCGCCTCCGCCGGCGGGGGTGCCCTGGCCAAGGAGCTGCGGAGCTTGCCAGACGGTCTTTATGCCGGTGACTGTTTCTGCGGCAAAGTCGTGGGAGCGGACGAGGAGCGGGTTATCGTGCAGGGCCTGGGCGCCGGGTGGTTCGTAATAGGCATAGTTCAAACCGACGAGGCTGTCCCTTAGGAAAGAAGCGAGTTGGCCGCGAGCCTCTTCGAGCTGTGCGTGCGAAGGCGACGGAGACCTGAGCACTTTGGCCAGGTCCGTTCGCATCTGCACTTCGGTGTGATGGTTGTTATAGATTCCCGAGGCCCATTCCGTGTGCTCACTATTAGTAAAGATCGGCCTCGGCATCTCGAATTCCCGTATTTCGCCGGCCTGATGGATCGCATATTCATTCAGCTCTTTCCCCTGTTCTTTTTGGGTCAAGGCGTCGCCCAGCGCAAGCAGCGTGTCAAGAGAAACCAGCCGTTGCCCGTCCAACACAGAGCGGATTCTGAGGGCAAGCTCTTTATGGATCCGCATTCCATCTGGGGTGGTCTGCACAGGTCCTGCCAGCAATTCGATAATTCCATCCTGAGAAACTTTTGAATTGCTGCCGGCAAACTGGAACAGTTCTGCGAGAGAAGCTTTCCCCGCGTTATACAACTGCGCTGCCGAGCGGATTCCGGCGAATGGCCTGATCACCTGCTGCCATGAATCGTTGAACTGTGAGTTCGAAATCTGTCCCTGCCGGGCCAGGATCTGCCAAATTCCAATATTGGCCTGAAAGGTACCAAGCGCATTGCCCCGGACAGGGTTTGGGACATTATTTAGCGCTTCAGCTGTATCCAGGAACAGGACGATGGATGCATCATTCAACTCTTGAAACTCGGAAAATATTCGATATTGGTCGCTAAACTCTGGGAATCTGCGCGCCAACAGGCGCACGGTCGCGGGCTCCAGGCGATGTTCGGGTGATCTTCTACTCTCAAGTTCGGTGATCGCGAGGTAAATCTGCAACGGTCCGTCATCGTTCGTTGTCCGCGAAAGAGCGAACATGGTTTGGATGAGCTGATCGGGAGTGGTCGGGCGAGTGCTCCGCTTCTTTTGGTGAAGAATCTCTTTCCACACGTCGAGATTTCCCGGGACGAGGGGTTCTCCGTTGGGCTCCCATTGCAGCCGGGTGGCTAAAAGCAAAAGTGCAGGGGCCGGCCTGAATATGCCCCTTGTGGCACTGCTTGAGGGATCCGAACTCCGCACCGCTTCATAAAAAATCCGCAGCCGACGCGGTTCGGTGAAATATACCTGCTGATCGCTACGCACCCGCGAGAGCACGTCGAAATAAGCGGCCAGCCAGCCTCTGTCCGTGGCCAGCAATTTCTGGATGAAGGCCGCCGGTGATGCCGGACTGGCTCCCACTAAATCTTTCCACGCGGATTCTGCGCCCGGTCCTCCTGGAACGATGACCCGGCCCTCGCGGATGCAGAGGTGGCTCCCGTAAAAATCAAGGACGCCGGCATAAGGCAATAATTTCCTAATCCCAATCAATCGCAGCAAAGAATTATTGGTTTCGGAATCCAGCTTGGAAAGGGCCCAGTAGAGGCGTGCTACGGCGGGATCGCTGAGAATTGTACCCACCAGATCCTTGCTGGTTTCTTTGTAATTCTTGTTGCTGGCCATGGTCCAGTCGCCCGGGGCGAAGAGCACTGGTACGGGAGAGGACGCGTAGGGATAGTCGAAAGGTTTGCCGCCTTGCAGCGTTTGCTCCAGTTCGAGCAGAGGAAAGCCGGAATCGATTGTTATAAAAGCCCTTTCGGGTTCTGCCGTCTGCAAGGATGTGCCCAGTTCTCCACAGTTTGGCCGAGCCCGATAGCCGAGGATGCGCAGAAGCGGTTGCGCATCATCACAATTGGAAACGCGAATGCTGCCATCGGCCCCGACCAGGTTCGATAGCTCCTTGGCCTGCACGACATACCGGCTCAGCAGGATGAGAAATTCGGTCTGCTTCCGGGAGCCTTCATAACCTTGTATAAATACGTTCCGGCTCAGCAAAGGCAACACTTGCTCGGGCGCAATCTTTGGACTGATACCGGACATGCGCAGTAGGGAGCGCAACGGACCTGGGATCATGAACTCGGATGAGGAGGCAACGGGTCCGTCTTCTGCAGACGAGGTTGCAGCCACCTCAGATGATGCCGAAATAGTTGATTTAGCGGCCTCCCTGGCATGGGCAGACAAGCAGCAATAAGAGAAGATAGAAACAAGAATAGCGAAGCGAAGAGGGAATTTCACGGCTGGATTCCTCTCGGAGCCCGCAACACCGAAAGCTAAGGAGTACGCCGCGGAAAGCAGGGGAAGTCGTTTATCCGCGAGATCGAGTCGTGCCCCATTCTCGAGTTTTTGTGTTCTGGCCCCAGACTGCAAATTCTAACGCTCGCCAAATTAACCCATTTCTGCCGATTATCCAAGCTATTTCGTCAGCTTTTTACAGGTTTCTTCTGACGACATGAAATTCTTGGGAAAGCGGGCTCTGGCCTACACTCGAGCCTGGATGGCTAGCCGACGCCGGAACGATTGATACCGAAGAGTTTGATTACTGCGGCACACTCGCAGGCGTGCCTGGTAGGCCGATGTGAGACTTGCCAGAGACAATTGGATTTACGATTGGCCGCTGGATGGCAATCGCCGAATCATTCCAACGAACGGCTGATTCGTCCGCGTTGTTGTAGATACTCGTCCACTTGTATGGACTTTCGGCGACGCCGGAAGCTATGCAGAACCCGCGCGCCCATCGCCTCCCATTGATCCTGACGGAAAGTCTCAACAGAAAATAGGTTGCATTTTTGCGTCCACGCCTGACAAATGTCAAGCCGCCTATCGATTTCAAAAGGCGCGCCGCGGGCCGAACACCCGGCGCAGGCCGAGCGCAGAGTATGCAACGGGGTAGCTGCCGAACTAACCCACTCGGATGAAGACGCGCAAAAATGCTCAGCTAAGTTGATCGTGGGCCTTACTAAATGTTTATTGACTTACTATGCCTGAGCCTGTTACTTCTTATCGGCTCTCCCTTAGGAGGTTACACTTATGAGAGTCTCATTACTCCTCATTCTCCTTTCCATTAGTTGCTCAGCACAAACATTCCAGGGAAGAGTATTGAACGGATCGACGGGCAATCCGGAACCTAGCAGCCAAGTCATCCTATTTACATCATCCGGCCAACAAGGTCGTACTATAACCAACGATAGCGGAGAGTTTCGGATCGTTCCTAAGGTCAAGCTGGACCGGCACGCTTCGGCTGTCTTACAGGTGACACAGAATGGAGTAGATTACTTTCAGCCGGTTGTACAAGGACAATTTGCAGACGTCAAGGTATATCAATCTGCTGACCAGGTTAATCTCATCAGCAGCCAGTTAAGTATTTTACAGTTTCAAAGTGCCGGCAGACAATTGCAGGTGACGGAACTGCACGCGCTAGACAATCTCTCCACTCCACCTGTTACACAGGTGAATCCTAACAACTTCGTCCTATCCATTCCTCCGGGAGCGAAGATCGAACCTGTGATCATTTCCTCACCAGATGGCGGGACCAGCAGAGTTTCGCCTACTTCGGTGGCAGGACCGACCGGGCAATACAAGATCGAGTTTCCACTAAAGCCGGGGTTGACCAAATATGCGATCCGCTACGAATTTCCCTACGATGGACAGAAGTTTGTTTTCCAACGGCGGACTCAGTATCCAATGGACCGCATCGGCATAATGATTCCCAGGTCTATGCGCTTTCAGTCAATCTCGCCGACCACATTTCATACCGCAGCAAACTCGCAACCCGCCCAAGAACAACGATTCGAGTTCGACAAACTTGCGTCAAACATGACGGTCGAGTTTTCACTGTCGGGAACGGGAGAACTGGTTCACTCTTTCAGTCCGCTGCAACCGGGTGAGCATCCCGCACCCTCGACGCCTGCCACACAGACGGGAGCGGTTACGCGTGTTGCCTCCCCGCTCAACCCTGGCCGTACTCCTCAGCGCTCACCCGTTGCCGGTCACAAACGTGCAATTGCGTTTGCCATTATCCTGTCAGCCGCGGGTCTCATATTTTTCTTTTTGGCCGGGGCCAAGGTGATTCACGCCAGAGGACGCTCCTTCTTACCGATGTAGACTTGTCATCGTACTCGCGTGAGGGCGCGGAGCCGGGGCAACATGGGGCCCCAAATAGGCGTCGTTAAGCTCGGGCTTAGCTGATTCATTGACCGCCCGCATCGCGTCGCTGAATTTCTGCTGGGAGATCTCGCGCGTAATTTCTTCCTTCTGCGACTCTTCCGACAAGGTTTCTTTCGCCTCGATCTTGTAGATCACGTATGACGCCTCATTTTCCACTTTGCTGACCTGGCCGGGCGGCAGAGAGAAAAGTTCATCTACTTCCTCTTTAGGAAAGTTCGACCTTGCAAGGGTTCCCAGGTTCGTAGCCGGAGTGGCGTCCGATTTCAGTTGCGCGTATACATCTTTTTGCACCAACGTAGGGTTCTCGCCTTTCACAATACGCTCACGCGCAGCCTGCGCTGTCTCCAGCGCTTTTTTGTTTACTTGCTGTTCCTCTTCCGGATTGGCCGGCTCTTTAGGAATCAAAACACGCTGCACTCGAATTCGCTCGTACGTAGGCAGCCGTTCGGTGTAGTAGGCGTGGACTTCTTCCGCGGTGGAATGCGCAAACTTCGCCTGCAATTCACCACGATACATATCTGCGAGGGTACGCAACCGCCACCAGCGCATGATCTCGGCAAATTGCGGCGTATTTTCCAGTCCGGCTTGAACTGCCACCCGCTCCAGGGCAAGATAATCCGCATAGGTCTCGGCCAGATTGCGCCGCGTCTCTGGTGACAGCACTTTGTTGGTAACGTTCATCGAGTTAACCAGCTCCTCGAACGCTTCCCGCGTCACTACCGTCGTGCAGGTCTTTCCGTCCGCGACTGGCTGTTTGCCTGGTTCGCATGAACCATGAATTGTGATCACCGCATCCGATGCTGCGACCTGCTCTGGCTTTGGCGCTCCTTCGCTCCTCCGCTGCTCCGAAGAAGACCCCGGCGTCTCGATGCCTTGCGCCCATCCAGGAGGAGTTGATAACAGACATCCGAATATTCCGCTCACCAACAAAATCCCACATTTCGTCATGATGTCCCCCAACGACAACGGCTGGAATCGCCTGAAGCTGATCGCGCCCCATCTTCTTATCAGGAAATCTCGCTGATGTCGAGATAGTACTTTGGCGATTCACTTAGACACATGATATGACTTCAATTCCGTCATCTAATATTGTTTATAAATGACAAATCGATGTTCGTGTTTCGTAACATGTCATTAGGTTCTTCGATTCCACAAGAGATCGTATTAGTTCACAAGTGTTAGAAGGCGATGATTGTCTGCAACTTATTACTATCTACTTCGAGAGCAGCGAGTTGTAAAGGATACCAATGTCCTGCGTTTTGCATGCTAACGTGAATCGACGTTACAAAATCAGAAATTACTCGAGGCGCGATAGTCATAAGTCGATTTTGTTATTGACGTGTTCTTGATTTATAGAGTACCCTCCGCTGCCAGATTGCTTTCCAGCAGACGTTTCCAACAATAACAATTTAACCCGAAATACGGAGGGGTTAGCTTATGAAAGACCTAGTTATCCGCATGCTCCGTCTACCTGCGACCACTCTCTTATTCAGCAGCCTCACGGTTCTGGTGAGCGCACCAATGATGTACGGCCAAGCGCCGGTTAACCCAGCCACCTTCGATCCTGGCCCCCGCAACCCCGGCAACCAAAATGCAATTTGTCCGACGGGGTCGGGAGTCAAATTTCCGAGTGGCAACATGGGACCGCTTGCGCCCGCCACCACGGACTGTGTTGATATCCTGCAACCCCCAAGCGTATCGCCACAGCCGCCGGCTGGTGGCGCGGGCAATGTTGTTGGAGGATATCTTGGAGTCAACCTAAACGTTTTGTTCCCGGACTGGGTGCCGGGACTGAATACTTTTTCCACTATCGCCAGCGTGATCGGATCAGCTGGAATCCAGGTTCAGGAGCCTATGGTCGGCCTCGGGCCTTCATTTAACGCACAAAGCTGTGAGCAGTGCCACATGGTTCCCGCGGTTGGCGGCAGCAGTCCGGGGATCGTGAGCATCCAAACCAGCGCCGCCTCACCCGCGATTACGTTCGCGATGCCGATTCCTGGTAGCCCTCCTCCACTTAGCGCCAGTAACCCGCAGATAGGCGATGCGACCGACGACGGAGGGACTAACACCATACCATTTTTCCCGCCTCCCTTTTCTCTGCCGGGCGTCACTACACCTCTTAAATCGACCGTCCCAGTGGACGGACCGGTAATTGAAGTGCGGTTCGTCGAAGCCTTGGCGCCAAGCGGAAACGAGGCTGGGGTAGGGGCCAACGGCGTGGGGAATCTGTTCACGATCCAGGGGAGAAAGGATTTGCCGGCAGGTTGTTCGATCAACCAGATCAATTTTCAGGCCTTGCCCAACGGTTCGATCTCCTTCCGCATTCCGACGCCCACGTTTGGCCTCGGGTTTGTGGAATCAACACCCGACCCGATCTTGATCGAAAACAGCGAGCGTTTAACGGCTAGCAACACCCTGGGTGTGGTGGGTGCTACGTTTAATACCAGCGGAAACGATGGTACGATTACGCGTTTTGGCTGGAAAGCCCAGAATAAGTCACTGCTCATCTTTGCGGGTGAAGCGGAGAACGTTGAAATGGGCGTGACCAACGAACTGTTTCCGAATGAACGCACCTGGGGAGCGACGCCACCACCGATATCGACGGGGCCGCCAACGTCTCCGCTCACCGTGCCGCCCTGTATCAACAATTCCGTTGGCTATCCTGAGGACGAAATATTGCCCACAGGAAATGCAGCCACAGCTGCCTCGAATGCCCAACTGGACTCCATCTTCATGCTCTTGAACGCGGCTCCATCGCAGTGCTCTTCCAGTCTCTCCACTGGGTATGGCACTTCCACCCCCAACTGCCAGCCGTTCACTACGGCTGAAAACAATGGGCAGACCCTTTTTACTGCGGTCGGATGCCACCTATGTCACAGTCCGACGCTGCAAACCGGTCCTTCCCCGAATGTATCCCTGAGCAGCGTACCGTACCATCCGTATTCCGATTTCGCCCTGCACCACATGGGCGGATTGAGCGATGGCATCACACAGGGGAACGCGAGTGGCGATCAATTCCGCACGGCACCTCTGTGGGGACTCGGACAGCGACTGTTCTTTCTGCATGACGGCCGGGAGGTGGACTTGAGAAACGCAATCCAGGACCACTGCATTCCAACAACAAGCAGCACCGTTCCAGCCAGCGAAGCCTGTGGATCGGTCGGTGTGTTTAACAGCCTGGGCAACACCGCGCAGGAAGATATTCTTGATTTCCTGCGTTCGCTGTAAATAATTTATGCGGAGTTCCAATCCTGATGCACCTCATACGGATTGGAACTCCGGTTTCTTCTAAACTTCATATTCCCCTAGGGAATCTCTGAACAAGTAATCTCCACAACCAAGCGGAGGGCAAGACCCTGGGGTAACCGGTGGTTTGGTTCTCCTAAGGAGGGACTACCATTTGCTTTTGCCCCCCGCCCTGGGGCGGTTCAGCAGCTTCGTGAGGCCCTACGCCGCCGTGGCGCACAACAGTCGCTTGCGCACCAGGAACAGATTCACCAGCGCGCAAGTCACAAACAGGCGGTTCGCATTCTTGTCCAGTCCGCGATAGCGCACCTTGACGAACCCGAACTTGAGCTTGAGCACGGCAAAGACGTGTTCCACCTTGGAGCGTACTTTGGACTTGGTCCGGTTCTTCGCCCGTTCGATCTCGTCGATGCGGTCCTTGTAGCGATAGCGCTGATGGGTAAAGTCCTGGGCGTGCGGTGCGTGTTGGCGCAGCACCTCGCTTTGCCCGCGATAGGCTTGATCGCCCCATACCCGCGTCTCCTCGCCGTGCAGCAGGTGGGGCAACATCGTGGAATCGGCCGCATTCGCCGCCGTCGCCACCACCGAGTGAATCAGCTTGGTCTGGCTGTCCACACCGACATGTGCCTTCATCCCGAAGTACCACTGCTTGCCCTTGCGCGTCTGGTGCATCTCCGGATCCCGCTCCTGGCGCGCGTTCTTGGTCGAACTCGGAGCGTTGATGATGGTCGCATCCACGATCGTCCCGGTACTGAGGCGCAGCCCCTTCGCCTGCAAGTGCTCGCCCACCCGCTCGAACAGCCGCTCCCCCAACTCGTGTTCCTCCAGCAGATGGCGGAACTTGCACACCGTGGTCTCGTCCGGCACCGGTTCCCGCCCCAGATCGATGCCCACAAACTGCCGCATCCCCGCCGAATCGTACAGCGCTTCTTCCACCCCGGGGTCCGACAGGTTGAACCACTGCTGCAAAAAATAAATCCGCAGCATCCGCTCCGCCCCCACTGGAGGCCGACCATTCCCCGCCTTGGCATACACCGGATTGATCAGCGCACACAGTTCGGCCCACGGTACCACTTGCTCCATCTCCTCTAAAAACAACGTCCGTCGCGTCTTCTTTGTGTAGCGCTCAAACCCGTTCGCCATCGCCAAGGTCTGCTGTCTCATCTTCTATGTGTCCTCCGCCTCCCACTCTATCCTCAACCCCGGCGGATATCGGAGAACTTATTCAGAGTCTCCCTAGGGGTTGGACAGCAACTTCCTCAACGCCGCAATTTCCTCTTGCTTGGCAGCAATGCTCTTTCGATAAAATTCTCGTTCAGAACGGCTCGCACCCTGTGGAGGGCTGTGCTGCA
>JBAPQU010000201.1:0-1902 GCA_049280795.1 Candidatus Sulfotelmatobacter sp.
AATCAACACCAGATCAGAAGGAGAATCTCCGCGCACCAGGCCACGCTCTTGCCATCGGGCGACCATTGATAAGAGTAGATTTTGAGGGAACCGAAGTTCGTCAACTGTCGGCCGGGACCGCCGTCGAAGCGTCGGGAACGTGCACGCCGGCAACCAGGCCCTGCGCGCTATCGGCGCATTTCTGAGTGACCTGCTGGAGAGGGCGCGTTAGCGCCCCCATTCTAAGCAGCACGCAATGCAAATGTCGGATGGATTAGCGTTGGCGAGGGAGTCTCTTTGCCGAGGCCTCGGATCCAACTGGTTCACGGAACGGCTCCACAGGAATGCGCTTGTAACTCACTTCCAGCACGGTCAGGTATTCTGTGCCGCCCGGCAGTTGAAGGACTATGTTGTCACCCGCTGCCGACTTCATCAACGCGCGCCCCAGAGGTGACACCCAACTGATGTGGTTGTGGTTGAGATCGATCTCGTCGGTGCCCACGATGCTCACCACCCGCTCCGCCCCCGACGCATTGGCATAGCTCACGGTCGCTCCGAAGAATGCCCTCGTCGCCGCCTGCCCCGCTCTCGGAGCTTCCGGGTCCACCACTTCCGCGGCTTCGATTCGCTTGGTGAGAAAGCGAATCCGCCCATCGATCTGCCGCAGCCGCCGCTTGCCGTACTGATAGTCGGCGTTTTCGCTGCGATCGCCGTTGCTGGCAGCCCACGCCACCACCTCCGTCACGGCCGGGCGTTCCCTGGTGAGCAGAAACCGGTGCTCATCTTTGAGGCGCTCCAACCCGCTCGGCGTGATGTAGTTCTTGACTCGCGTCGCGGGCTCGTCCGCTTGTGGTTTTCTCGTAAACCCTTTTCGCATGTCGTAGTCTTTCCAGCGCGAATCCAGTAGGTGCCCCTAATGAAGCGGATGAACGCGGATAGAAAACACTGCAGGTCATCCGGGGAGTCCATCTGCGGCCCTAGCTGATTTTTTCACGTTTTGCAGCCCTTAGCGATCCTATCCATCATCTCAATAAGTGCCGGCGAAGGCATGCTTAGGGGAATCAGTACTGAAGCCAGGGGACGGCGCGAGGTTCTAGTTTTTTGACGCTCGCACTCGCACTACTAGTTTTCGATGCCGCCGCCGTGTTTCTGTTTGCAGAGCTTACATTCGGTCGGCGCCTCCGAGTTGTCCACGCGATGCTTCACAGGTTTTGTTGTACGAAGGAAGGCAAAGATCGCCTTGAGGTCGTCATCGGTTAGATTCTTATAAACCATCACGGGCATGATTGGGCTTAGCTTGCGGCCTCTGACCTGTCCGGTGCGCATCACGGTCAAGAAAAGAGCCTCGTCGTAATACGGGATTCCAGATGGATCGGGCGTGATATTCGCACTCGCGACCGTGCCCCAGGGGCCTGTGAAGGGAAAGCCTCCGGCGAAGTCCATGCCGGGGACGTTTTGTCCCCGCACTTGAGGTGTATGGCAGTCGACACAACCAGCCTGGTCGGCAAGATGGGTTCCGTATTTGAGCTGGTCGGAGGAGCCAACGTCGGCGACCGGTGCAGTAACCGGCTCGGGCGCGCTGCGAATTAGGTACTTTACGGGGAAAATGATTTCGGTGGCCGGAAGCTGGTTGTGGACAGCAGGCAGGGACCGCAGGTAGACCACAACGGACGCCAAATCTTCATCCGACATATTGCGGTAGTGTTGGTACGGCATAATGGGAAAAAGGGCGCGGCCATTGTGGCCGACGCCTTCGCGTATGGCGCGGGCCAGTTGATCATCAGTCCAACTGCCCGCTCCGGTTTCCTGATCCGGGGTAAGGTTCGGTGCCACGACGCGCCCGGGCAGATCAGCGTAGGGCAGAACCTCTCCGGACGCTTCTTTGCCAACCATTACGGGCGTGCCCGGAGCGGTCCAGTCATG
>JBAPQU010000202.1:0-8093 GCA_049280795.1 Candidatus Sulfotelmatobacter sp.
AGGCTGGCCGCATTCGAGGCCGCCTGCTGCGCGGCGAACGGCGTACCTTTACGCGAACCGCGAAAGCCCAGCGATCCCGAACTCTTCCACGACAGAACGTTGCCGTTCATGTCGGTGATGGTCACGATCGTGTTGTTGAAAGACGCCTGCACATAGCACAGTCCATGCGGAACGTGCTTGCGCTCCTTCTTCTTGAACGTCTTCTTCTTGCCTTTTTTCTCCGGTGCGGCTGCGCCGCCCGCTGCTGCTGGTTTTGCCATAAAAGTCAGTTCCCGGTTGCCAGTTGTCAGCTACCAGTTCCGCCGCAAGCCTCATTCCAGATTTGACTGGCAACTGGCTACCGGCAACTGGCAACTGCTTTTAAGTTTTCGACGTCGCCTTCTTCTTGGTCGATACCGTGCCCTTGCGCGGACCTTTGCGGGTGCGCGCGTTGGTGTGCGTACGCTGGCCGCGAACCGGCAGGTTGCGGCGGTGACGGAAGCCGCGATAGGAGCCGATTTCGATGAGCCGCTTGATGTTCATCGAAACTTCCTTGCGCAGATCGCCCTCCACCATTCCCTGCTGCTCGATGACCGTGCGGATGCGGTTGACTTCCTCTTCGCTGAGATCCTGGACCTTCTTCATCGGGTCCACCTTGGCCTCATCGAGAATCGTGCCGGCGCGAGGATGCCCGATGCCGTAGATGTAAGTCAGCGCGATGTTAATGTGCTTCTGGCGCGGTAAATCGACGCCTGCAATACGTGCCATATTTTCCTGACCTCAGCGGCTAAAGCCGCGTAAAAACAATCGCTCCAGCGGCACGACTAAAGTCGTGCCCTTCCCGAACTATCCCTGGCGCTGTTTGTGTTTCGCGATGACGCAGATCACCCGCACTACACCCTTGCGGTGGATGACCTTGCACTTGTCGCAAATTTTCTTTACCGATGCTCGTACTTTCATAAACCAGCTCTCAGCTGTCAGCTTTCAGCCGTCAGCAAAATCTTTGGACTAACTTAACCAGCGCTCCCAACAGCGCTCACTTATAGCGGTAAACAATTCTTCCGCGATTCAAATCGTAGGGCGAGAGCTCGACCGCAACTTTGTCACCGGGCAAAATGCGGATAAAGTTCTTGCGCATCTTGCCGGAAACGTGCGCCAGCACTTGGTGCTTGTTCTCCAGTTCCACCTTGAACATGGCGTTGGGCAGCGGTTCCAAAACCACTGCCATCACTTCAATCGCGTCTTCTTTACTCATTCGCTCCTAGCTTTAGAGATCCCTCGCACACAACACTCGGGATTTTCGGCAGCGGGCTCACGCCCGCTAAACGCCTCTACTTCGTCAAAATCACCGGACCATCTTTCGTGACGGCCACGCAATGCTCGAAATGCGCGCTGAAACTTCCGTCCACCGTAACCGCAGTCCACTTATCGCCAAGGACCCGCGTTTCCGGCTTGCCAAAATTCACCATGGGCTCGATGGCGATTACCATTCCCTCGCGCAACTTCGCGCCATGCCCGCGCGCTCCGTAGTTCGGCACCTGCGGCTCTTCGTGCAAGTGCGTCCCAATGCCATGCCCCACGAATTCGCGGACCACGCTGAATCCCGCAGCCTCCACATGCTCCTGCACCGCGGCTCCCACGTCGCCCACAGAGTTGCCGATGCGCGCCTGGTCGATGCCGCGATAAAGCGACTCCTCCGTCACCGTCAACAGCTTGCGCAACTCCGGCTTCACCGTCTCGCTGACCGGAACCGTGATCGCAGCATCGCCGTAGTAACCGTCCAGCACCACGCCGCAATCGATCGAAACAATGTCACCTTCCTTCAGCTCTCGCTTTTCCGAAGGTATGCCGTGCACAATCTCTTCGTTCACCGACGTGCACAGCACGCAGGGATAATCGAAGTATCCCTTGAACGCCGGTTTGGCTCCGAGTTCCGCAATCTTCTTTTCAGCGGCCCGTTCCAGGTCCATTGTGGTGACGCCGGGCGCCACCAGCGTGCGCACATGGTCGAGAACCTGGCGCACGATGCGGCCACTCTGCCGCATCTGTTCAATCTCCGCCGCCGACTTGCACACAATCGCCATTCGTTATTCGATAAAGCTATGCCTGATGATCCTCAATAATCCTGAAAATCTGTTCCGTAACCTCGTCCATCGGCAGATCGCCGTTCACCGAGATTAGCCTTCCCGTGCGCCGGTAATAATCCGCAACCGGAGTAGTCTGCTCCTGGTAGGCCGCAATACGAGGCTGAATCACTTCCAACCGGTCGTCATTACGGGTCACCAGCTTCGTCCCGTTCACATCGCAAAGCTCATCGACTCGGGGCGGCTGGAAGTGGACGTTATAGATCCGTCCACAGGTGGGACAAGAACGGCGTCCAGTAATCCGGAGCAACAGTTGATTATAATCCACGTCCAGACGGATCACAATTGGCCAGGCACGAGTCGGGCGCGAGTTTTCAAAGAACTTGTCGTCGAGCAACGCATCCAGCCATCCGGCCTGAGCCGCCGTCCGGGGAAACCCGTCCAAAATGTAACCGCGTTTGCTATCCGGCTGAATCAGCCTCTCCCGGACCATTTCACAAACTAAATCGTCGGAAACCAGCTCTCCTCGAGCCATCACCGCCCTGGCAACAAACCCAAGCTCCGTACCCTGGGCTATATTCTGCCGCAGCAGGTCACCGGTGGAAACCTGCGGAATCATGTACTTTTCCATGATCCGCTTCGCCTGGGTTCCCTTGCCAGCGCCCGGCGGGCCGAGCAGAACCACCGGACCTATGTCGCGTGAGGTTTCCTGCACCATCGAGTTCGAAATTGAGTCATTGGGTGATTGAGTCATTGAGTGATTGACAATCTCCCACAGAGATCATAAATCCGACTTTCTCAATCAACCAATTTCGCAATCGCACAATCACCCGATCGCTCAATTCTCAGGACCAGTTCCGCCGCCCGCGAATGCGTCCGCTGCGCGGCGTGAAGCCATCGTAGTGGCGCATGATCAGCTGCGCCTCAATCTGTGTGACCGTATCCATGGCCACGCCCACCACGATCAGCAGCGAGGTTCCGCCAAAGTAAAAGTTCACGCCCAACCCGTTCGTTATCCACACCGGAAGCGACTCAAACAACCTTCCTCCCAGCCACAACGGCAAGTGGTTCAGGTGAATGCCGGCGATCAGCCACTCGGGAATGAATGAGATGACGATCAGATAAAGCCCACCCACCAGGGTGATGCGGGTCAACACTTCGTTAATGTAATCGGCCGTGCGCTTACCCGGACGAATGCCGGGAATGAATCCGCCGTACTTCCGCATATTGTCGGCGACTTCGCTGGGATTGAAAACGATCGATACATAGAAGTATGCGAAGAAAATAATCCCGACCGCATACAACAACGTATAGAGGGGCTCGCCCCAACCCAGTGCGCGAAACAAATCTCCAAAATACCGGCTGTTCCGTGCGCCATAGCCGATGGTCTGCGGCAGAGTGAGAATCGAAGAAGCGAAGATAACCGGCATCACGCCGCCCGCATTCACGCGCAACGGAAGGTGCGTAGACTGCCCGCCCATCACTTTGCGTCCCACCACCCGCTTGGCATATTGCACCGGAATGCGCCGTTCGCTTCGTTCCACGTACACGATGAATGCCACTACCGCGATCATGAACACCAACAGGAAGGCCATCAGCACCGGGGTAACCGCTCCCCACTGGCTGCTCATCGCCTTCTGTATCAATTCCTGAACGCCGCGCGGCAACCCTACAACAATGCCGGCAAAGATCAGCAGCGACATGCCATTGCCGATTCCGCGGTCGGTGATCTGCTCGCCCAGCCACATGACGAATGTGCTGCCCGCAGTGAGGGTCAGCATGGTCATCAGGATGAACGCCGGGCCGGGGTGAAGAACGAAGTCTCCACCTTTCTCCAGGCCGATGGCGATGCCGAACGACTGCACCGCGCTCAACATGATCGTGATGTAGCGGGTCCACTCGGTAATTTTCTTACGGCCCATCTCGCCTTCTTTTTGCAGCTTGGCGAGTGGCTCATACACCACGGTCAAAAGTTGGAGGATGATCGATGCCGTGATATACGGCATGATGCCCAGGGCGAAAATGGTCAGGCGGCGCAGGCCGCCCCCGGAGAACAAATCTACAAAGCCGAGAAACGATCCCGCATTTTGATTGAAGTACTGTTCCAGCTTGAGGAAGTTCACTCCCGGCGTGGGCAGATGTCCGCCCAATCGGTAGATGAAGAGCATGGCCAGCGTAAACAGAACGCGCCTGCGCAGGTCTGGAATGCGAAAGATGTTAGCCAGCTTTTCGAACATTACTGCCCCGCCTTCACTGTTAAGACCTCAACCTTGCCGCCTGCCTTGGTGATTTTTTCCTGCGCCGTCTTGGAAAATTTGTGCGCGTGCACCGTGATCGCAATCGTCAGCTCGCCATCGCCCAGAACTTTTACCGGATGCTTGGTCTTGATCACTCCCGCCTTGCGCAGCACTTCGGGCGTGATGGGCGCGGCATGCAGTTCCTCGCCCAGCTCAACCAGCCGCTCCAGGCTAACGATGTTGAATTCCTTGCGGAAGATGTTGGTGAAGCCGCGCTTCGGCATGCGCCGGTGCAGCGGCATCTGGCCGCCTTCAAAGCCGCGGATCAGGCGCATACCGGTGCGCGAACGCTGCCCCTTGTGTCCACGGGTGGACGTCTTGCCCATGCCGGAGCCCATGCCGCGCCCCACGCGCTTGCGCTTTTCCGACGCCTTCTTTGGTGCTCGAATGTTGGATAAATTCATGATTCTTGAACCTCTAGTCTCTGTCATCCTGAGCGAGACGCCTTTTGTCTCGCGAAGGATCTGGGCGCGCCGCGCGAACATTCTCGCGCTTTTTGCGAGAATGCTAACTCGCGCGCGTTTGGCGCGCTTCCTTATTGCAAAATCACAACCAGATGCGGAACCTTGGCCACCATGCCGCGAATCGCCGGATTGTCCGGACGCTCAATCACCTGGTTCAGCCGGGTAAATCCCAACCCCTTGATCACCCGCTTCTGCTTCACTGGGGCACATATCGCGGAAATCACCCACTTCAGATGAATCTTTCCGCTGACCGCCTTCGGTTTCCTTGTCGTCATCATCAATTCCTCAATCTCAATCCAACTAGGTACCAGGTACTGGCAACTAGATTTCCTGCACCGTCTTGCCCCGCATGGCAGCAACACTCTCTCTGCTCTTCAGGTGCCGGAGCGCATCGAAAGTCGCCTTGATCACATTATGCGGATTCGTCGTGCCAATCGATTTGGTCAATACATTCTGAATTCCAACCGAGGTCATCACCGCTCGAACTGCACCGCCCGCGATCACGCCCGTACCTTCTGGAGCAGGCTTGAGCAGCACTTTGCCGGCGCCGTAACGTCCCAGCACCAGGTGCGGAATCGAAGTCTGCGTTAAATTGACCTTGATCAGGTTCTTCTTCGCCGACTCAATCGCCTTCCGAATGGCCTGCGGAACTTCTTTGGCCTTGCCGGCTCCATGGCCAACCACCGCCGCCGAAGGATCGCCCACGACTACCAGCGCGGCGAACGAAAGGTTCTTGCCGCCCTTCACCACTTTGGTGACACGGTTGATGGCCACCACCTGGTCCTTCAACTGAAACGAATTTGCATCAAGCTTCTTAATCACTGTTGGCATTCTTAGACTCTCGTTTCATTTGGCGATTTTGTGATCTGGCGATTTGGCGATTGAAAACCGGATATCGCTTCGCATTTTCAATCGCCCGATGACTCAATCGCACAATCGCTCAATGTCCTAAAATTGCAATCCCGCTTCGCGGGCCGCATCGGCTAGCGCCTTCACACGTCCGTGATAAATGTAACCGCCGCGGTCGAATACCACTTTGCTCACGCCCTTGGCCTTGGCGCGTTCCGCGATGGCTTTACCCAGAGCCTTCGCCGCCGCCACGTTGCCGCCGGTCTTCCGGTCCTCTTTTTTGCCTTCGGCGGAACTCGCCGAAACCAGTGTGGTGCCATGCAAGTCGTCGATGACCTGCGCATAAATATGATTCAACGAGCGGTACACATTCAACCGCGGACGCTCCGGCGTGCCCGACAACTTTTTGCGGATGCGGTCGTGAATGTGATCGCGCTTCTGATTCTTCGAGATTCGAGTAAGCATCTTTTTTCAATTCCTTCCAGAGATCCTTCGCTTCGCTCAGGATGATCGCGACGGGCTCAGACCCCCGTCAAACGCGATCACTTCGCTCCGGTCTTACCGACCTTCTTCTTCAACTTCTCGCCCGCATAACGCACACCCTTATTCTTATAAGGATCGGGCGGACGCAGCGACCGCATTTCCGCGGCGACCTGGCCCACCTGCTGCCGGTCGATGCCGGTAAGCGCAATCCTCGTCTGCTTGGGATCGACGCTGGCCTCGACGCCGGTCGGCAATGGGTACTCGATGGGGTGCGAGTAACCGAGATTAAACACCACCATCCCCTTGCCCTTCATCTCGGCGCGGTAGCCAATGCCCACAATTTCCAGTTCTCGCGTCCAGCCCTTGGTGACGCCTTCAACAGCGTTATTCACCAGCGCGCGTGCCAGTCCGTGCACTGCGGCCTGCGAATCGTTTTCGCGGATGGCGACCAGGTTTCCATCCTTCTGCTCGACCTTGACGCCGGCGGGAAGAGCCGTATCCAGCTTGCCCTTCGGCCCCTGCACCAATACCGTGTTGCCTTCGATTTTGACCGTCACCCCTTTGGGGATCGGGATCGGCTTTTTTCCAATTCGTGACATAAGTTTTCGGCTCTCAGCCTTCAGCTCTCAGCTTCCTCAGAACCGCGCCTTTACGAAGGCTGACGGCTGATAGCTGACAGCTTCTCTACCAAATCTCGCACAACAATTCGCCGCCCACGCCTTCTTTGCGGGCCTGCCGGCCGGTCATCACACCACGCGGCGTGGTGAGAATGTTGATTCCCATGCCGCCCAGCACGCGAGGAATCTCGCTGCGCCGCACATACACGCGGCAGCCCGGACGCGACACGCGCTCCGCCTTCGAAATCGCGGCTTCGTTGTGCGCGCCGTATTTCAAATAAATCCGGATGACCTTGTGTCCTTCTTCTTCCGTGGCCTTGAAGTTCGAGATATAGCCCTCTTCCTTCAGAATGCGGGCAATCTCCACCTTCAGCCGCGAAGCCGGGATATCCACCTTCTGGTGCCGCGCCTGTAGCGCGTTGCGCACCCTCGTCAGCATATCTGCGACCGGATCGGTCAACCTCATCGTTTGCTTCTCCTCTCGCCACCCGTTCGCTCCGCGTCAGCGGAGAACCTGCGGCGGCTTCGCTACCACTTACTGATGCCGTTCAATCTTCAGCTTTGTCATCCTGAGTGAAACGCATTTTGTCTCGCGAAGGATCTCCCGGTGCCCGAACCCCGCGCGGAAGCCTACCAGGAAGACTTCGAAACCCCGGGAATCTCCCCGCGCAGCGCCAGTCCGCGGAAGCACAAGCGGCACAGGCCAAACTTGCGCAGGTAAGCCCGCGGCCGTCCGCAGATCTTGCAGCGGTTGTGCCGGCGCGAAGAAAACTTCGGTGTCTTCTCTTTCTTCTCGCGCGCGACCTCAAACTTCTTTTCGATCTTCGCGTCTTTCACTCGTTTCGCTGTAGTCATGCAATCCTTAAAAGAGCTTTTCTTGTTGAAGCCCGAATCTTTAAACCCTGAACTCTTGACCCTAAACCCTCATCCCTACTGCGCCCGGAACGGCATACCCAGATGCTTCAACAGCGACCGCGCCTGATTGTCGTTTGCCGCCGTGGTCACAATGGTGACGTTCATCCCCTTCATCTTGTCGACCTTTTCGTAAGAAATCTCCGGGAAGATCAACTGATCGTGCAGGCCGATCGTATAGTTGCCGCGCCCGTCGAATGACTTCGTGGAAACTCCCTTGAAGTCGCGCACGCGCGGCAGAACGATATTCACCAGCCGGTCAAGAAACTCGTACATGCGGTCGCCGCGCAGCGTCACCATGGTTCCAATTGCCTGTCCCTCGCGGACCTTGAAAGCCGCAATCGATTTCTTGGACTTCGTGACAATCGGCTTCTGTCCCGTGATCTGGCCCAGTTCATTCACCGCCGG
>JBAPQU010000203.1:0-2725 GCA_049280795.1 Candidatus Sulfotelmatobacter sp.
TTATTTAGGGGCGCGGCGCAAGGTTGGATGTCACAGGCGCGGTGTGGATATTTCTTATGTACGAACTTCTTCTAACCCACTCAGCGGAACGATCCGCGCAATTCGCTCCATTACTTTCTTGTTTTGCTCTAATTTTTTCAAATCGTAGGCGGCCTGCAGGCGCACCTATACTTCTGGAGAACCCCCAAACAGCCGGGCAACCCTCAGGCACATTACTGCCGAAAGCGGTTTGCGCCCCGCCAGAATACCGTGCAGCATCTGTCGCGATACTCCCAAAGCCTTGGCAGCTCCGGTCACAGACAGGCCGACCGAGGGCAGTATGTCTTCCTTAATAATCTCGCCTGGGTGAATCGGCGGTAATCCGTTCTTTCTCTTCATCGCTCCACCCCTAATGATGATCTTCATAATCACACTTTAAGTGCAAGCTGTGTGCCTCCGCAGCCAGTCTCGGCGGAGCCACCTAGAGGATAGATCGGTGGTGCCCACCTAGCAAAGAACGCAGGATGGGCAGCCCATTCGTGACGGTATACGGAGCGAACGCGCAATGGGTGGGCCAGCCCTCGCAATTATCTCACCAACTGTCGGGTACGCCTCATTACCGAAGTAATCCCGATGAACTATGCTCTTGTGGTGGCTCAGCCTGAAATGGAGAAGCGACGTTCTCCGTTAGTGTAGAGTCCGCCCCGGCGGGGCGGGGATTTTCAAGGCATAAGGGTCTATCGTCCGATGACTTTTCTGGTTGTCAGTGTGCAGCGCGAGAGGATTGGCTCCCGCGCTGCTGAGCATCGGCTCGATGAGCCCTCCGGGTTATCCCTCAGCATGGTTGCATCCCTGCAGAGCCTTGCCTCCGTTTCACCCGGCAAGTTCATTTTAGCTCCGCCGCGCCCTGCTGTTCTCAACTTCCGTCGTGAGAATCAGGACTACCGAACAGGGAAACCTCTCACCATGTAGGCAACTGCTTCAACCCTGCCTTCATTTTTGAGGTTTGGGTTGCTAGGACTGTTGTTGTTGTGGCCGCGGGCGGCTTGCAGGCGGGACGATGCCGTTCATCCGCAGGTACTCGACCATCTGACCGTAGTGATCCTTCGGATGGAAGGAGCCGATAATGGCGATTGCGAGACGCGTTGAGAGGAATGGGGTTACGGGCTTGGGCAGCGGCGTGACCTCGTTTTCGGAGGTGATCCCGGAAATGGCCCGATGGCCGAGCGCGAACGAATCTTTAAGATACTGCACAATTTCGGCCTTGGTTTTCAGCGCCGCGGGGCCGTTGAGATTTTCTTCGATGGAGTTAGTGTCTATCGTCTCGCCCATGAGCGGGCCAAAATAAAGGTGATTGGCGAAGCCGACGTGTTTCACCTGTTCAGCGAAAGTGCGTACGCCTTTAAACTCGCCATTAGTAGGCGCGAAGGAATACTTGTCTTCGGGCATAGCCTCAGCAGCGGAAACGACCTCCTGCTCGACAACACCATAGAGCATGTTGAGGACAGAAGTGACGGTGGGCGGTTGTTGCTGGGCCGTTGAGCCGATCATCAGACGCTCCTTGTTTTATGGAGTAAACGACAAATCTTATGCTTCTGTGGCCAGAGAAGTCATCCGCAAGTTTTTTACTGGCCGCTCGCTGCGGCAGACTGCTCCGCCAACTATGCTAGCAAGATCCCGGCAGCTAGCCGCCTCGTTCTTCACGCAGCTTGCTGGCGGCGACTCTGACGTTCGTGTCTGGCGGCTTCCAGCTTGCGGTCGCGCTCGGTGTGAATCTCGACCTGTCGGCCTGCAAGCATATCGTTTGGCGTTACATATCCGATGGCGCTGTGCAGCCGGACGTAGTTATAACGGTCCACATACTGTTGGATCAGGCGTTTTGCATCTTCGAGCGAAAGCGGCGTTCCCGGTCGAATGCACTCGCTTTTCAGCGATTTGTGCCAGCGCTCAATCTTCCCATTCGACTGCGGGTAGTTAGGCGAGGTTCGGACGTGCGTCATGCCTGAGATGCGAATGAACTCCTTGAAATCGCGAGCAATGAACTGCGGGCCATTGTCGGAGATAATACGCGGCTTCGCTTCCGGGTACTTCTCCTTGGTTCGCTGCAGGATCACTTCGACATCCGCTTCCCGCATCGACTCCCGCAGATCCCAATGCACGAGGAAACGACTGAACCCATCCAGAATGCTGCACAAGTAATAGAAGGTGCCGCACAGGTTGATGTAGGAAACGTCGATATGCCAGTGCTGATGCGGCTGCAGCGGCTGCTCGAAACCGGTTCCCTTGCGCGAAGGTTTGCTCTTCCACCGGGATAATAATCCAGCTTGCTTCAACACTCGCCAAACGCTCGCCGGACTGACGGCCACAACGTCAGCGTCAAGCATCATGAACGTCAGCCGCCGATAGCCTTCCAGCGGGTTCTTCAGATGGAACTCGATGATTGCTTCTTTCTCCCACAGCTCCAACCAGAAATCACGGAGAACCCAACCGTTGTGCTCGTTGACGCACCCGTACCGCTGCCGCCAGTCATAGAACTTGCTGGCGGTCACGCCCAGCCACGGGATGAACCGTCCGACGCCGATCTCGGTCTTCTCAGACCAGCGCCGGACGAAATCCACGACTTGGTCCCGCACATCATGCGGCACCCAGCTCCCGGTCAGAGTTCCCCAAGACTTTTTTTTAACGCGATGTGCTCGGCCATCAACTCAGCCAAGACCTCGTCCTTGGTCTGCACCTTCTTCTCCAA
>JBAPQU010000204.1:0-21825 GCA_049280795.1 Candidatus Sulfotelmatobacter sp.
GAGAACTGCGCCGGGATAAACAGTGGGCCGGCGGAAAACACTGGCTTCCGTGGTGTTCATGGTGCCGGAGAGAGGTTCACGCAGGTTGATGGAGATGGCGCCGGACGGTAGACCGAATGCGCTGGCATCACATTCCGTTCCTGAGAACGCCTCTTGCAGTTGGTGCTCGGTCGCATTCTGTAAATTAGTGAGTTGACCCTTGTCGCGTTCGATGATGAAAACGATTGGGGCTGCGCCCACGGGAATAACTGTGTAGGTCGGGATCGTAGTCCCACTGAAGGGATCTTTTCCCGCAATGTTAAACGCCAGAACATTCGCTGCGCCCGTGCTACCAGGATAGCCACTGAGGACCGCACTTCCGACACCCTTACCGGTAGTCCCAATCGGGAATACCGGGCAGACGCCGGAGGCGTTTTTTGTGTTGTATCCGAGGCCGTCAAGCTTGTCGCTGGCGCTTCCGCCTGCCGTTCCGGCTCCGAGTGCAGAGTTTGCACGGCAAATAACGAACGCGGCATCTTCCGGACGGATGTCCGTCGCCGCTACGCTAACAAGAGTCGTACCCGACGTGAACAGAGCTTGAATGTTTGCCGGTAGATTCGTATCTGCGCCCCATAAGGACGAGGATACTTGTCCCGCACCCGCAGCCGCCATAGTAGCAGCAGAAGCGTTTACACTGCAGTGAGGTTGAGCAAAGAAGCAGCGGTTCCCGACTACGGAGTCAACTTTGTCGAACACCCAGACGTTCGGTGTAGCAGCGCTATCCCAAACGATCCAGATCGTGCCAGCATCGTTGTTAACGGGCGAAGGCCTGCTGTCCGTTAGGTTGACTGAATTGGAAGCGCTGGTCCAATGGAATGTGGCGCCACCGCCGCTCACAATGCTCGTTCCGCCGTTGTATGCGCCCAAAGCCAGGGAATTGAACAGTGCAGAAGAACCTGCAATGACTACTTCGAGATTTTGAGCTTGTACCCGAGGTACAACGCCCACGATCACGGCCAACACCAGCGCCGCGACAAAAGATTTTCTACTCGACATGGTTATTTCCTTTCTCATGGTTTTCGACCATCACTGAGTAACGTGCGGATTACGCCGCACGCAGGGAAAGAGTTTCTTTCACGATTTCGCGGCACTCTTACGCGAGTTCATTCAATCGCCGTGCCGCAGAGCCACCTACGACAACTCCCCAAGAAGAAGCGGTAGTCAGGGCGGAGTGTATGCGCTCATTGTTAAAGCTCTGTGACAAGTAAGTGAAAAGTTCCTAACAGAAGCGGCTCGGCGTGCTTTATCCGATCGTCGCAGGAACTTGCGCCTCGAAGAAATCGCCCGTGATAATTCACACTCTTTTAACCTTCAGTTCCTGACCCCGCATATAGAATCCGCGCTTGCCAATGCAACCTTCTAAAGCGCATTGCTCCGCAGCGATGAGTGCAGAATTTTTTGCACCTCGCGTTTTGTTTCGTGCCGTGGGCGTCTTGGCGCTTGTGCTTCTTGCCTTGGCAGCTGGCGCTGGCCAGGAACGGCCGGCCACGGCAAGCCCGAGGGGCACCATCAACGGGACGGTGACCGATCAAACACAAGCCGTAGTGACGGGTGCAAAAGCAGCACTGACGAACGGCGCAGGCGAGAAACGTGAAGCCCAGGTTGACGAAAAGGGCGTGTATTCCCTCACGGGACTTAACCCCGGGACTTATACCCTGACAATCACAGCTCCTAATTTCTCTGTGAAGACCTTTGACTACATCACAGTGACTGCGGGCCTCGAATTAACGCTCGACGCTACCCTGGAGCCAGCCGGCGAAAAAACCGAAGTCAACGTCGAGTCCGGCAATGTGGGCCAGGTCGAGACCGAGAGCGCTTCTGTTTCCGGGACCATTACACAGAAAGAAGTTGTGTCCATCGGACTCAACGGCCGTAATTTCACTCAGCTGATAGCCCTTGCTCCCGGCGTAAGTAACCAGACGGGACAGGACGAGGCGAAGGTGGGAGTCGTTGGCAGCGTGAAGTACAGCGTCAACGGAGGCCGTGTCGAATACAACACCTTCGAGGTCGATGGCAGCGACGTGCTTAACACCGGCCTGAACGGTGCTTCAAGTACGCTGATGGTTTATCCCAGCCTGGATGCGATTCAAGAAGTAAAGGTACTTACTTCTAACTACGGTGCTCAATTTGGGCGCACCGCATCCGGAACTGTTCAGGTAACTACTAAGTCGGGGACGGCTAAGTTCCACGGAAATCTTTACGAATTTATTCGCAATGAAGCGTTCAACTCACGCAATTACTTCGATATCGAGTACACGACCCCGCCTGCTCCAGGACAAACCTCCGGACAAACTTTCGGAGCCAAGGCCCCACTGTATCGCCGGCAGGATTTCGGGGGCACTATCGGCGGGCCCATCACCATCCCCGGCCTGTACAACCCCAAAAGGGACAAGACCTTTTTCTTTTTCTCCGAGGAATTCCGCCTGGAGAAAACTCCCACGGAATATAACCAGGCGGTTCCTGGCCTCAAAGAGCGCGGGCTGACCTTGACGCCGCAAGGCGTTCAGAAAAACCTGCAGACTTCCACCAATGGAGTGGTTTATCAGGATTTCGATTTCAGTGACGTGTGCCCGATCGGCGGAGGGAACTTTGCCCGCGCACAATTCCCTGACTGCCCGTCTCTACCCGCGCAAGGCGAACCCGGCGTTCTGCAGGCGCTCAATCATTTGCAAATGCCAGCGGACCCAGTGGGCACTGAAGCCAACACCACCGTGGATAAGAACGCTTTGGCGATTTTGAACTCGAACCTGATTCCACTACCCAACGCGCCCTACGGCTGCAACTTCAGCCTGCCAAATCTCAATTCCACTCTTAGCAACCTCGACCCGAACGATCCTAACCATTGTTACAACACAGCAGTATCGCCTTCGACCTACTGGCGCGAAGAACTCTTTCGCATCGATCATGCGTTGACCAATAACATCAAAATATCCTTTCGCTACATTCACGATGCCTGGAATACGACGGTGCTCACACCGCAGTGGGGCGTTGTACGCAATACATTTCCAACCGTGCAGAACAGCTTCGACGGGCCGGGCACAAGTTTAGTGGCACGCATCACGCACACGATATCGCCAACGCTGCTGAACACCTTCGAAGCGAGTTACGTCAATTCGAACATAACGCTCGCGGATAAGCATGGACCGGGTGGCGCGCAATTCCAGCGTAATCCCACACTGGATCAGCCCCTGGTTAACGACCCATCCGCACCGGGACAGTGCAATCCCGCTCTTAGCCTCGATCCTGTAACCGGCTTTCCGCAATGCGCGATTGGTTACATCTTCAATAACGGTTTCGGCGGCAAAATGCCGGGAGTCAACTTCCTTGGCACCAATGCAGCTTACGGCGGTGAGGGATTCGCAGCCGATCCTTCCTACATGCCCTGGAGCCACACCAATCCGACCTACTCCTGGCGCGATGACGTGGGTAAGGCGGTCGGCAAACACACGCTGCAGTTCGGAGCGCAATACGTGTACTCCCAGCGCAATCAAGCCAACAACGCGATCGGTGCAGCTTCCGGCGACTTGCAGGGACTGTTGACCTTTAGCAATCTCGCACACAGCACGGGAAATGCTTTCGCCGATTTCCTGGTCCAGTCCTCTCAGAATTCGACTCGAACCCCGACCGGATTTATTCAGAGCTTTACCCAGGATTCCGCGCAGCGCCGGTACTATCAGCGCTACCAAATAGCAGAGCCTTATTTCCAGGATGACTGGAAAGTCACCAGCCGCCTTACTGTGAACTTAGGCCTGCGAATCAGTCTGTTTGGCACCTATAGCGAGAAGAACGAGAACGCCTGGAACTGGGAAGCTTCACGATTCAATACAACGCGCTTCGCAGTGGACCCGGTGTATGGCGTGCTGCTGGATAAAACTGCCGGCTCGGCTCCGGTCTCGTTCGATCCCAGCACATTCCAATTGAATCCCGGCGTGGTCAGCGACCTGGGCTTGGTTCACTGCGGGAAAAACAGCACACCGACTAGTTGTATGCAGGGGCACCTGTTCAATCCAGCTCCGCGAATCGGTTTTGCCTGGGATCCGTGGGGCGACGGCAAGACATCGATCCGCGCCGGCTACGGCATCTTTTTTGAGCACGGCACAGGCAACGAAGCCAATACCGGCTCTCTCGAAGCCAGTGCGCCGCTGGTCCTGAGCATGACGCAACCCCTTCCGCTCAGCTATGGGTGCATCGGGAATGTTGGGTATGGCTCAACCTTTGATCCGTCGAATAGCGGTTGCGCAAACCCATTGAGCTCGTCGACTTCCGTGCCTGCCGCCGGCTCCGTTTTCCCTCTGGACGTCACTTCAATTCCGACCAAGGCCTTCTGGTCCAACGCGCAGCAGTGGAGCTTCGGAATTCAACGAGAGCTGAGCGCAACTTCCGTAGTCACCCTCGCCTACGTGGGGAGCAAGGGAACCCATTTAACCGTCGAGCGTCAACTCAACCAGTTGGCACCGCTGCCTGCCAGCGAAAATCCTTTTGGTCCAACCGAGCCTCTTACCATCACCGATTGCACGGTGCCTGCCCCCGGCACGATCGGGAACCCAGGCGATGGGACCACTCCGTTTCAGCTTCAGAGCGGAACCCAGGTGTCGCCGCAAAATCCCGCCTACATGTACTTACAGGCGGCATGCACCAACCCGAACATTCCGAATGTAAACTCGCTCCCCGGCCGTCCCTACCCGGGCCTCGGAAGAGTGCTCTCGCTGCAGAATGTCGCCGATTCGACGTATCACGCACTTCAGGCTACGCTGCGCCACACCAGCGGACCGCTGACGGCTGGAATTTCATACTCTTATAGCCACTCGATCGATGATGCTTCCGACCGAAGCGACCCGGTTCTGGTCAATTCTTATGACCTGCGTGAAAATCGGGCGAGTTCGAATTTCGACGAACGCCATCTCCTCAACATTAGCTACGTTTATCGCCTGCCAAGAGACTTGTATGCGCGGCTCGGCGAACGCGAAACCAAAGACGACGCGCCGCCTTCGGCGCACTGTTGTTCGAGATTGGCAAATGTATTGCTGGAGGGCTGGGAGCTTTCGGGGGTCACGCTTGTTCAATCCGGCACACCCTTCACCGTGATCAATAGTGCCGGCAACACCGGTATTTCTCTAACGGATAATGCGGGCGTATCCAGTGGGCTCGGCATCGCAGCCTCCTACCCTGACGTTGTAAAAGGATTGCCTTCACCCGGCGGCAATTCCCAAAGCTTCGGCCCACTCATCGGAAATCCATCGCAGTTCGTGGCTCCGCGCGGGCTGACCTTTGGCGACGCAGGACGGAACTTTTTGAATAATCCGGGGCGGGTGAATTTCGATTTCGCGGTGCTAAAGCACTTCAAGATTCGAGAATCCAGCGACCTTGAGTTCCGTGCCGAGGCGTTCAACGTTTTCAATCACACTCAGTTCCGGATATACGATCCCGACAATCCGGGCAGCAGTGGAAACAATGTCGTCAGTTGTTATGCCGGCCCACTGTATTCCGCCGGGTTTGCCGGCAGCGGAGCCAATTGCGTCACGGGCGCTTCCTTTCTGCACCCGCTGGATGCGCATCGGCCCCGCACCCTGCAGTTTGGCCTTAAGTGGGCCTTCTAGAACGTGGAAATGTCATGGAGATAATTAGATGTATAGCCCTTTGGGCCAATCGCGAACCGCTTTCCTCTTTGCTTGCGGAGGGAATGTGAAGAGTCTTTGGATTTTGCTGCTGGCCGGCACCTTGATGCTTTCCGCATGCGGCAGCAGTAACTCCTCCAGTGGATCGCAGGGCAACGGAGCCCTTGCGGGCAACTGGCAGTTTACCGTGTCGAATCCGTCCGACCAGTCCTTCGTTGGCGGCGTGCAAGGCGGGTTTCTGCTGCAGAACAATTCCACAGTGAACGGCCAAGTGGTGTACTCCATCTCGTTCCCGCCGGCTCAGGCGGGCGGAACCGCAACACTCTGCAACAGCGGATCGGCACCCATCGCCGGGACGATTAGCGGCAAAGGTGTAACTCTCACGGTAACAACCGGCACACAAAACTTTAGCTTCACCGGCACGCTAAGTTCCGATGGCTCGACCATGACGGGCACGTATTCTTCAACCGCCGGGTCGATGGTGAACGGCGCGCCTTGCGGCACTGCTCAGACCGGGCTGCAATGGAGCGCAGTCTCGGTGCCGCCGCTTACCGGAGCAATTACCGGAAGCTTTCATAGCACCGGCGGCCCCGCGGGTTTGTCCAATCAAGACTTCGTGGTCACAGGATCACTTGCCCAGGGACCAAATATCGGCGCCAGCAACGCGACCATCACGGGAAATCTGAACTTCGTAAGCCCAATCACCACTTTAAGCAATTACCCTTGCTTCGGCAACGCGTTGGTAAATGGCCAAATCAGTGGAAATACTGTAATTCTGCAGATCATCGGGACGAACGGATCGGCTGCCGGTCAGATCGGCGGAGTGCTTGGCTCAGGTCTTAATGCCGTCACTTTCAATTCAACGCCGAACGGATATGTTCTGCACTCCGCCGTGTCCCCGGCTTATGCAGTGAACACTAAATCCTGCAGCGGATCGAGCATCAATAATCCTGGAGACTCTGGAAGCTTGTGCCTAGCGGTGGGCAATTCAACTGCTTGCCAGCAACCCATCACCCTAACCCCGGCTCTCCTGACTTTCCCGATGCAACTGATTGGCGGCAGTTCGACGACGCCACCAACGCCGCCGGCGCCGCCTCAACTACTCGGCTCGGCTCCGACTTCGCAAACGATCACACTGTCGAACAGCGATCCTGCGGGCAATACGTTGAATGGTCTGACATTGAGTTTGGCGCCAGGCACCGGTTCTTTCTACAGCAACGGTCCCAGCGATTTCGACGATCTGCCCAATTTTACCGAGCAGGACACCTGCGCTTCTTCTCCGGGATCGACTTTCTCCCTTGCCCCAGGAAAATCGTGCGTGATCACTATTACCTTTGCCCCTCAGGAGAGTTGCCCTTGGCTGCCTTTTAGTATTGCCGGCAGTGCCTCCCCTATGGACGGAACTCCTCCGGCCGACTGCCCGATTCCGCTCACCGCGACCTTGACCGTGAATAGTCCTGCGAGTGCGGATACAAACACGGCATTCGCTGTGCCCATCTCAGGTTTCGGGGCAAGCGCAATCGAGCCGTCCGTCCCTGAAATCGACTTTGGTGCGGAAGCGCTCTCGGAATCGAGCCCTCCTCATTCGCTTACGTTCACTAACTTCAGCGCGAATCCCATCCAGATTCTCGATTTCGCCCCATGCCTCAATCCGCCGAAGACTATCAGCGGCAACGTGCCCCACTTGACCCTGCCACACCCGTTGCAAGACACCAGCGCGGTAGGTGGGCTGCAGGTGGTGGGCAACGGATCCGCCAGTCCCAGCAATATCACCACCGGTAGCACCAGCACTTTAGCCGCGGACACAAACAACACCATCACTTACAACTGCGATGGTGATCCGACCAGCTTGCAGCCAAATTTCCAAATCTCTTCGGAAACCTGCATGGGACTTCTGCTCGCTCCCCAAGCTTCATGCAGCTTGGATATTACGTACGTCCCGCAGCCGTACACGATGGCTAATTTCGCCAACAACGGCCTGGACTTTTTCGTGCAACTGAATACCTTGCAATGCAGTTCCGCTGATGGAGTCGCCTCCAACTGCGAAATCGATAGCGGACGCTTTCCGGTGGAGTTAAAAGCAAATCCGGCGAGCCCTCTGCGAATGTCTCCCAGCGCGGGATTGGATTTTGGCACTGTGGTGATATCGCTGGGCATACCGCCTCCCCCGCAGACCATTACGCTCACGAACGATGGAACTATAGCGTCTCCGCTGAGCGTGTTCTTTACCGGCAAGGTTGTGGTCAAAGGCAACTACACCGAAACGGACAACTGTCCTTTTACCCTGGCGCCCGGCAACAGTTGCGTTCTGACCCTGACTTTTGATTCGGGAGCGGTGGGATTCAACGCCGGAAGCGTCACCATTAATTACACGCAGGGAACCAGCGAGGGATCCGCAACCCTCGGCAGCGTCCAAACGATATATCTGCGAGGTACGGGACAATGACCTGCGACGCGATGCGGCCTTTGCGTTCGAGTTGTCAGGTGAGTTTGGGAGTTAATCCAGTGGTACTTATGCGCAGGCTATTGAACGCTAGGAGGTTGGCAATGGCAACCAGACAAGGGATTTATTTTCTTCTGCCAGCCGCGATGCTTTTGCTGATGGCCGGATGCAGCAGCAGCGGTAGTACGAGCGTAAAAAACCAAACGGCTCCGGCCGCGACGCCCGTCACCATCGCCTTTAAGCCCGCGCCACCGGCCGCGGTTGCCATCAATGCCACCGCAACTCTCACAGCGGTTGTAACCAATGACTCCAGCAATAGTGGAGTGGATTGGTCTTTGGAGTGCGCGCTTCCGGCCGCGGGCACGAGCAGTCCCTGCGGCTCACTCAGCGCGCCGCACACCGCAAGCGGCACAGCCGTCACCTACACGCCGCCAACAGCCTTTCCTGGAAGCAGCCTGCCCGTCACCATTTTGGCGTTCGCGACCGCGGCTCACACTCAAAATGTTGTCGCGGGACTTGTCGTCACTGGTTTCACCGCCATGCTGAAAGGCACCTATGTTTTGCAAGCACAGGGAATGGATTCGGCGTTCAACCCCTACCAGTTTGCCGGAGTAGTCGTCCTCGATGGCAAAGGTAACATCGCCTCCGGTGAGCAAATTCTCAACTTCTTCGACCCCAACGTTGGAACTTCTGGCGCATACCTCTCCAAGCCAGACGCGATCACCGGGGGCAGTTATTTCCTCGGAATCGATGGACGAGGAACGCTCAACATCAACACCACAGATCAAGATCTTGGCGCCAACGGCACCGAGCTATTCAACTTCGTATTTCTCTCCAGTTCGCAGACTCTGATCACCGCGCTTCCAACATCCACCCTCTCCATCGCTGCTACCGGAACCATGGATTTGCAGACCAGCAGCGTCACCGCGCCTACGGCCGGCTACGCCTTTGTGGTGAGCGGTACCGATCTTTTCCAGGCCGTGCCCACAGCCTTCGGTGGCATCTTTAATATTGATTCGCCTAATGTCATCTCCGGAAACGGCAGCGTGGGCGACCAGAACATCGCGGGAAGTATTACTGACTCGGCCACAGTTACCGGCACCGTATCGAATCCTGATCCGTACGGCGCGGTCACGATAAGCCTGAACATACCCCTCTTTTCTTCGGGCCTTTATACGTTCACGGGCTACATTGTCGATGCCACTCACATCAAGTTGATTGAGAGCGATACTGGCGGCATTGGTTCGACTATTGGACTAGCCATCGGTCAGGGTTCTGCCACCGGCACTTTTACGGGTGATTCCGTGTTCTCGGGGACGTACGTGTTTGGGGTCCCAGGTCAGGACCTCACTTTCGGCACCTATTTTCCAGCCAGCGCAACTTCGGTGGGTGTGTTCACCGCCGACGGCGCAGGCAATATCACAAATGCAATTACCGATACATTTCTGCAGGCAAATCAGGCTGAAGGCACAGCCGGTACACAGATCAGCGCATCATTTGGTGGAGTGTATACCGTTACCCATCCTGGAGACGGCCACGTGCGCGCGGCTTTCAACCACTTCGTCCCTGAACCAACGGGGAGTTTCGCCCCTCTATTCTTCCTCTTCCTTACCGGCAACGGGAATCCCGCGCTGGTTCTTGCCTCGGGAGACATCAACTACGGATTTCTTGGAGCTGGAATCGCATATCCGCAAGCTGCCGCGCCCCTCACCTTCGGCGGCACCTACGGGGTTGACGTAGTCCAGCAAAACGGACTTCTGTTTAATGCAGGCGAAGGTCCAATGACCGCCACGGCATCGACCGGCACTTTATCCGGGCTTCTGGATTTCGACGCTAATTTCTTGCCTTCACTCGACGCCCCGTTTACCGGCACGTTCGCCGCCGCGCCTGACGCCAACGGACGCTCCGCAGGCACCTTCACCGGACCGTTCGTATTCTCCCCATTCGCGGCGGAGTATTACGCCATCGATTCGGGCCACGGTTTCTTCGTGGAAACGGACTTGACGAATGTGATCGCTCCTACGGGCACGGTGTCCTTGGGCTACTACACGCCACGAACGCCGGCGTGCAGCGGATGTCAGTAATCTCGTAGAGCCCACTGCAACATTTCTCAGAAGCTGAAGCGCGCCGTAAGCCCAACTACGCGCCCCGCGAGCGCGCCTGTAATCGTGCCGAAGTTCGAGTTGCTAATGTTATTCGAGATACTGTTCGGGTTTAAATTCAAATTGTTGAACACGTTGTAAGCGTCCATTCGGAGTTCGAGCCTGGCATTCTCCCCGAGTACTCGATTGTTTGGCAGACCAAAACTCTTTGCCGCCGTCAGGTCCACATCTCTGTATCCAGGAAGATTGAGCGAGTTGCGATGGACCCCGGGAGGCTGAGGCAGCGCAGTTCCGTAGCAGGTGTTGCAATTGTAGGGAGTATAAGTTGGCGTGGAGAAATACGCCGACGCATTCCCCTGAGTTGCAGTCAAAGGAAAGTTCGAACTATTCGGCCCCTTGAATGCATCGTTACTGGTGCTGGTCCCTGCACCACCCAAAGCGGAAGCTGGAAATAGCGTCGAATAACCGCATTCTCCGCAATAGAGGTTTCCGCCGACAACGTTAACCTCAGGGCTCCAGGGAAATCCAGAGTGAAGATTGAAGATGCCGCTGAGCGACCAGCCGCCGGCAATCTTTTCCACCCAATTGTCACCGTGGAAGAAGACCGGCTGCCACATGCCAAAGATCTTGAACGCCTTGCCGACGTTGTAGTCGGAGCGCCCGTAATCGAGATTAAGGTCATACGGGTAGGGCTGTTCCGAGTACGGCGCGGAGCTGGTATCCATGCTCTTGGACCAGGTGAACTGGGCATCGGCCATAAACTGGTGTGAGAACTGATGCTTCAACTCCGTGAGCATGGCGTTGTAGTTGGCTCGACCGCCGACTCCCCAATAGTCACCGCCATTGATCTGGGGGTTAAGTGTGAAGCCGCTGGTTGCGGGAACAGCATTCGGATTCTCGTGGAAGTAGATGTTACGCGACAAGCTTCCCTGATATCCCAACGTCATCACGAAGTCTCGGCCCAACTCATATTGGGTATCGAGGGAGTAGTGATGAACCATCGTGGTGGGAAGGGTGTTGGGGAAGATTTCGACCCCGACCGTACCGGTCGTAGGTAGCCCATTTGCGCCAAAAGTTGAGATGGCGTTTGAGTTCGGAGGATAGCCAAAAAGGTCGTGTGCACCCGACGAAAGGGCGTAAACAATGCCCGGATTCGGTGAGGTCGGTGTGGGCATGTTGAAGTCCGGCGCTACCGCCAGCCCTGGATTATTCACGATGTTCGATGAAATAGAGATTTCTATCTGGTTGTAGCTCAACCCGTAGCCGCCGCGAACCACGAGTTTATTGTTGTATCCATTTGGACTCCAGGCAAAACCGACTTGTGGTCCGAAGTTATCTTTCTGCGCGTTCCACGAGTCCCCTTTGTGGATGACCAATCCAGTCATGTAATCCGCTCCTGCGCCTGGCGTGGCCATCAGCATGTTGTTCTCTTTGGAAGAGAGTGGACTGAAGTAGGACCAGCGCAGGCCTAGATTAAGCGTCAGGTTCGGTTTTACTTTGAAATCGTCTTGAGCAAAGAAGCCCAGGATATTTGTGCGGTCATCCTGCCGCTCGGTCGTAGGTTCCCCGGTGGTAGGACTGAAATTTCCTGTCTCGTTGTGTGGTGCATCGTTGAGGAAGTCCCACATGTTGAAGAAAAAGTAGGCTGGCACGCCGTTACCGTTCGAGACATTGTTCTGCAGGTAGAAGAGGCGCGTTGCCTCACCACCAAACTTAATCGTGTGACGCCCCAGAACCTTCGTGGCCACATCCTTGTAGGTATAAGTCCACTGATTCTGGATGCTGCCCACAGGGGGCCCGAATTGATTTGGCGTGATGCTGCCGATCTGGCCGATGTTGTCTACCGGAAGTCCAACCGGCGACTGCGGATTGTCGGAAATTTCATTCCAGCGCCATCCCGCTGCATTCACACGAGCTTCGTTCAGAAATGACGCGGAGATGGTGTGATTCCAGATTGCAGAGAATGCATCATTGATTTGCGAATGGTGGAAGAGATCGTAGGCACGGTTGCCGTTGTAATCGGTCTTCGATAGCGGGACCCAATAGATGGCAGCGCCGATTCGGTCTTTGCTGGTAACATCCGCATCGACGCGGCCGTTATATTGGACAGCGGTAAAGGTGGTCGGGTTCGAGGTTATGTAATTCGCAAGATCGGCGATAGTGCCCAGTCCGTTGGGGCAGCCAGTGCCGCTACCTCCGCAACCGGGGTTGCTTACGCTCGTCCAGCCCAGATCCTGTGTACGCAAACCCGTTGTCAAAGGCGTACCGACATTGATTCCCTGGCCGGGAATCGTTACGCAGTTAACCCCTTCGGTCAGGCCTGCAGCGGCACAGTTGCTATTTGGACTGATGCCGCGATTGATGACGCCATTGCCAGGAAATTGGAGATACGTCGCGGCGATGCTTCCAGCAGGCGCCAGAGCGTCGAAAGCCTGGGTATCATACCACCCGTTGCCCGTGAGGTTGGAGTTAGGCTCGCGCACCGTCTCATAGTTAAAGAAAAAGAAGATCTTATTTTTCCAGATAGGGCCGCCGATGCTGCCGCCGAACTGATTGAACTGATTGTCGTCTCTCAGCGTGGGATTGCCGTAGCCGTTGTATGGCTGATAGGCATTCAGATTCGGTTGGTGAGCGGTGAAGAAGAGGCTACCGTGAAAGTTATTAGTCCCGCTCTTTGAAGTGATCTTAAGCTGGGCGCCGGCAAAGCGGCCATCCTCGGCATCATAGCTGTTCGAAACGATTTTTACATTGTCAACGGAATCCTCTGACGGAGTGATAACGGTGGCACCGCCCCAAACAGCGCTTGTGGTGCTGATGCCGTCAATCGAAATGCCGTTGTTCTCCGACTGGTTGCCATTGGAAATAATCTGCGCGCCATTCTCGGTCTTGAAGATGCCATCATTGCCACCGGAAGCGCCTGCCTGCGTCTGGGTGCCGGGAAGATTGTAGTTGTCCGTGCCGGCGGCCTGCGAACCATCCCCAAAAGAGCCAGGAGCCAGTTGCGCGAGTTTTGTAACGTCCCGCCCAAAAGACGGCATGTGCTGAATCTGGTTGCTCGTGACGGTTCCACTCACGGTCGCTGTCTCCGTGTCGAGCGGCTGGGTTGTACCAGACACTGTTATAGTCTGCTGAACCTGGCCCACATCAAGCTGCAGGTCGAGCCCATTCAGCTGCTCGGGAATAATGACGACATGCTCCAATACCTTCTTGGTAAACCCTTCGTGTTCCACAGTGATTCGGTAGGGAGCCGGCGGGAGTGCATTGAAGTTGTAAATGCCGTTCGCGTCGGTGACCGACGTCATGGTAGCATTCGTACCCGTATTTATTAATGTCACGGTCGCACCGGGAATCACCGCGCCTTCGGAATCTTTTACCGTTCCCCGCAGCGAAGCTCGGTATTGAGCCTGCACGGATGCGGCGGTTGCTAACATGCAAACGACCAGCAGTGCGACGTGGACTGCCAAACTCGACCGACTCATAAAATTCTCCTCTTCCCGATCGCGCGTACCGAAAATGCAGGCAACACACGCTCCTTCAACGGCACGCGATCGCCTACCGGATCGCTTCACGGCATCCAGTAATTGCATTTGCCGGCCATGTTTCGACGAAGTTGCGGCCGTGCTCTCTAGAAGGCGGCGAAGTGGGATGCACCGGGAGGAGAAAAGGGTTGCTGGAAATTGGTGGGGAAATACGCTTCCACAACTGCAGCGAGAAATGGTCAGGCTAATGCGTCGTGGCCGACGCACTCGCCGCCTTGTCCGGTTGGAAACCAATCTTATCCAGCATGGGTTGAATCTCCGGGTTAGACATAAACATTTTCCAGACCAGGCCGCTGCGATAGTTCTCGACCATAACCACAATCGGTGCCTGATCGAGGCCCATGTAAATAGGAGAAAACCAGTTGCGGGAAAGATTGAACGCGTCGCGCGGTCCGTAAACCCCCCACAATCGGTCTCCAAGGTCGCGATAAAAGAATTTGAGCGCAGCCATGGAAGCCTCGGGCGTATAGGGGAACGATGAGAGAGCGCCTGTGGGCGTGATCGTGCCATCGTCATTCGACGGATCCGGAGCATGAGCGAAATAACCTAACTGGTCGTCGCTCGCCGTCAAACCCCAATCATTCGCACCATAACCTTGGAAGTGGCTGGGGTTGGCTTCGCAATACGCCAGATTAATGAGCGCTATGTTGCGGTTGTTCTCAAAATAATCAGTGAACCGATCGTGAATGCCACGAGGATTGAAACCCATGTACGAATACTGCGTGAAGAACAACGGTCCACCCGTGCCCACTCCCACGTCGAGCTTGATACCGTAGTACGTATGATCGTTCCGGTAATGATCTCCTTCGGTTGAGCCCGACCATCCACTTCGATAGGCAACCGCGGCCGGCGACTGGCCCGCCCATCCCGTGTAATAGAGATCAGCCGGAACACCATGCGTAGGCGACGCGATCGCCAGCAGGTAAGTGATCATAGTTTCGTTAAAGCCGGTCAGCCGATGATCGATATACCACGACCATTGCGGAGACCAGTGCCATAACAGCGCCTTATCTTGTGGCGAACGTCGATACCAGTCCCACTCCACCGTCTCCCAGAGGTGAGTTATTCTCTGGTACACGCTTTGTTCAACTTCGCTGGCTCCCTTGAAATACTGGCGCGCGGCCAACAATCCTTCCATCAGAAATGACGTCTCCACCAGATCGCCGCCGTTATCAAACATGCCAAAAACCAACATACTCTGACCCGTGTAGCCATTCAGAAAGTGCGGCCATACGCCATGGTAGCGAGGCGCTTTCTCGAGGAAGTCCAGGATTTTCGAGAGACGTTCAATACCCTGACCGCGAGTGATGAATCCGCGATCTACCCCCACAATGAGAGCCATAATGCCAAAGCCTGTCGCGCCGGTCGCCACGATGCGATCGTCTCCCGGAATATTTTCCAGCGTCGCCCCGGCATCCGGATGGGCCCCCTCCCAGTAATAGCGAAAGCAGGCCTCCTGCAACATATCGAGCAATTCATCGTCGGATAATTCCCGAGTCTCTGCCGTTGCTGTTTCGGACATGGCAGACTGCCGGTAGGAGCGATCCACCGCCTTCACACGATAAGAAGCTTTTACTCCCGAACGCCCTACGAAATCGGTATAGCGATTAATACCTTTGCTCTGAATTCCGATCGGCTCGAATTTGTGTCCCCCGAGAGACCGATAAATCGCGTAGCTTTGCAGATCTTCGGTCTCACTTGCATCCCAGCTAATGTCGATATGCCGGTCGTACCCTTTAGCGCGCACGTTCTGCGGCGCGCGCGGAACACTCCGGACTTCAGGTGCAACCGGCGACGCAATACTCTTATCGTCGATTTTGATCTCGTCGATGATTAAGGTGTGCGGCGTGTTATCGGCCTCGCTCTGGCCGAAGTGCACGCTGTGCAGAGTGCGCGGCTGAAAGGGATGAATGGAAGCCGTTTCAAACTCACTCAACGGCAGCCGGATCTGAACCCAATGTTTGGCGGGCATATCGCCGGCAATGCCATCTAGTTTGAGCGGAGCAGTAAAGTCATGCTGTTCATCCTCCAGCTGAATAAACGGCAAGTCGGCGGCAGGAATCGCTTCCGGCGAATAACACCACAAGTAAAGTGTGTCGCCTCGAAAGTCGGTTGGCCGATTGCGCATACTCACCACGCGCACTTCAGCCTCCCAACTGCCCCCAACTGTGGATTGCCACTGTAAGCGCAGGGCATTCGGAGCCGTGAAAAAGTTCTTTTTTTCAACCGGCAAAGCGCCCGAGAGCAACTGAACCACGCTCGGGCTCACCGACCGACCGCTGCTGTAGTAGTAATAATCGGGCGTGATGCTGTTATCAAACACCACGTGGTTGTAATAGTCCGTGGGTGAAACCGCACAGCAAGGAATCGGAATCAGGATAAAAATGCAGAAAAGCCAGAAAGCCAAACGCACCGTGCACTCCCCCTCTTGCCAGATGGAGAGAAGAATTGGACTCAAGTTCGCAGTTTAGCATACGTTTTCTCGCGTATGCGGCGCTTTAGCGCGCAGTGGGGCCTTCGAAGATAACCATGGGACCAACAGCGGATTCGCTTGCACGAATGCACAAAAACACAGCATCAACAGTGGAGACTATTGTCTGCCGCCCTCGTCTATTACCCGGCACTTCAATAGAGGAGGATCGAATATGAAAAAGATTAGCTGGGCATTCGTGTGCATTGCGTTGATTATGAGTGAGGGACTGGTTCTTGCTTCGGCACAAAATTCGCCTGCGGCAACCTCGGACTCCACTGCCCCCAGTTATGACATGAAACCGCAGTCCCTGCTTGACCTCGAAGCCGTACAGAAGAAGTTCAGCAATCTTGCGAAAGCAATTCCCGCTGAGAAATTCAACTGGCGTCCTTCTGCGGATTCTCGTTCTTTCGCGGAATTGTTCCTCCATGTCGCCGGCGAGCGCTATGGGATACTTGCCCTGATGGGAGCGCCGAAGCCGGAAGGCTTCGATGGAAAGACATTCGAGAAATCAACCACCGATAAAACTCAGATCATTGCCGAGCTGGACAAATCCTGGGAGTTCGCACAGAACGCTATCAGCGGCATGAGCAACGCCGATTTCGCAAAGTTATTGCCAAAACTGGGTCCGCAGGCAAATGCGGGCGATGTCGTGTATATCCTGGTGGCCGATGCGCACGAGCATCTTGGCCAGGCAGTGGCTTATGCCCGTGAAAACGGCGTTGTTCCACCCTGGACGGTGGAGGCGCAGAAGAAAGCCGCGGAAAAGAAAGGCGGGCACAAGTAGCTCGTTTCCGTGCGCCGTCGCCCTTCCGGGATGCCTTCAGGAACTTCTATCGATCAGGCCCTGCAAGGCAGCGCGGTGGCCGCGACTGCAGGATAGCTCTTTGCCGTTTCTAAGCACCACGATGTACTCGCCGCTGTTCACCGGAATCAGCTCTTTTATTTTTCGGACATCGACGATTGTCGAGCGATGAATGCGAACGAAGTGGTTGGGGTCCAGGCGTTCGGCAATTTTGCCAATAGTCTCGCGGACGAGATGGGATTCCTTGCCCATGTTCAGTCGAACATAATTCGCGGATGCGTCGATCCAATCGATCTGATCCAGGTTCAAAAATACGATCCGGCCTTTTTCTCGAATCACCAGGCGGCTTTCACCCGGAGCCGGAACAGGAATTCCAGGAACGATTTGCGCTAACAAATCAAGGATGCGGCGCGTGATCTCACGGTTCTGAGAGCCGCTTAAGTGCAGTCTGGCTTTTTCCATGGCATTGTGGAGACGCTCCCGATCGAAGGGCTTCAGCAAGTAGTCGAGCGCGTTCGCTTCGAAGGCGCGCAGCGCATATTGGTCGTACGCCGTAGCAAAGATGACAACGGGCATTTCGTCGGAGGAAAGCTGGCTCAAGACCTCAAATCCGTCCATGCCCGGCATTTACACATCGAGGATCGCGAGGTCAGCTTGATGCTTTCGAATTGCCGAGACAGCCTGTGCGCCGTCGCCGCATTCGGCAACGATCTCGATTCCAGGTTCCGAGGCAAGTAGAAGGCGCAACTTTTCACGGGCAAGCCGCTCGTCATCGGCAAGCACAACGCGGATCGCATTTTGTAGTCGCGCCATTGCCGAAGGTGAAGCATCGGTGTAGGTAGATGGGATGACGTTTTCCATGGCTCCGCAGAGTACCTTTTGGACGAGTGAGATCAGGAGTTGTCACCATCTCTCGCACGTCCACCGTTCGCCCTGCCAGGCAACAACCGATCCCATGCTTTCGGTAAAGACGCGAACTTATACACAAGACGTGATTGAATAGTTCTGTGAAGATTCGCGATGGCCGCCTGTGGGCGCTCAGCCTTCGGAGCGTGGACGTTCGTATCACTCGCGGCCACGGCCGCAATCTACCAACTCTATCGCCCGCTCCACGATGGCATGGGCCTTAGAACCGTCGCGGGCATGGAATTCAGCCAGATCCTTACGTACGCACCGTTGAGGGCGATGAATTCCGCACAACCAATTCGAATGGGGTGGTCTTCCGTCAGGACGCCGTGATCTGGATCCGGCAAGCTGGCCTGTGCTACGGGAGATCGGCTGTGGCGGGAATCGTTTCTTGCCGCGGCAATTGATCGCGCCGCCGGATTTGCTCTTGCAACTTGCTCTCCCGTCGCAGATCTCGCGCCGTCTTCATTTGACGAAAGACAGCTAGCGCCTCGCCGGCTTCCTGCGTACGGTGGAGGTTACGATACAGCATCGCGAGTTGATACCACGACATGATCCTGAGTTCTTCGGTCCCCTGCGGATTTGTTGCAAGCTTGAAGTGGTCGATGGCGAGGTCATCCTTGCCCAACGCCGCATAGCCTTTTCCCAGATAATAGTGCGCGTCGCTGATGGTCGGATCGAGAGCGAGCGCCCGTTCCAGCAGTGGGACACCACCGGCCGCATCATTGCGAGTTATGCGGAGACTGCCCAGCTTATATAGGGCAATGGCATTCGCGGAGTCGATCTTGATCTCCTCGGAATACGCATCGTCGGCTTCCTGCAACTTATCCGCCGTCCAACAAGCATCTCCGAGTTCCTCGTTCAGTCCGGGTTCATGCGGCGCCGCACGCAGGGCGACGCGGAACTCACTGATCGCGTCGTCGGTGCGAAACGCTTCGGCATCCGCCTGCCCGAGCACTTCATGGACCCGCCAGGAGTCTGGACTAAGCCTGAACATCGCCGCGTAGCTTGCTTTTGAAATCAGCAAGTGAGCCCTGGCTCGATGGTAAAGAATGTCCAGGTTAGTGGGATCGAGCACGGCCGCTTTGTCGAGCGCGGCTGCGGCAGCATCGGCGTGATTCTGACCTAACTCCACGACGCCAAGCCACATCCAGCCAGCCGCGTTCTTGGGTTCAAGCCGCGTCTCGCTCACGAGATCGTCGTGTGCTGCGGAGAGATGGTTCAGCTTGTAGCTCACGATGCCGGTGAACAACCGCACGCCATGCAAACCGGGTTGCAGAGACGCGGCCTTATGCAGCGCGATGAGCGATTCGTCCAATTGGCCGGCGGACTGCAACGCGAGGCCAAGGTTGAAGCAGCCTTCCGCCGAGCCGGGCTGTAGCCGAAGGAACTCCTGAAAATCATGAACGGCGTCGGCGGCATTGCCTTTTCGGAGTGCATCGTTTCCCTGCTCGAACCAGGCCTTCGCATCGCCATCCTGCGCGACTGTAAGCTGGCAGCAGAAATGTAAGGCCAGAGCGATTGTCAGGGATCGCACCGAAAGACGAAACACACCCGTAAGCATAGCCGATCCGAAAAAGGAAAACAGGAAAGCGGGTACTGATGCAGTTTAAACAAAGATTCGTATCATGGCATCGCTTCAGCGATGCCGACATCGGCTGAGGTACTACCGGCTTTAGCCGCTGCGGTTTTCCTTACGGGCTTGACGGCTGAAGCCGGTTCCAAATTTCACATTGCAAGCGGCATGCCTGAAGGCATGCCCTGATACGGATATTTCTCGGACACACATCTCCCTAGAAATTAATCCGCAACACGAACTGACCGTTTCTCGGTCCAAGAAGCGTACTGCCAACCTGTCCGAAGTTCGTGTCCTGAACGCCGGAATCTGGTTTGTTGAACACGTGGCGGTTGAGTACGTTGAAAAACTCTCCGCGGAATTCCGCCTTTACCCGCTCCGTAATCGAGAAGGTCTTGGCAAGGCTGACGTCCTCGTCGTAGAAGGGGAACGAACGGATGTCGGAAGAGTTGCGCGGCATATTCCCGAAGACGTAGGGAACGTTAAGCCCGGGATTCGGGTTTGGATCCGTAAGAAAGCCGCAGTTCCAATATCCGGTGGTGCAAGCTCCAGAAGTCGGATCGTACCCAGTAGTGCCGGTGTTGCTGAACAAGAAAGGGTTGAATGAGCCCTGGCGTCGCACGGCCTGACCTGGCACACGGTTCGGACGGATTCCATTGTCGAAACCAGGAATGCCTCTGGCGCCAAAGAAGCTGATTGGCTGTCCGCTCAGGTACCGATTCACGCCGCTGATTCTCCACCCGCCGATGATCGCGTTTACCGGCTTGGGAGTGCCCGCGAGGAAGCGCTTGCCTCGGCCAACCGGCAACTCGTAAATGTAGCTCGCTACAAAGTTGCTGGGAACGTCCTGGTTGCTCACCGCCTTTTCGGCTCTGAGGTCAAAGGGATTCTGGGTTCCACCCTGGCTTTGCAGGGTGCTGTAGAAAGGTTGAATACTGTCCGCGTCGGTGATCGTCTTCGAGAAGGTATAGGAGACAAGCACATTCAGGCCATTGTGGAAGCGCCTTTCCAGCTTGGCCTCCAGCGCGTCATAACTGGACTGTCCCACGTTCTGCAGGTAGCTGTCTTCGTTGATGTAGCCGACCTGCGGGAACGGACGCAGTGCTTGCTCCACTGGCTCGCTGATTCCGTAGGTGCAGCCAGATGCGCAGGAGAAGCCGGGGTAGGGCTGAATCGGCGGTGAACTGAAGCCGTTGGGACAGGGCGCCACGGCCCACCAGTTGAGACACTCACCCATACTCAGATATTTCTGCGGCATGTCGTTCGGATAGTTGAGCAATCCGTGCAGACGCGTCGCATGGTTGCCAATGTACCCCAGCGAGAAGTAGAGATCGGGTCGGAGCTGGACCTGGTTTTCCAGGTTCCACGAACCCACCATCGCCGGGCGCCCGAAGGTCGGCGCAATGTAATCCACCCCCTGGCCATTCGACTGGGTGGGATCGAGGTCGGGAGTGGTCGGCAGCGCGGGCAGCCCCGCATCCACCTGCGGACCATTCAGAGGATCTCCAGTAAACAGGGTTTGGTTGGCGGTGAATCCTTGCAGCGTTCCCTGGCCGAAGTCGGCATACACCAGCGGCCCGTAGTAGAAGCCTGCACTGCCGCGAAGAACATAGTTGTGCATGGATGAGGGCGACCAGGCAAATCCCACGCGGGGCTCGAAGTCTTTGTAATAGGTTTGGGCCCAGGTTTCCCCAACGTTTCCGTTGCGTCCAGCTCCCTTTCCGGCGAAGACCAATGCACCTGGGAATCCAGCCGCTCCCGGATTAGGCGTAGTCGGACTGAAGATAGCGGTGTCCCCGTCCGCTTCGTGGCGCGGAGTGTCATAACTCCAGCGCAGTCCAAGATTGAGGGTGAAATTTGATTTCAGCTTCCAGTTGTCCTGTACAAAAAGCGCTGCGGTGTGAGCAATCCAGCGCGGCGCATGAATCTGATTCAGAGCGTTCGCGGTACCCGATTGCCCCAGGAGGAACGCGGCGAACGCGTTCCCGTCGCTACCCTCGTCCGGGATATCCGATGCCGTTTGGTTAGGGTAGAAATTAAAGCATCCAGATGTGCCGCTGCAGGTACCTCCGATTTTGCTGACGAACGAGTATTGGTGATATTGCACTTCACCTCCAAAGTCGAGGCTGTGTGCACCATGCTGCCAGTGAACGATGTCGTTCAGCGCGATCGTATTGTCCACATCCTGGGCATCATCGTTCTCGCCGAAACTCGGATAGGGGCTGCTGTTGAACACAAATCCGGGAAAGACCGGACCGGAGCCATTGGCAATTCCCAGTGTACTGTCCCAGTCTTTGCCCATGCGCGCCGCTGCCGACAGGTTGTAGTTG
>JBAPQU010000205.1:0-2800 GCA_049280795.1 Candidatus Sulfotelmatobacter sp.
CCGGAGTGTCCATGAACAAAGAGTTGTTTGTATCTTCCACGCCACACGAAACCAAGGTGGGACTGGTGGAAGACGATCTGCTCGCGGAAATCTACCTCGAGCGCGAAAATGAATACACCTTAGCCGGGTCCATTTATAAAGGCCGTGTAACGCGCGTGCTGCCCGGCATGCAGTCCGCCTTCGTCGATATCGGCCTGGAGCGCGACGCCTTCCTCTACGTTTCCGACTTTATGGAGTTGGAAGAACACGACGAGGATTTGACCGACGCGGTTCCGGCGAATCGCGGCGTGCAGGATATGCGGCAACCGGCACAGACTGCGGTGCCTCAAGAATTGGATCAGCACCTCGATGCTCGCGCCGATGCGAACGCCGGCGAAGGCGAATCCGCATTTGAGCAAGGTTCTGAAGGTGGGGAACACGATGCCGGAGCCGCGCCGGCAAGCTCGGGGCAAGAGTCTTCCGAAGGTAGAGATCGCGACCGGGGTGGTTATCGAGGCCGCCGCCGCCGGCGTGGTGGGCGTCGTGATGGCAGAGACGGCAGGAGTGATGGTCGAAACGGGGGACGGGATCGCGTCAGCGAACCACAAGCGCCGCGGCCTGTGATTGAAAGTGTTGCGCCGGTTGCGCCGCGTCCTCAGGAGCCACGCCGATCTTCTCAGTTTGGGCCGCCGGCCGGATACCAGCCGATATTGCTGCCGGGGGAATCGATTTCCAAATACCGCGGCATGACACCGCCCTCGGTTGTGCATGAGCAGGATTTCCATCAGGCTCGGACTTCCCAACCTGATCCGGAACCTTCAGAAAGAACTTCCGAGTCGTATGTCGAATCGGCCGCACCGGTCGCTGCGACGTTCCCGGAAGACGAGCCGATTTTTGCCGCAAGTTCGGCCGAGCCTCTGCATGAGCAGCACCACGATGCGCAGCCGGTGCAGGAGGAACACGCTGAGGCCGCTTCGACTTCCGTGGATTGGAACCGCGAATTTCGTAGCGCAGCGCCAGCTCAGGATTTGGCGCAGGTTACTGAAGAATTTGTCGAAGAAGAAGAGGATCTAGTGGTTCCCGTCCGCGAGCATTCAGACCGGCCAGCGGCTGCCGCTCACGAGCGGGAAGCGCCTGCTTTCGCAGCTCCCGGGACGCTCGCTGAAGAAACCATCGACGAAGAGGAAGCCGATACCGTCCGCTACGAAGAATCGTCCGATGAGGGCTATGACGAGTTTGAAGAGGAGACGCGAGCGGCGGGTCAGTCTGATTCCGAAACCGCGCAGCGCGAGCTTTCGGATGTGCGCGCCACCGTGGATGAGATTCACATGTCGTCTCTCGCCGAGGCGGGCATAGCGCCTGCGGAGGGAGCCGCACACGAGAACGAAGAAGACTCCGAGGAATTGGAACTGGAAGAGGCGCAAGCGGAAGCCGAGGCGCTGCTCGATGCCGAAGCTGGTGGAAGCGGCAACGTCGATGTGCGGGCTGAAGTTCGAGCTCCGGCGGGAACGGCTGGTTACACGCAGCGCGCGCCGCGTCCGCGCCCCGGTTTTGACCGGCGTGGCGGAGGCCGGCGTGGCGGTGGTGGACGGCGCTTCCCGCGCCGTGAGTCGCATGAAGTTCCGAAGATCAGCGATCTGTTGAAAGAAGGCCAGGAAATTCTGGTGCAGATTGCCAAGGAGCCCATCGCCAAGAAAGGCGCGCGCATCACCAGCCACATCGCTCTGCCCGGGCGCTTTCTGGTCTATATGCCGACGGTGAACCACACCGGCGTTTCGCGCAAGATTGCGTCGGACGAAGAGCGCCAGCGCTTGAAGCGCATCGTGATGAGCGAGCGCGAGAACGGACACGGCGGCTTCATCGTCCGCACCGCCGCCCAGAATGCGCCCGAAGAAGAGCTGCGCGCCGATATCCACTTCCTGAAAGGGTTGTGGAACGACATCAAGACCCGTGCCGAAGCTTCCAAGCCGCCAGCGCTGATTTATCACGATTTGAACGTGGTCGAGCGCATTCTCCGCGATCAGGTCACGTCCGACTTTTCTGTGATCTGGGTGGATACCGAGACGGAATACGAGCGCATTCTGCGCTTCTTCAACCGCTTCCAGCCGGGCCTCGTGAAACGCGTGAAGCTCTTTACCAAAGAGACGCCGCTGTTCGAACAATTCGGCCTGAAAGAAGAGATGGACAAGGCGCTCAAGTCGAAAGTATGGCTGAAGAGCGGTGGCTACATCGTGATCAACCAGACCGAAGCGCTGGTGGCCATCGACATCAACACCGGCAAATACGTCGGCAAGACTTCGCGGCTGGAAGACACGATCGTTAAGACCAACGTGGACGCGATCAAGGAGATCGTGCGGCAGATTCGCCTGCGCGATCTGGGCGGCATCATCATCATCGACTTCATTGATATGGATGAGCGCCGCAACCGGCAGCGGGTGATGCAGGCGCTGGAAGAAGAACTCCGGCATGACCGCGCGCCGTCGAAAGTCCTGCAGTTTAACGATTTCGGCCTGGTCGCGATTACCCGCAAGCGAGTGAAACAATCGCTGGAGCGGACAATCGGCGCGCCTTGTCCCTACTGTCAATCGACTGGCTATGTTAAGTCGCTGACCACCGTGGCCAACGAGATTTACGTGGAGATGCGCAAGATGGCGAAGCATCTGGAGCAGGAAGACGTGATGCTGCGCGTGCATCCAGATGTGGCCAAGGAATTGAAAGCCAACAACGGCCGCCTGCTGAACGAGATGGAAGAGATGACCAAGCGGACCATCATAGTGAAGAGCGATCCGGCAGTGCATCAGGAGCAGTTCGATATTAACTA
>JBAPQU010000206.1:0-4498 GCA_049280795.1 Candidatus Sulfotelmatobacter sp.
GCGAAAGCCAGTTCTGAAAAACAAGTGCTCATCGCAGCGGTGAACCGCTGCGCCACCCAAAAGCAATTGCCCAACATTTTTGCCAAACCTTTCTCCTGCAACCCTGAAGCGCCGCTCGTCCACGTCACTGCCTGCGTTTCCGCTGGACCGTTTGCGAACTCGGTGTGGGGTGAGCACCTTAAGAGTCAACTCATACACAGCCGAATTTGGCTTGAGCGCGAATATACTGTGCGGGTGGCGCGGGCGTGCAAGAGAGATGTGTCCGTGGCTTCATTGATTCTCATGGCGTCGTCTGGCCGGAAATTCAGACGAGGAGGAAACGTATGAAAAGAATTGGGTTCTTGACTCTATTGATCGTGGTGACCATCCTGTTAACCTTGGCTTTCTCGGCAGCGGCAGCCAGTCCGAAGGCGGCGACGGCTCCTGTGGCGGCTGCGATCAGTCCAGCACTAGCCGCCCCGGCGCCACCACCGCATCCGCGAGTGGAGCATGCTCTGGAAGCATTGCGAGGCGCGCGCGAGCATATGGAGCACGCCGACGGCGAGTTCCATGGCCATCGTGCCAAAGCGATCGAGCATATCGACGCGGCGATTCACGAAGCTGAGATTTGCATGCAAGAACCGTAGAGTTTTGGAGTAGGGAAAAACGAAGGCAGCGTCTTGGGACGCTGCCTTTTTGTTTAGGTGGATTTATCGGAGCTATCGCGGGGGCTGAAGCCCCTGGATCTAAAGTTTGCTTACGCGGCGCTGAAGCGCCGCTCTTCCACGGTACTCCCTACATTCGCGGTAGCTCTTACGATACGCTGGAAAGTCCCTTCACGGGCTCAGCTATATTCAACGTGCTGCACGCATGCACCGCGCCCCTCACGAAAACGTTTAGCGGCCGAAAGTGTATCCGATGGTGGCGCCTACGCGGGTCACGAAGTTGGAGTTGAAGCCTCCGGTCATGTTATTGGTGTTGCCGTGTATGTGGTAGATGTTCGCCTCGGGGCGGATAAAGAAATCGTGCCAGAAATAATAGCGGAGACCACCGGAGAAGTGCTCCATGAAGTGGTCGGTGCTGGTGTATAAGACGCAGCCGGAAAAATGTCCGCAAGTGACCGTGGTGGGCAGGTAGAAGCGGGTGCTGTCCGCGCCGACGCCGGCCATGAAGTCGAGGCCGAATTTCTTGTTCAACTTGGGCTGGAAGAGGACGTTGATGTCCGTCAGGATCGGCCGATAACTCTCGTAGCCGTAGTAGCTGGCCCGGTGATACCGCCAGGAGGATTCGAGGTTAAGGCCGAAGCGGCGGTCGTTGTCCACGTAATCAGCGCCGACATTCAAATAAACCCCACCGGTTTCCGCCAACTGGGTGAAGGATTGCGAGCTATTGCTGGTGTAGGGCTGCATCAAGGTGCCGCCGCCGCCCATAATGTCGACTTGCTGGGCCACTGCAAAATGCGCGAAGAACAAGAAAGCAAAAACGTGTGCAAGAAGCGTTAACTTTCTCAATACCGTACCTTTCATTACTGGGTTCAGGTTTGGATTATACCTGCCAGAGCGGTAGCATCGCGCGCAGCGGCCGCGGCGGCGGAATCCTCAGAGGCCAAAGCCCACGCCTTTATCGAATCTGGGTGGCACCCTTCGGCGCGCTTCGCTTGCTCAGGGCAGGCTAAGAACCGAAAGTCGTGCCACCCAAAAACGCTCCAGAAACAGTCCTAGTCGTTACCGATGGTGTAGCCGAGCGAGGCGCCAACTCGAACTACGCTGTCAGAGTTGAACTCCACATTATTTTGGATGTGATAGTAGTGGACCTCGGGCCGGACAAAGAAGTGGTGCCACACGTAGTAGCGGAGGCCGCCGCCGAAATCCTCCATGAAGTGATCACTGCTGGTGTAGTTGATGCATCCGCTGATATAGCTGCACGAGACAATGGTGGGAACGTAAAAGCGCGTGCTGGCAATGCCGATACCGCCAAAAAGATCAACACCAATCTTCTTGCCCAGCTTCGGCTGGAAGACGGCGTTGAAGTCAGTGAGGATCGGACGGTAGGTCTCGCCGGAAAAATCGGCGTAGTTCCCCTGACTCGCCTTCCAGGCGGTTTCAATCCCAATGCCCAGGCGATGCTTGAATCCGATGACGTCACCGCTGACGTTGAGGTAAGTGCCGCCCTTTTCCGATGGCGATTGAAAGCTCGACAGGCCACCAGCGGGAGACGATGCTAAAAGTGTGCCACCGCCGAACATAATGTCGCCCTGCTGGGCGACTGCAAAACTGGCGGAGAGCAGGAATGCGAAAACAGGTGCGAGAAGCGCTAACTTTCTCAAGACAACCTCCAATCGGTTAAGTACACACGTTTGATTGCAAACCGTTAAGATGCGCCCGCGAAACTGTTGGGATGCAAGCAAGATTAGCCATACCCCATCATAATTTCAAGTTCGAGCCCGATTCAACCGTAGCAGACGCTTGCGCAAACGCTTGTAAAGAAACGTCAATCGATCTGTCTGACCTTAAGGTTTATTGCAGATAGTGCAAGCAGTTGGTTAAACCCGGGTGTGCTTGAAAAGTTGCGCACAGGAAAGGTAGTTAGCGGGCGTAGAAGCGTCGTAAACACCATAGAGAGGCACAAGGCTGTTTATTTGAACTTTGCACCCGAACCGGGAGAGCGGACGTGGTCGAAAGCAATCGAGCCCCCGCCGAAAAAGATAAGGGCGAACGCAAGGGCGGCCAGAGCCAATCCGAAGCCGTATCCGTGGTCCGCGATCAGCCCGTTATGCGAGGTTACCTTCCAGATAGCGACGCACATATTAATGCAAATGGCGAAAGCCGCTACACGGGTAAACAGGCCAAGCACCACGAGCAGGCCGCCAAAGAATTCGGTGAAGGCGGAGAGGTACGCGCTCCAGCCCGGCAGACCGAGGCTGCGGACCAACTCAACATGGTGGTGCAATCCGCCGAAAACCTTGTGATAGCCGAAGTCGACCATGACCGCGCCGAGAGCCAGGCGCATGACGAGAAGAGCAAGAGGTTGCAGACGATCCAGGAAGCGCAAAGAGTTCCTCCGGCGAAAGACAGCATAGATTACAGCACTCGGGGGAACGGAGGGAAGCAAGTCCGCAAGGACCGAAAGTATGTGGCGCCTGGGAGTGGCTGAACTGTTAATAGCTGACCTACAGAATGATTGCGCGGAGTGGCCTACTTCTGATAACGTTTTTTCGCCTCAAGAATATGAGTGGCCGGTAGCTTCTGTTCGGGACCGGTTCACACGTCTTGCGGGTCTTCCCCCCCGGCTCTTGAAATTAAATTTTAATTACGCGCGCCGAATCGGCGAGCTTCGTGTTTAAGGTAGATGAAATCCGGGGCGGCATTACACTGCGGATTCGGGACGTCAATTTTAGTTTGGGGATAAAAATGGCGGGAACAAGCTTAGATGCACAGGAGGCTGTAATGTATCGGACTTCGAAAAGTGGACAGAGGCCGCAGCAGTGGATAGTGCTGCTGTTGTGTTTTGTGGTTCCGGCGCTTGCCTGGGGCCAGAAAAAAGGTGGGAGCGCACCCGCTCCCAAGGCGGCACCACACGTGAGCGCGCCATCGCATGCGTCGGCGCCCTCTCATGGAGCAACGCAGTCGCATACGTCAACGCCGTCGCATTCGAACACGACAAGCCACGCAGGAACGACAACCCATACGGGCACCACGACGCACGCGGGCGGGACGACAGGCCACACTGGTACGACGACCCACACGGGCACAACGACGCATGCGGGAGGGACCACAAGCCACACAGGTACGACGACCCACACGGGTACGACGACGCATGCGGGCGGGACTACAACGCATACTGGTACAACCACGCACACCGGAACGACCACCCACGCTGGCACAACAGCCCATGCGGGTGGTGCGGGAAGCCATACTCCGCCGGGGCGGAATGTCTCGCTTAAAGGTGGAGGGCACGCGAGCATTCGTCCGAATGGATCGGTTCGTTCGATTGACCGCGGCGGCATGCACATCGAGCATGGACTCCACGGCGGCAGCAGGGTTGTGGGTGAACACAACGGAGCGCGCGTCGTGAACGTTGGAAGGCATGGCGGTTATGTGCAGCGCGCCTATGTGACACGCGGCGGGCACGCCTACTACTCGCGCACTTCCTTTTACGGCGGCCGCTACCATGTGGGCCTCTATCGGGGCTATGGCTGGGGCGGACACACGTATTTCGGCTACTACCCTGGCGTCTGGTACCACCCTGGATTTTACGGATGGGGCTTCCATCCCTGGGGAGCGCCGCTTGCCTGGGGCGTCGGACTCTGGGGTTGGGGTGGATCGCCGTGGTGGGGATTCTATGGCGGATGGTGGAATCCTTACCCGGTTTACGCCGCGCCTTACTACTGGCTGACGGACTACATTATTTCGCAGCAGTTGCAGGCGGCGTATGCGGCTCGTGCTGACGCCAATGCCGATGCGGCAGCGGTGGCGGCAGATGCGGTGGACAGCGGCGGTGGCGGAGATGCGGCTCCGGC